>JAEXTK010000086.1 GCA_023406985.1 Spirochaetota bacterium | reverse complement strand
TGTGCCGCTCCGGGCCCCCCCCCGGGGGGGCGCCGCCCCCTCCCGCTATCCGATGCCGGGAGGAGATATCAGGTGAACGAACGGAAAAAGCCGCTGGGAAGCATCGGTTTGGTCGTTCTCGAGCTCGTTTTCGTCGCCGCGATCCTCCGGCTCGGATTCGAGTTCCTGCGCGCGTACCAAGGTTCGAAACTCGTGCTGACCGGTTTCGCGATCGCGTGGGGTATCGCGTCGGTCGGCCTCCTGTTTTTCGCGCTCAACGGGATGGCGGAAAGCTTTCCCCGGCGAATGCGGAGCGTGGCGATCGCGCTCGTCTTCGTAGGTCCCG
Source organism: Spirochaetota bacterium (assembly GCA_023406985.1). GTDB lineage: Bacteria > Spirochaetota > Spirochaetia > Treponematales > Breznakiellaceae > JAEXTK01. The sequence continues at coordinate 2,879 of JAEXTK010000086.1, read as the reverse complement.
CCCTCGTCATCCTGGGCTGGTTCCTCGTCCTGCCGGTGCTCCGCACCCTCTATTTGAGCTTCTTCGATTCCACCGGTACGCGGTTCGTCTTCCTGAAGAACTACGCCTTCGCGTTCTCGGACCGCATCATGCTGGAGAGTTTCCGGAACAACCTGGTCTGGATGGTCTTCGGCACGGCGTTCTGCGTCGCCCTCGGCCTCATCATCGCGACGCTCGCGGACAAGAGCCGCTTCGAACGCGTCTACAAGGCCGTCATCTTCATGCCGATGGCCATCTCCTTCGTCGGGGCGGGCGTCATCTGGAAATTCATGTACGCCTACAAGGGCGAGGGTACCACGGTGGAGGAGATCGGCCTCCTCAACGCCATCGTGGTGGCCTTGGGCGGGAAGGCCCAGGCTTGGCTCTTGCTCCCCGGCTGGAACAACTTCTTCCTCATCGCGATCATGGTGTGGCTCCAGACCGGCTTCGCGATGGTCGTCCTCTCCTCTGCCATCAAGGGCATTCCGGGAGAACTCCTGGAAGCCGCCCGCATCGACGGGGCCGACGAGCTGCGGGTCTTCACCGACGTCGTCATCCCCTCCATCATGGGGTCGATCGTCACGGTCACGACCACCATCGTCATCTTCTCCCTCAAGCTCTTCGATATCGTCCGGGTCATGACGGGCGGCAACTACGGCACCAACGTCATCGCCAACGAATTCTACATGCAGCAATTCACCTACGGAGAGACGGGACGGGCGTCCTCCATAGCCATGGTCCTGCTCGTCGCGGTCATCCCCGTGATGATCTATAACCTCAAGCAGTTCGGGGAAAGGAGAGCCTTCAAATGAAAGGACGGAGAGAGAAGACGCAGCGGAGCTTCCTTTCCCGGCTGCCGCTTCCCGATGTCGCGCTGACCCTGCTCTGCCTCCTCTGGATACTTCCCGCGCTCGGGGTGCTCGTGACCTCGTTCCGGGATTCCAAGGACATCTTCTCCTCCGGTTGGTGGACCGTCCTCCCCCACGAGGACTGGGTCCAGACGGAAGAATTCCAGGCGGCGGCGGATCTGGACGTGGACGGTCCGATCACGATGGAGGGCGTCACCGCGTCCTTCAACGAGTGGCGGTCCGGCATCGAGACCTCCTCGGGCCGCATGCTCAAGTGGTACGGCAACAAGCGGACCCGCACGGTGCTCGTGCTGGAGCGCAAGATGATCGGCTTCGGCGCCAACCTGACGACGGAAAACTACCGGAACGTCCTGGCCGGCGGCGAGATCACCTTCAGGAACGCGAACGGCGACACGATCACGCGGAACGGCAGCAACTTCGCGGACGCCCTGCTCAATTCCCTCGCGGTCGCCATCCCTTCCACCATCATCCCCATCCTGATCGCGGCCTTCGCGGCCTACGCCTTCGCGTGGATGGAGTTCCCCGGAAGGAAGGTCGGGTTCGTCATCGTGGTGGCGCTGTTGGTGGTGCCGCTCCAGATCGCGCTCATCCCGGTGCTGCGGGACTTCACCCGCCTGGGACTCAACGGCACCTACCTGTCCATGTGGCTCGCGCACACGGGCTTCGGCCTGCCGCTCGCGGTCTACCTCCTGTTCAACTACATCGCGAGCCTGCCGCGGGACATCTTCGAGTCGGCCTTCTTGGACGGCGCGACGCCCTTCGGCATCTTCGTCAGGCTCGTGCTGCCGCTCTCCGTGCCGGCGCTCGCCTCCTTCGCCATCTTCCAGTTCCTCTGGGTCTGGAACGACTACCTCGTGGCCCTCATCTTCCTGGGTGACAAGAACCGGGTCGTGACGATGGCCCTCGCGGCCATGGTCGGCGAAAAGGGCCAAGACTGGCATCTCCTCACTTCGGGCGCCTTCCTCAGCATGCTGCTGCCGTTGGCGGTCTTCTTCTCGCTGCAGCGCTACTTCGTGCGCGGTCTCATGGCGGGGTCCGTAAAGGGTTAGGTCGAATTCCACATGCGTATTTTCTCATCCCATGGCTTCCGTCCGGAGCGACTACCGCTGGAAGAAACGCTCTTCCATACGGCCAACGGCTATCTCGGCGTCCGGGCCAATTTCGAGGAGGGGCGAGCGGCGGGCGAACCGTCGATCCGCGGCGCCTACCTGAACGGGTTCTACGATCTCCATCCGATCCACCATCCGGAGAAGCTCTTCGGTTTCCCCGAGGTGTCGGAAAAGATCGTGAACGTCACCGACGCCCAGACCATCGTCCTGTACGCCGACGGGGAGCGGATGGCGCTCACGAATGAGAACGTGACCGATTTCCGGCGCGTCTTGGACATGGACGCCGGCATCGCTTCGCGGGAATTCGTATGGAAGACGGCGAAGGGGAAGCGCCTCAAGGTGACCGTCCGGCGCATGGCGTCCTTCGCGGTGCGGGAACTCTTCGCCGTGGACTACGCGGTGACCGCCTTGGACGGAAGCGTCGACCTCCGGCTGGAATCGATCCTGGAAGGCGACGTCTCCAACTATTTCGACGCGTCGGACCCGCGGGTTTCCGGCGTCCCGTTCAAGAGCCTTTCGGTCCTGGAAGCGCGCGCCGGGGAGGACGGCGACCTCTACGTGGAGTCCCGATCCGGTCAAACCCGGTTCACGCTCGGCGTAGCGTCCACCCACGCCGCCGCGGTGCGTGTGGCTCCTGCCGCTCCCGCCGCGGGCAAGGCCGCTCCGGCCGCGGTTCCGGCGCGCGGCCGCATCGCCGTCGGCGCGGCCGCCGCCGCTACCTCGGCTACGGCGACCTACGCGCTGACCCTGGACGCGGGGGGGACCTTCGCGCTCACGCGCAAGACGGTGTTCGTCGATTCCCGGCGGCGCGGCGACGCGGTCCGGGCGCCCGCGGCCGCACTTTCCGCCGCGCGGCGCGCGCGGCCCGGCGGAGGCCTCGCCC
>JAEXTK010000305.1 GCA_023406985.1 Spirochaetota bacterium | reverse complement strand
GTCGGGGGGGGGGGCCCCCGGGCGGCCCGCTCAGTTCGGGCCCGCGACGGCGGTGGCCTTGAAGAGGCCCGACGCCGCGTCGTAGCGGAGGGACTCCAGCCTGACCGTGCCCGCGGCGAGGCCCGACATCCGCGCCGCGCGTTCCAGCGCGTAGGGAGCCGGCTGTACGGCCGCCTTACCCTCGCCGCCCAACGCCGACCGCGGGAAGGAGACGGAATAGCGCCGGCCGTCGCCGCGATCGGCGGCCTTGCCCGCCGCCTCCACGGTATAGACCAAGACCCCGCCCCCGAGGTCGGACTTGGAGAGGACGCGATAGGTGAGATCGCCCTTGAAATCGAGTCGCCGTTCCTTCCCGGAACTGGAAAAGCCCGTGGGGAAGTACGCGGCCGCGGCCTGGGGCAGGTACATCCCCTCGGCGTAGGTCTTGGCGGCCGCCCCGTTGGCGGCGTCTTTGGTCAGTCCCACGTCGTCGACGACGTAGGCCGCGAGAATCCGAGGCTCGTCGGCTTTGAACACCGCCGCACGAACCCGCTCTCCGCCGACATCCTGCTTGCCTCCCGCCCATGCGGGGGAAGCGCCCAAGAGGATCGCCAGCAGCGCCGGCGCGAACAGAGTCGCCGCCGGCCTGATCGATGATCGCTTCATTGCCCATGGTGTACCGCGTCGCCGCCCTTTTTTCCAGCCCCGCGCAACCGCCCGCGGGCGCCCCGTGTCCCAAGGGGTATGGACGGGATACAGGGGAGCGGACTAGTATGCGGCGTCGCCGTCCGGAAGGGGTCGAATAACTATGGAAAAGGTACCATCCATCGCAGCGCAGATCCTCGTGACCGTGATTCCCATCGTGGGTATCGTCATGGGAAGCATCGTGGTCTTCTTCTCGTTGCTGTGGCACCACCGCCGATCCGTGTTGCTCATCAAGGCGGACCGCTACCAAAAACCCTCCTTCGACCTCCTCTCGTTCTGTCTCCTCGCGGGCCTACTCCTCAGCTGCGTGGGAGCGACCTTGTCGATCTTCCTCGCGATCCTGGAGGGCTTCGGTTACGGCCTATTGGGCGGGGTCATTCCCCTCGTCTGCGGGATCGGACTGCTCGCGTATTACGGGGTGAGACGCGGCGAACGGGGCGCATGAGCGCCGCCGGGGACCTTGACGATCAGTCCATCGTCGAACGGGTCGTTGCCGGGGAAACGGAGCTCTTCCGCGTCCTGGTGGAACGGCATCAGCGCGCGGTGTACGGATTGGGCCTGAGTTTTCTCAGGAACGCGGAAGACGCCGCCGATTTTACCCAGGACGTCTTCCTGAAGGCGTTCCGGAGCCTCGCCTCGTTCCAGGGGCGCTCGCGCTTCTCCACGTGGCTATACCGCATCGCCTATAACGCGGCGATCAATAGCGTCAAACGCCGGAAAGAATACTGCAGCCTGGCCGAAGACGCGGAGATCCCCGACTTCGACGGGCCCGAACGGGGAGCGCTCCGGGCCGCGGCGCGCGAGGCCGTCGCCGCGGCCGTCGGCGAGCTACCCGAGCGCTACAAGGTGTGCGTGGATCTCTTCTTTTTCTATGACCGCTCCTATCCCGAGATAGAAGCGGTGACGGGCTTCCCCGTGAACACGATCAAATCGCACGTGTTCCGGGCGAAGAAGCTACTGCGCGAACGCCTCCGCGATACCGCGGAAGGAGGAATCGAATGACCTGCGACCGCGCCATGGACCTCGTTCTGGATGCAAGCGACGGAAGGCCGACGCCGTTCATCGATTCGATCCGCTTGCGGTTCCACCTGAACCGCTGCGCCTCCTGCGCCGCGGAAGCCGCTCGATTGCGCTCTTCCATCGAAGCGCTCGCGACCGCCTTCTTGCCGCCCGCCCCCGACCTCACCGATGCGATCATGGCCGCGGTCCGCTTCGACCGCGCGGCCCAGGCGGTCCGCGCTGTGGAGGAGAATACCGAGGAGCACGTCTCCTACCGCAACTGGGTGTTCAGCGGCTCGATCATCTTCGCCTCGCTGGCCCTCTTCCCCCTCGGCCAGGCTTCCGGTTGGCTCGTCCGCCTGCTCGGCTCGGACCTGACCTTCCCGATCGCGGTGACCCTCGGCGCGGTGCTCACCGCCTACTGCGCCCTCTTCATCGGCAGCCACCTGGACGAGTTGGCGGAGCGATTCGGCCTCCACCGCGCCGGCTAACCCCCTCCCGCCGCGCGCCCCGCTACGGATGCGCGGCGGCCCCGAGCGTAGGCCCACGAGCGGGGCCTGCGCGCCGTTTGACGGCGCAGGGGGCGAGTCCTAAGCTTTATCCATGAATATCGCCACTTATACCGTCAAACCGAAACTGCCGGCTCCTCTCAAGCCGCTCGAGGAGATAGCGCGGAATCTTTGGCTGTCGTGGAACTTCGACGCGGTGATGCTCTTCATCCGCCTCGACTACGAGACGTGGCTGCACTCGCAACAGAACCCCGCGCGGATGCTCGGCATGGTCGCGCAGGATCGATTGGACCGCATGGCGGAGGACGACTCCTACCTCGCGGCGCTGAAAGAGGTCTACGCCCGTTTCCTCCGCTACAAGAAAGGCGACACCTGGTACAAGGGGAGCCGCAAGGACGTCGTGGCGTACTTCTCCATGGAATACGGCATGGACGTGTCCCTCCCGATCTACTCCGGGGGCCTCGGCATCCTCTCCGGCGACCACATGAAGACCGCCTCCGACCTCGGGCTCCCCCTCGTCGGCGTGGGGCTCCTCTACCGCCAGGGCTACTTCAAGCAGTACCTCAACCCCGACGGCTTCCAGCAGGAGTCGTACCCGGAAAACGACTGGTACAACATGCCGGTGGATCGGAAGCGCGGGGCGGACGGCGCGCCGCTCAAGATCAGCGTGGAGCTGGCCGGCCGCGAAACCTTGGCGCAGATCTGGGAGGCGAAGGTGGGGCGCAGCTCCCTCTTCCTCCTGGATACGAATATCGAAGAGAACCCCGCGGACCTGCGCGACGTGACCGCGACCCTCTACGGCGGCGACAAGGAGATGCGGATACGGCAGGAGATCCTGCTCGGCATCGGCGGCATCCGCGCGCTGCGGGCCCTCGGGATCAACCCCGCGGTCACCCACATGAACGAGGGCCATTCGGCCTTCCTCGGCTTGGAGCGGATCAGGGAATTCATGGCGGAGCGCGGCTTCACCTTCAACGAGGCGCGGGAAGCCCTCTGGCCCACCAACATCTTCACCACCCACACGCCGGTCCCCGCGGGCAACGAGCGCTTCGGCATCGACCTCATGGAGAAGTATTTCAAGGCTCCCGTCGCCTACACCGGCCTCTCGTGGAAAGATTTCCTCGCCCTCGGGCGCGAGAACCCCGACGACGACCGGGAGAGCTTCTGCATGACCGTGCTCGCCCTCAAGCTGTCCGCGTACTCGAACGGCGTCTCCAAGCTCCACGGCGAAATTTCCCGCCGCATGTGGCGGAACCTCTGGCCGGGCCTCCCGCTCTCCGAAGTGCCCATCGATTCGGTGACGAACGGCGTGCACCCGCGGACCTGGGTCTCCAACAACATGGTGGAGCTCCTCGATCGCTATTTCGGCCCCCATTTCGAGGAGGAACCGACCGACCTCTCGATCTGGAACCGCATGGACCGCATCTCCGACGAGGAGCTCTGGCGCACCCACGAGCGGCGGCGGGAGCGCCTCGTGGCCTTCGCGCGCGACCGCATCCGGAGGCAGCTCAAGCGCAACGGCGCCACGGAGAGCCGCATCCAGCAGGCCGAGGACGCCCTCTCGCCCTACACCTTCACCATCGCCTTCGCGCGCCGGTTCGCCACGTACAAGCGGGCCAACCTGCTTCTCCGCGACCCGGACCGCCTGCTCCGGCTGCTCACCGACGGCGACCGGCCCATCCAGCTCATCTTCGCGGGCAAGGCCCATCCCCACGACCTCCCGGGCAAGGACCTGATCCGGGAGATCATCCACTTCGCCGAAAAGCACGACGTCATCAGCAGGATCGTGTTCCTGGAAGATTACGACATGACCATGTCCCGCTACCTGACGAGCGGCGCGGACCTCTGGCTCAACACGCCGCGGCGGCCCATGGAGGCCTCGGGCACGAGCGGCATGAAGGCCGCGGTGAACGGGGTGCTCAACTGCTCGGTCCTGGACGGCTGGTGGGACGAGGCCTACACCCCCGACGTTGGCTGGGCCATCGGCCGCGGCGAGGTGTACGACGAGGAGAATCTCCAGGACGACGTGGAGAGCAAAGCCCTCTACGACCTCCTGGAACGGGAGATCGTGCCCCTCTTCTACCAACGCGGCAGGGACGGCCTCCCGCGCGAATGGATCAAGCGGATGAAGAGCTGCATGCGGGAAATCGGCCAATCGATGTCGAGCCACCGCATGCTCATGGACTATTCCAACAAATTCTACTTCCCCGCGCTCAAGAACTACAAGCGGCTCGCCAAGGACGGCTTCGCCGAATCCAAGGCCCTCGCCGCCTATATGGAGAAGCTTCGGGCGAATTGGCCGGCCCTGCACATCGTGCGCATGGAGTCCACCGCGCGACCCGTGATGCTGCGCGGGGACGCCGTCACCGCGACGGCTTGCGTGAACCTGGGCTCCCTCACGCCGGACGAAGTGCGGGTGGAGCTCTACCACGGGACCGTCTCCAACCAGGGGGAGATCACGGACGCGATGAAGACCGAGATGAAGAGCGTCGCCCAGGACGGCGAATGCTGGAAGTTCCAGGTCCGCTTCGAATGCGCGGCGACCGGGCGGCAGGGCCACACGGTCCGCGTCCTGCCGAAGCATCCGGCCCTCGTGCACCCCTACCTGAGCGGTTTCGTGAAGTGGGCATAGCGGCCGCGGGCGGCTCGGCCGGCGTTTGGGCGCCGGCGGGCGCTTGAGCGCCGGGCGGGCGGCTTGACCCGCCGCCCGGCACCGGTCACCATGCGGCCATGAAAACCATCCTCTGCTACGGCGATTCCAACACCTGGGGCGCCGATCCGGTTTCCGGAGGCCGCCACGGCCTCCACGTCCGCTGGCCCGGCGTCCTCCGCGACGTCCTCAACGAATACGCGCCCGCCGATGACCCGGCGTTCTGGGTGGTCGAGGAGGGGCTCTCCGGCCGGACTACCTGCAGGGACGACCCGGTGGAGGGCGACCGCAACGGCCTCGCCCAGATCGGCGCCATCCTGGAGAGCCACAAGCCCCTGGACCTCGTCGCGGTCCTGCTCGGCACGAACGATCTCAAGGTCCGCTTCGCCCCCACCGCCTGGGACGTCGCCCGCGGCGCCCAACGGGTGGGCAAGGCCGTGCTCGCGTCGGAGACGGGGAGCGGAGGATCGGCGCCGAAGCTGCTCCTCATCGCGCCGCCCCCGACCGCCAAGCTCACCTATTTCCGGCCCATGTTCGGAGAGTGCGGCGAGATTTCGCGCGCCATGGCCGCCCGCTACCGCCAGTTCGCGGCGGAGATCGGCGCCGCGTTCCTGGACGCGGGCGAGATCGTCTCGTCGAGCGATCTGGACGGCATCCACCTCGAGGCCGCCGCGCACCGCATCCTCGGCGAGGCGGTCGCCGCGAAGGTTCGGGAGATCCTCGGCTAGGCGAGCGCTAGGCGAGCGGGATCTTGGCCGCGGGTTTCTTCGGCTCGTCCTTCCGATCCGCCCTGCGCTTGACGGCCACGATGAAGACGATGAGGCCGATCAGGATGACGGCGCCGCCCGCCGCCGCGAGGACCGCGGGCAGCGCGGAGG
>JAEXTK010000282.1 GCA_023406985.1 Spirochaetota bacterium | reverse complement strand
CCTCCGCTCCCTCGGCCACGAGCTCGCGGAGATCGATCTCCCGAGCCTCAAGTACGGCGTTCCCGCCTACTACACCATCGCGACGGCCGAGGCCAGCGCCAACCTGGCCCGCTTCGACGGCATCCGTTACGGCAACCGGCCCGCGTGGGCGGAGAACCCGGACGAACTCATCGACAAGGCGCGCGGCGGCGGCTTCGGCGACGAGGTGAAGCTCCGCATCCTCCTCGGCACCTTCGTCCTCCGCTCGGGCTTCCAGGACCGCTACTACCTGCGGGCCCAGCGCATCCGCGCGGGCATCCGGCGCGACTTCGACCGTGCGCTTTCCGCGGTAGACGCCGTCCTCATGCCGGTCTTCCCGACGCGCGCTTTCGGCCGCGGGGACGCGGGCCTCTCGCCCTTCGCCCAGAAGGCGGCGGACCTCTTCACCTGCTGCGCGAACCTCGCCGGCCTGCCGGCCCTCTCCTTCCCCGCGAGCGTGGAGGGCGGCCTGCCCGTCGGCGTCCAGCTCGTCGGCCGCGCCTTCGCCGAAGGCACCCTCTTCGATATCGCCGAGGGCTACGAGGCCGACCATCCCATTCCCCGCCCCGCGGGTTACACGGCTTTCTGGAGGTAAGCGATGTACCAGTCGTTCATCGGACTCGAAGTCCACATCCACCTCTCGACCAAGACCAAGGTCTTCTGCGGATGCAAAGCCGCCTTCGGCGACGAACCGAACACGAACGTGTGTCCGGTCTGCATGGGGTACCCCGGCGTCCTCCCCGCGCTCAACGCGGAAGCCATGCGCATGTCGGCCGTGGTCGCGGCCGCGCTCAACTGCACGGTGAGCGAGCGGACCTGGTTCGAGCGCAAGCAGTACTTCTATCCGGACATGCCCAAGAACTACCAGATCTCCCAGTTCGCCTCCCCCGTCGGCGTCAACGGCTGGGTGGAGATCGAGAGCAGGGGAGCGCGCCGAAAGATCCGCATCAAGGAGTGCCACCTTGAGGAGGACGCGGGGAAGATGATCCACGCGGGCAACGTCTCCCTCCTCGACTACAACCGCGCCGGCATGGCCCTCCTGGAGATCGTGACCGAACCCGACCTGGAGGTGGGCGAGGACGCGGAGATCTTCCTCCAGCAGCTCCGGCGCACGGTCCGCTACCTCGGCGTCTGCGACGGCAACATGGAGGAGGGGTCGATGCGCGCCGACGCGAACGTGTCGATCAACCTCAGGGGAGCGGGCCTCGGCCGGAAGGTGGAGATCAAGAACCTCAACTCGTCGCGCTTCGTGCGGCTCGGCCTCGATTACGAGATCGAGCGCCAGACCGGCATCCTGGATAAGGGCGGCACCGTGGTCCAGGAGACGCGGCTCTGGAACGAGAACCGCGACCAGACCGAGTCCATGCGCACCAAGGAGAACGCCCACGATTACCGCTATTTCCCCGAGCCGGACCTCCCGGTCTTCGCGCCCGACCCGGCCTTCCTCGCCGCGGTGAAGGCGTCCCTCGTGGAACTCCCCTTCGACCGGGAGAAGCGGATCGAGGCGGAATACGGCCTCACCGCCTCCCAGGCGGCCTTCGTCTGCGAAGAGCGCGCCATGGCCGACTACTTCGAGGCCGCCTGCGCGGCCGCCGTTTCCCTCGGCCTGTCCCGGGCGGAGGCGGCCGAGCGCGTCTCGGCCTGGCTCTCGTCCGACGTGAAGCGGGTCATGAACCGGGACGGCATCGCGGCCGAGGATATCGGCGGCCTCAAGCTCACCCCGTCCCGCCTCGCCTCCCTCGTAGCCCTCGTGGCTTCCGGCAGGCTTTCGGGCAAGAACGCCAAGCAGACGCTCGAGGCGGTGGTCGCCGAGGACGCCGATCCCGAGGCGGTGGTGACTTCCCGGGGCTGGGAACAGATCGCCGACCCCGCGGTGGTGGCCGCGGCCGTGGAGAACGTCTTCGCGGCGGAGGCCTCGGCCTTCGCGGGCGCCCGCGCCGCGGCGGGGGCGGGGGACGCCGCGCGCTCGCGCGCCCTCGTGGCCTACCTCGTGGGCAAGGTGCTCGCGGCGACCGACGGCCGCGCCGAACCGACCCTGGCCCGCGCGCAGGTGGAACGCCGGGTGGCCGAGACGGCCTAGCGGCGGCCGCGGCGCCGACGACGATAGCAGCGACAGCAAGGAGACGACATGCGCATATTGGCGAAAGAGATAACGACCCTGGCCGCCGCGGGCGCGACCGGAACCGTGGAACTCAAGGGCTGGGTGCACCGCGTCCGGGAACTCGGCGGCGTGTCCTTCGTGATGCTCCGCGACCGTTCGGGCGTGGTCCAGACGGTGGTGGAGGGGAAGGCCGACCTGACCCTGGAGTCGGTGATCGCGGTGACCGGAACGCCGGCCGTGAACGAGAAGGCGCCCGGCGGCGCCGAACTCCGCGCGGAGAAGGTGGAGGTGATCGCCGCGGCGGCCGCGGACCTGCCGTATCCGGTCAACGGGGACCCGGACAAGGTCGGCATCGAGGTGATCCTGGACAACCGGGCCCTGTCCCTCCGCAACCCGAAGATCCGCGCCATCTTCGCCATCCAGTCGACGATCATCGAGGCCTTCTCCGAGCACCTCCGGTCGCTGGACTTCACCGAGATCAAGTCGAGCAAGCTCATCGGGAGCGGCACCGAGGGCGGCACGGGCCTCTTCGAGGTGGAATACTTCGACCGCAAGGTTTACCTCGCCCAGTCGCCCCAGTTCTACAAGCAGACCATGGTCGCCTCCGGCCTGGAGCGCGTCTTCGAGGTGGCCCCGGCGTACCGGGCGGAAAAGCACGACACGCCGCGCCACCTCAACGAGTACGTCTCTATGGACGTGGAGATGGGCTTCATCGAGTCCGAGCGCGACCTCATCGAACTGGAAAAGGGGCTGCTCGCCCACATCTTCGGCCGGGTGGCGGAGAAGAACGCGGCCGAACTCGCCCTTTGGAACGCGACGGTCCCGAGCCGCGAGTCGGTGTACGCCTCGCCGATCGTGGGCCACGACGAGGCCCTCGCGATCGCCGCCGAAGAGGCGGCGCGCGGGGAGCGCGCGGGGCAAAAGACCGGGGCCAAGAAAGCCTTCGAGATCAACCCCGAGGTGGAGCGCCTGCTCTGCTCATGGTCGGCGCGGGAGAAGGGGAGCGAGCTCGTGTTCGTGAACGAATTCCCGCGGCGCCACCGGCCCTTCTATACGTATCCGCTCGACGCGACCCGCACCATGAGCTTCGACGCCCTCTTCCGCGGCTTGGAGATCACGACGGGAGGCCGCCGCCACCACGAGTACGCGGCCCTCCTGGAGGTCCTGCCGAAGTTCGGCCTCAAGGCGGAGGACCTGGAAGGGTACCTCGCGGTCTTCAAGTACGGCTGCCCGCCGCACGGCGGGTTCGCCATCGGCTGCGAGCGGCTGACCCAGAAGATCCTGGGCCTGGCGAACGTCAAGGAGGCGAGCCTCTTCCCGCGCGACAGAAAGCGGGTTTCGCCGTAACGACAACCGCCATATATGGATTATACTGAGCGATATGGACGCACCGGCTTTCCCGCGCGGACGTATCGCTCGACGCCTCGCGCGCTACCTCAGGCGCGGTAAGACCGTTCTGATCCAGGGCCTCCTCGTGGCCTTCATCCTCGTGTGCATAGCCCTGACCGTCTCCTCCTGGATGAGGGATCTCGGCCGGGGTCTCCCGCCCGCGGTCGGCGGCGTCCTGGATCTCCGGGAGTGGGACTTCGCCGCTTCGGGGCCGGTGGAGCTCCGCACGGACTGGCTCTTCCACGGGGGCGCGCTGCTCTCCTCCGCCGAGGCGGCCGCGACGGAAGCTTGGACGGTCCGCTCGGTGCCGGACCTGTGGAAGGGGACCGTCGCCGGGGATAGGGGCGGGCGCGGCGCGGGGACCTACCGGCTCACCGTGCTCCTGCCGCCCGCCCTCGACCGGCCCGCGCTCCGGTACATGACCGCGTCTACGGCCATGGAGATCGAGGCGAACGGGGAACCGATCGCCCGCTCGGGCCGCCCGTCGCTGCGGTCCGCGGACGCGCGGAGCGCCTACGGCCCCGACGTCGTCCCCCTCCCGCGATCCGCGCGCCAGGACTTCGTCGTCCGCGTCTCCAACTACGTATACCGGGGCGGCGGCCTCTGGCAGCCGTTCATGATCGGACCCCTCGACCGGCTGAGACGGGACAAACGCCTGGCCGACGCGGCGGCGATCGCCCTGTTCGCGTTCAACGCCGCCATCGCGTTCCACAGCTTCGTCCAGTTCTTCCTCAAGCAGGCCGCCCGGACGAACCTGATCCTCGGCCTCTTCACCTCGCTCGTATCCCTCCGCGCGCTCGTGACCGGGGAATACCTGCTCGCGGCCTTCTTCCCCGGACTGCCCTTCTCCCTCATCGTCCGCCTCGAATACCTCACCGCCTTCCTGCCGCTCCCCCTCGGCCTCCGGTACCTGCAGGTCTTCTATTCGGTCCGGTTCGCGCGGCCGCACGCGGCGATACTCTACCTCCCCTCGATCCTGCTCGCCGCGCTCACGCCCTTCCTACCCCTCGTCTACCTCACGCGCACGGTGCCGTATTACTACCCCGTGGTCATCTTCTCGATACTGTCGGCCATCGTGGTGTTCATCCGCGGGGCGCGGGTCGCGCGTCCGGTGGGAAGCGTCGCGGTCGCGTGCGGCGCCGTCCTCGTCACCGCCGCGGCCCTCAACGATATGTTCTTCGCCCCCTTCTCCACGAACAACTCCGGTACCCTGCTCCCGTGGAGCCTGGCGCTCTTCGTCGTGATCCAGGAAACGATCCTCGCGAGCCACTTCGCCGAGGAGTTCGTCAAGGCGACCGCGCTCGCCGAAGAACGGGAGCGGCACGCCAAGGACATGCATCACCGGGTCAAGAACAGCCTCCAGCTCGTGTCGAGCATCCTCACCCTCCAGTCCAACCGGGCCACCGACGTCTCCCTCATCGAGGCGCTCAAGATCACGCGCGACCGCATCCGCTCGGTGAGCCTGGCCCACGAACGGCTCTACATCTCCGAGCGCGAGGGTACGGCCGACCTGGGCGATTACCTGCGCGACCTCGCGGAGCAGCTCGAATTCAGCTATTCGGGCGACCCGCGCGACTCGGCGGAGGCCGCGAAGATCGCGATCGCGGCGCCGACCGTGGAGACCCCGGTTGATTTTTGTGTGGATGTCGGGCTCATAGTAACCGAGCTCGTGGTCAACGCGTACATGCACGCCGCCAAGGCGGACGGCCGCGTCGCGCTGGACGTGACCGCCACCCTGGAAGGAGACCGATTGCGGCTCGTGGTCGCCGATGACGGCCCCGGGTTCCCGCCCGACTTCAAACCCGAGAAATCGGAGGGGCTCGGCTTCCGCGTGGTGTGCAGCATCGCCCGGCAACGGCGCGGCAGCGTCGCTCTGGAACCAGGAAAGGGCAGCCGCGTCGTGGTGCTCTTATCGATAGCAGAATCGAATCGTTAAAGGAGGACAAAATGGCAAAGGAAACGATCTTGGTGGTGGAGGACGAACCCCTCGTCGGGGAGGAGATACGCGAGGACCTGGAACGCCTCGGCTACTCGGTGCCGGCCGTCATCGCTTCGGGGGACACCGTGATGGAATCCGTCGCGCGGTACAAGCCCGACCTCATCCTCATGGACATCCGGATCGAGGGGTCGATGGACGGCATCGAGGCCGCGTACACGACCAAGGCCGAGTTCGATATCCCCGTCATCTACCTGACCGCGTACTCGGATCCCGAGACGGTCACCCGCGCCGCGGCCACCAAGCCCGCGGCCTACCTGCTCAAGCCCTTCGACGAGCGGGAGGTCGCCGCGAACGTGGCCCTCGCGCTGGCCGGGGCCAGCGCGCGCAAGGCCGGCCGCGAGGAGCTCCTCAACAACGCGCCGCTCGTGGACGCCCTGGAGGCGCCCGCCCTCCTCGTGGACGGGGAGGGGGCGGTCGCCCACGCGAACTACCGGGCCGCGCGCCTCTTCGGCGTGCACGACACCTCCTACCTCATCGGCCGCAACCTCACCGAGCTCGCGCTCGGCACCTCCATGCCCCCCGCGCCGGGGCGCGTCCGCGTGGATATCGGCGCGGAGACCGGGGCCGAGGCGGAGGCGAGCGTGGAACCCCTGCGCCTCCCCGACGGCCGTACCATCGGCTTCCTCGTGCTCATCGACGTGATCGGCCGCGCGGAACGCCGCCTCCTCGAGGATTCGGTGGCCTCGATCAACTCGGTCATCGTCTCCCGCTTCCCCACGCCCAACGCCGCGGGGGCGGGCTACAAGATCACGGGCTTCCTCGCGCCGAGCGCGGCAGGATGCGGCGACCTCTACGACGCCTTCCCCGTGGAGGACGGCAAGTCCATACTGCTCGTATCCATCGACATCATGGGCCACGGGGCGCTCTCGGCGATGTACGCCTTCGCCCTGGATTCCGGGATCCGCGAGGCCGTCCTGAGCGGACGGACGCCGCTCGACCTCTCGGTCCTGGCGCGCATCCTCAACGAGCGGACCTCCCTCGGCTTCATGGGCCCCTCCTTCGCGAGCGCCGCCCTCGTGCTCCTGGAGCGGGCGACCGGCCGGTACCACGCGGTGAGCGCGGGGCATCCGGCCCTCCTGCACGTCCACGCGGACGGAACCCACCAATCGGTGAAACCCGCGGGAGTCGCGCTCGGGGCCTTCAGCGACGTGAATTTCGAGGAGGCGGAGGGGACGCTCGCGGCGGGGGACCGGCTCATCCTGAGCGCGGACGGACTCGCGGAAGCCCTCGGCGGCGACATGTCGAGCGGCACCGCCCTCCTCACCTCCCTGGCCGTCGCCTCGCAGAAGCGGGACGCCCAGGACTTCGTGGACGAGATCCGCAACCGATGCCTGGGGGACTCCCAGGCCCAGTCCATGGACGATCTCGGCATCCTGGTCCTCGAACGGCTGTAATCGGTCGCGCTCTTCGTTTTCGGGGGGGAGGGGCCTTGCCTCGTCCCCCCTTTTCTTCTAACAATAGGCGAAACGTTTCCCGGAGGTTCCCGCAATGCGCTCGTCGTTCGATCCCCGTTTCCTCGCCGACTTCGCCCGGTACCATGGTTTCCACTACGGCGTGTGCGATCCGGTGGCCCTCGTGAAGGATCTCGTCATCGAGATGGAACGGGGTCTCCGGGGCGACGCGTCCACCCTGCCGATGTTGCCGACCTACCTGTCGCCCGTCGCCTCCGTGCCTTCGGGAAAGACGGTGCTCGCCTTGGACGCGGGCGGGACCAACCTCCGGGCCGCCCGGGTGCGCTTCGACGCGGGCAAGGCCGTGACCGAGAATTCGCTCAAGGCCCACATGCCGGGGACCAAGGGGCGGCTCACCGCCGTCCAATTCTTCGACGAGCTCGCGGCCGTCGCCGCTCCCCTCCTGGCCGAAGGCCCCGTGGAGGGCATCGGCTTCTGTTTCTCGTATCCCATGGAGACCACGAAGGACGCCGACGGCATCCTCCTCGGTTTCAGCAAGGAAGTGGACGCGCCCGAAGTGATCGGTAAGGCGATCGGCGCGGGCCTCCGGGAGGCCCTCTCCCGCCGCGGCGTGAAGGCTCCCGACCGCATCGTACTCCTCAACGACACGGTCGCCACCCTCCTCTCGGGCCTCTCCGAGCTACCCGCGGACGGCGGCACCCGGAAGGGCGAGGATAAGTTCGGCGTGGAGGGCGGCCCGGCCATCGGGTTCATCCTCGGCACCGGCATGAACGTCGCCTATCCCGAATCGCGCATCCCGAAGATCGGCTTCGACAGCCCCGACGCCCCGCAGATCGTCGTCTGCGAGACCGGCAGCTTCCACACCCGCTATTGCGGCCGATTGGATGAGGAATTCGACGCGACGCTGAAGAATCCCGGCAAGTACACCTTCGAGAAGACGATGGCGGGCGCCTACCTCGGGCCCCTCTCCCTCTTCGTCCTCAAGCGGGCGATCGCGGACGGCGTGCTCGCCTTCCGGAGGTCGGACGAACTCATGCAATGGCCGACCCTCCAGACGAAGGACCTTAACGCCTTCATGCACGCGCCCCTCGCGATGGAGGGCCCCATCGGTTCGCTCTTCCAGAAGGACGAGCGCGACGCCCTCGCGAGCCTGGCCTACCTCGTGTCCATCGTGACCGAGCGCGCGGCCCTCTTCGCCGCCGCCTCGGTGGCCGCGGCCGTGGAGCGGACGGGCGCGGGCTACGACCCCTTCGTCCCGGTCCGCGTGGCCGTGGAGGGCACCACCTACGTGGTCTACAAGGGGATGCGGACCGCGCTGGAGTCCTATCTCCACGCCATGCTCTCGGCCAAGGCGCCGCGGAACTTCGTCATCTCCCCGGTGGAGCAGGCGTCCCTCTTCGGCGCGGCCGTGGCGGCCCTGTCGAAGTAAACGTTTCGGCGGATCGAAAGGGGGGCGCCGGGGGGGGCGGCGGCGGG
>JAEXTK010000207.1 GCA_023406985.1 Spirochaetota bacterium | reverse complement strand
CCCTACCGGGGCGACGGGCGGGTGGCGGTGGCCGGCGCGGGCCCGAGCCTAGAAAGGCACGCCGAGTCCATAGCGGCCGCGCGGCGCGAAGGCCGCTGCACGGTGATCGCCGTATCCTCGGCAGCGGAGGCCCTGCTCGCGGCGGGCATACCGCCCGACCTGGCGGTGGCGAGCGACGGCGGAGGCTGGGCGACGTTCCACCTCTTCTCCGCCGCGCGGTCCACCCTCCCCTTGGCCGCGACCTTGACCGCGCAGGTTCCCTCCGCCCTCTTCACCGGCCCCATCCTCGCGATCGCCGACGGGAGCGCCTGGCAGAGCCTCCTGCTCTCCTCGTTCGGGCGGTCCTTCCTCGTCGCTCCGCAGCGCGGCACCGTCACGGCGACGGCCATCGATCTCGCGCTCGCGATCACGAGCGGCCCCGTTTACGTCGCCGGGCTCGACCTCGCGAACCAGGGACTCCGGACCCACGCCCGGCCGTACGCCTTGGACCGGTTCAGGGAAGACGCGGCGAGCCGCTTCGTCCCCGCATACGGCGCCGCTTACGAGCGGGAACGCATGATACGATCTTCTTCCGCGATGGGCGTGTACGCCGCCTGGTTCGCGGACCGGGCCGAGCGGTACGCGCCCAGGATCCGGACCCTCGGTGCCGCGCACCCGGCCCTATCGAATTTTCCCCGAGCGGATCGGATCGAAAGCGCGGGAGACCGCGAGCCGCGCTTCCGGGTCCGCCCCCTCGGCGCGCCGGCGGCGCCGGCCGTACGGTACGCGACGGCGCTCGCGGCGCTCACGGGGGGCTTGGCGCGCGGGAACGAGGCGATCGAACAGGAGCTCGGCGCGCTGCTCCTCGGCGCCGACTTCGAGGACATCAAACCGGATGAGCGGCGCGCGGCGGTTGCGGACGCGGTCCGGACCGCGGCGGCGGGAATCGCGTGAACGCGGAGGGCGGCATGGAAAGCAGAATGATCTTCGAACGGAACCTCCTCTCGCTCTCCACCTCCGACAAGAACCTCTGCGCCTACCTGACCGCCGCGGAAACGACCCGCGGACGCTACCGGTTCCTCACGTCCAAGGCGGGGGATCTCGTACCCGCGGCGGTGGACGCTTCGGGAGCCGCCCGGGCGCTCCATTCCCTCGTGGATCCGCGGAAGGAGGCCGCCCGCATCGTTTCCACCGTACGGGGCGGTCTCCTCATACTGTTGGGCCTCGGAGGCGGCTACGTCGCGGAAGCGGCGCTCGCGCGCGACGATATCCACGGCCTCATCGTGGTGGAATACGACGTCCACGGCACCGCCGAGCTCCTCGCGTCCAAGGAATACCTCCACCTCTTCGGCGATCCCCGCTTCCGCATGCTCGTGGACCCCGAACGGGAAGACATCGAGGCGGCCATCCTGAGCACCTATCGCCCGGCGCTCTTGGGCGGCATAGCGGTGTTGCCGCTGCGGACGCGGACGGACACCCTGCCGGCCCGCTTCGAGGAAGCGGCCGACACGATCAAGACGACCATCGATTCCATCTCCGACGATTATTCGGTCCAGGCCTATTTCGGGAAACGTTGGTTCGCCAACGCGATCCGCAACCTGCTCGCGGCCGAAGGCCCCCCCCCCCCCCTGCCCCCCACGCGCACGATCGCCGTCGCGGCGGCGGGACCTTCGCTCGATCGACAGCTGGAGCGGCTCCGCCGCGATCGCGGCGTCCTCTTCCTGCTCTCGACCGATACCGCCCTACCGGCCCTCCTCGCCGCGGGACTGCCGCCGGACGCGGTCATCTCCATCGACTGCCAGCACATCAGCTATTACCACTTCATGGACGGCTACCCGGAAGCGGTTCCCCTCTTCCTGGATCTCGCGAGTCCCCCCGTCGTCGCCTCCCGCGTGGCCGCTCCCCGCTTCTTTTCGGGCGGGCACCCGCTCACGGTCTACGCCGCGAGCCGTTGGCGGTCATTCCCGATGATCGACACCTCCGGGGGCAACGTCACGTACGCGGCGGTATCGCTCGCCGACGCCTTGGGCGCCGAGCGCATCGAACTCTACGGGGCCGACTTTTCCTACCCCGACGGAGAACCCTACGCGCGGGGTACCTACATCCATCCGTATTTCCAGCGGGCCCAGGTCCGCACCCTCCCGCTCGAAGGACTCTTCGCCAATTTCGTCTTCCGCAACGAATCCCTCCATCGGGAAGGAACCGCAGGGATGTGGCGGTACGAGACGAAGCCGCTCGCCGCCTACCGGCAGCGGTTGGAACGGCTCGCGCCGCATCTCCAGGCGGAACTCGCGCCGGTCGAAGGGAGGGGGGCGCCCATCGCGGTACCGGCGGGGCGCCGAACGCGGGAACGGTCCATCCGCACCTTGGCGCCGGGAGCGGCGACGATGCGGAGCCGGGATTTCCTCCTCTCCTACGCGGCTTCGATCCGCTCGCTCCCAGCCCTCACGACCTCCGTCGCGTCCTACTTCGCCGTCCTCGAGGCCGACCAGCGGGACGTGCTTACCACGCTCTTGCCCGCCGCCGCGACGATCCGCCGGAGGTCGCCGGAGCTGACGCCCGCGGAAACGCTCGAGGAAGTCCGGTCCTATTGCCTGGGGGAGCTCGATCGCGTCCTTTCCGCTCCTCAGGCCGCGGGCACTGCCGGCTTGGTCCAGGCGACGGCGCCGTAACCGACGAAGGAAGTCGCCGGGGAGACGTCGGCGCTCGTGCCGTAGGCGAGCAGGTCGCCGGAGACGGCGCCGCAGGCGGCGGCGAAACCCATGGCGGCGACCGCCGCGCCGGCCGAACAGGCGGAGGAATCTTCCTCGGCCCGCGCGATGGCCGCGCCCGGGTCGCCCGCGAGGACGGCCCGCAGGAAGGCGGCGTCGTTCACCGTCCGCACCCATTCGAGCGCCTCTTTTCCCGTGCCTCGCGGCTGGAAATCGTAGTTGGGCCCGTAGTGGGTGAGGTCGGTGGAGCCCACGGCGACGGCCCTCCGGCCGAGGCGGCCGGCTGCCGCGGCGACCGTCTTCCCGGTCTCCCAGGAGGAGACGTCGGCGGCGACCCGTAGCCAGAGGACGCGGGAGGCGGGAAACAGGACGCGGATCATCGGCAACATGACCTCGACGGTATTGTCGACCCATCGATCTTCGGCGGAGGGAAGGTCGGCGGCGACCGCCGCCCGCAATTCGAGGTCCGCGGAGACGGTCCCCGCGGGCGTCTCGAAGCCGTCCTCCAACGCCAGGAGCGGCACCGTGCGCGCCGGGCGGTGGCCCCCGAAGACGACGACGGTCTCCGCCTGCGGATCAAGCGCGGCGATGGCTTTGGCGGCGATGGGGCCCGAATAGTACCAGCCCGCGTGCGGCGCCATGCAGGCGGCGGCCGCGCCCCGCGCGACGCCCGCGAGGAAACCGGACACGGCGCGTTCGACGAGGGCGCGCGAATCGGGATACCAGCCGGGCGGGAGGCCGCGATTCCGTATCGTCATAGGCGATTCCTCCGACGTAATCCTAGCACGCCTCGGGGAAACCGTATATAATGGCTTCCATGCGAACGAAATACCTGGACGCGGTTGCGCTCTTTTGCGCTTTGGCGTACGCCCTGTCGCTCGGTATCGGCACCTTCAGGCTCGGGAACTCCGTTTCCGAACGTCGAGCGGCGGCCGAGCGGGAATTCGCAGATCTCGTGGATCGTTCATCATCGGCCGCCGTCCTCGGCTTTATGGAAATTCCCTTCCGCGAAACGGTTCGCGACGCCGTCCGCGCCTCGGCGGCCCTGGCGGCCGCGATCGTGACCGGCCCCGGCGGCCCCGAATACGCGGTCGAACGGGCCCCCGGATATCTCGTACGGCAGGAGGATTCGGTCGCCTTCGCCGCCGTTTTCGGCGCCTCGGATGATCCGTTCTTCGCGCCGCTCCGCGCCGGCAGCGTCCGGAACGCCACGGTGAGCGCCACGGCCTTGCTCGTCGACCGGAACGCGCTCTTCGCCATACTCCGCGATACCCTCCTGGCGATCGCGGCCGTCACGGCGCTCGCGTCCCTGCTCCTCGTCGTCGATATCCTGAGGAGTCCCCCGGCCGCCGCTCGGGGCGAAGCCGAGGCGGTTCCCCCCGTGGAGGCGGTAACGGCGACCAGGAAGACCGAGGAATTCGATATCGATATCCCCGACCTCGCCGAGGACATCACCGCGGACATCGTCGGCGGCGAACCTGCCCCGGCGCCCTTAACCGCGGAAGTCGGGACGGCGGAGCCGGCAGCGACCGAAGACCGGAACGAAGGCGTTTTGACCGCCGTAGCCGACGGCCCCATGAGCGAGAGCGAGCCCGTGCCGCCCGAGCCGGCGCCCGCGGGACTCTATTCTCCCCGCGGCGGTATCGGCTGGGAGGCCTACACCGCAGACCGCCTCGCCTCCGAACTGCACCGCTGCGCCTCCTTCGAGCAAGACCTCGTCCTGCTCTCGATGGAGCCGCTCGACGGAGATCCGGCATGGGAGGCCGCCTTCGCCGAATTCGCGGAATCTACCGTCTCCTTCTTCACGTTCCGCGACCTCGTCTTCGAGCGCGGGAGCCGGGGCGCGTCGGTGATTTTACCGAACGTCAACGTGGATCACGGCCTCAGGATGGCCGAGGAGTTCCGCTGCAAACTCCGCAAGGGCCCCACGCCGGCCATCGCGGAAGCCGATCTCCGCATCGGACTCACGGCACGTTCGGGTAGGCTCGTGGACGCCGAACGCCTCATGATGGAGGCTTCCCGCGCCCTCGCCAAGGCCGTCGAGGAGGAGGGCTCGCCGGTGGTCGCCTTCAAACCCGATCCCGACCGGTACCGTTCCTTCATCGCGGCTCGGTCGTGAAGACCGCTCGGTCGTGAAGACCGCTACTTGCGCTCGTCGGAGAGGAGTTGCGACGCGTCCCTGACGAGGCGCTCCACGTTCCACGCCCCGAGCAAATAGCGGTAAGGAGAGCCGGAGACTGTCGCGGGACTGCGACCGTCCGGACCGGCGGAAGCGATCTCCACGGTGCGCTCGCGGCCGTCGCCGGTTTCCAGGACGATGACGGCCGCCGGCGCGACCGCGCCCATCCCCGGTTCGGCGAAATCCTCGCCCTCCGCGGAGACGATGGCCTTGACGTAGGCGTCTACCTTCGTCGGATCGAGCGCCTCCCCCCTCCCTTCCAAGATCCAGCCCCGCCCGGCGTCGCGGAGCGCGGCGTAGCCGACGGAGCGACCCGGCCGTTTTCCCTCCGTGCCCAGGCGGCCGCGGACGCTGATACGCTGGATCGATTCGGGACGCACGGGGTCGTGCGCGAAGAGGGAGAGGTCCAGCCAGGCGCGTACGCCCTCTTTGAGAACGGAGGAGAATCGGTCGATGCCGGAAAACGACTCGTCCGCTCCGGCGAACCGGAGGTTGATCTCCCGGCCGGAGGCATCTGTATCTCCGACGAGGAGATCGAGGAAGACCGCGCCTGACGCTCCGGATACGATGAGGCGCGCCGCGGCGTCCTCCGTGAGTCCCAAGGCACCGTGGGCCGCGGCCGTCGACGCGCGGCGCTCATAGAGGGACTCGGCGGAAAGGGCGGCCAACAGATCGTCCACCCGCGCGGCCTTGACCGGATACGCCGCGTCGCCGCGGAGCGCGAACCATCGGTCGCCGCGCTTCTCCAGCGTCGTCCTTTCCGCGGCGAAGGAAATCGTCAGGCGGCTGACGGCGGGGACGGCGCGTGCGTCGAGCAGGCGGGACCGCGCTTTCGCCGCGGCGGAAAGAGCCTCGACGACGAAGGAACCGGCGTAGACGAGGGCGAGCAGACCCACGAGGGTCGAGAGCGCGATGAGCTTAGCCCGATACCGCACGCTTTTCCTCCTTGCGTCGCTTCGCCGCGCGGACGATGCCGAAGAGGACGACCGCGGCGGGTATCGCCACCACGTTGAGGACCTGCGCGCCGAGCGCGGCGCGGAACCGTTCTTCAGGATCGCTGATGGCGTCGAGGCGGGGATCCGCCTTCGTCCGGGACCTCAGGGCGAGCAGATCGTCGTCGCCTCCGAGCCAATCGGCGGCGGAGACCAGGAAATCCAGGTTGCGCTCGCTCCGGGAATACTCGATCAACGCGCTCGCGAAGTCGGCGTCACCGACCACGAGGGCGCGGGTCGGCACGGCCGGCGCCTCCGCGGGTACGGCCCCGCCGCCTCCGGGCCGCCAGCTCACGGCTTCTCCGTCGAACGCGGCAGGGAAGGTTCCCGTCAGGGCGACCACGAGGGGGATCGGCCCCTTCGTCCGCCCGGCCTCGGCGAAGAAACGATCGACGAGCTCGGGATTCACCTGGAAATCCCTCGTCATGCGCCAGGCGTCCTCGGTCGTAGAAGCGAGGACCGTCGCCGTAAGGCCTTCCCGCGGCTCCACGGAGAGCGGACTCGCCCAGAACAGGTCGAGGCCGGGGAAATGCGCGGTGAGCGGGTGCTTCTTGTCCGCATACCGTTCCAAGAGCGCGATCCAGGGCGGGTAGCGGAGCAGGCGGACCTGCGTCCCGCCTTCGGGGGACCGGGCCTGGAACGGGAGCGTGAGCGCGGCTTCGTCCAGGGCGAGCTGCCGTTCCACCCTGACCCCGTAGATCCCGAGCAGATCCAACAGCGGCGAATTTCCCACCGGCGCGGCCCGGAGGTCGCCGCGGGAATCGACGATCACGCCGTCCACGGCGAAGAGGACGCGCCCCCCCGCGCGGAGATGCCGAGCCAATCGGTACGCGGCCTCGTCGTCCAGTTCGGCCGCGCCGCCGAAAACGAAGAGCGACGTGAGGCCTTCGGGAATCTCGGCTCCCGGCGCGATCTCGCGCAGGACGTAGCCGGCGGAGGCCAAGGCCCGCTCCACGTAGGGGTAATCGGCATCCAACGTTTTTTCAGCGGACGCCACCATGACGCCCACCTGCCGGGAGGTTCCGCGGACGACGGATCGGATGCGGGATGTCAGGTCGTATTCCAGGGTATCGAGGGAGAACGCGAAGGGAATCGTCGCGGTCCGATCGAGGTATTCAACGACGATGCCCGAATAGACGGTCGCGACGCTCGATTCGCCGCGTTCCGTCGTCTGAATTCTCCGGGGCGTGACGCCGAGCCGTTCTACGGCGGCGACGATGCCCGCCTTCACGGGATCCTGCATAGCGACGCGGATGCGGCCGCGGGAATTCGCCGCGTACTCCCTGAGGAGGTCCCGGATCTCCGCCGGGACCGGGTGGACCTTGGCGAGTTGATCGGAGAGGTAATAGGTGACGACCACCTGTTCCGGGATGTCCTTGGAGAGTTCCCTAGAAGCCTTGGAGAGCGTGAACGCCTTCCCTTCGGTCAGGTCCACGCGGAACGCGAGACGACGCGCGGCCAACATCGCGAGGAGGAAGGCCGCGACGGCGAGGACGGTCAGGAGGCTCGCTTGTTTCCTGGTCATCGCTCAGCTCCATTTCCTGAACAGGAGGACGCGGGCGTTCAGGTAGAGGAACAGGCCCGTGAACAGCAGGAAGTACGCGAGGTCGCGGCTGTCCACGACGCCTTTCGCGAAGCTTTCGAAGTGGAAGGCGAGCGAAAGGTAGTTGACCGCATCCGCCGCGAAACGCGGTAGATCGAGGACCGCGGTGACCTGATTGGCGAGGGTGGCCGCGAGCAGGATCGCCACGCCGCCGAGGAAGGCGCTGACCTGGTTCCTCGCGAGCGACGAGAGGAACTGGCCGAGGGCCGTCGCGGCCGCCCCGAGGAGGCAGGCGCCCAGGTATTCGCCGACGATGGCTCCGGCATCGAAATCGCCGAGGGAGGACAGCGAGAGCGGAAGCGGGATCGTGAGCGCGAGCGCGACGAGGAGCACCGTGAAGGAGGCGCAGAATTTGCCGAGCACGAGCTCCCCTTCCGAGAAGGGCATGGTCAGGAGGAGCTCCGCGGTGCCGAGCCTGCGCTCTTCGGCCCAACTCCGCATGGTGAGCGCCGGAATCACGATCGTGAAGGCGACGGGAAAAACGGCGAAATAGGGGCGGAGGGTCGCCGAATCGAGGGTGAAAAACCGCTGGACGTAAAACAACCAGATCGAGGTGAAGAGGAGGAAAAAGAGGGTCGCGGCGTACGTCGCCGGCGAATGGTAGGCGGAGCGGAGTTCTTTGCGCGCGAGGGCGAAGGCGGCCGCGGCGGGCGCTTTCATGGACGGTCTCCCTCCTGGGTGAGCTTCACGAAGATGTCCTCCAGGCTCACGCGGCGCCGAGCCAGAGCGGTTATCTTGAGGGAGGAGGCGACCGCCCAGTCGAAGATGCGCTCGCCCGCGGCGACCGGCGCAGCGGCTACCGGCGCCGCGGCGCTTTCGAAAGAGAGGGTCACCGACACCGTACCGTCCGCGTTCGTCGTCGGTTCGGAGACCGCGGCGAGGCCGCCCAGGGCCTTGAGCCTCTCGGCCACCTTCCGCGCGTCCGCGCCGGCCAGGGTCAGGTCCCACGAATCGCCCCCCTTGAGCGTGGCGGCGATCTCTTCCGGCCTTCCCTGGCCGGCGATGCGGCCCTCGTTGAGGATGAGGACCCGCGAGCAGACCGCCTCGACTTCCTGGAGTATGTGCGTCGAGAGGATGACCGTCTTGCTCTCTCCGAGCCGGCGGACGAGTTCGCGGATTTCCAGGATCTGGTTCGGATCGAGGCCCGAGGTCGGCTCGTCGAGGATCAGGATGGAGGGGTCGTGGACGATCGCCTGGGCCAGGCCGACCCGCTGGCGGTACCCTTTGGAGAGGGTTTCTATGCGGCGGGACCGCACGCCGGAGAGCCCGCACTCGCCCAAGACCTGGTCGATGCGGCCCGCCCTCATCGATTTGTCCATGAGGCGCGCGTCGGCTACGAACGCGAGGTATTCCTCCACGGTGAGGTCACCGTAGAGGGGGGCGTTCTCGGGAAGGTACCCGACCCGC
This sequence comes from Spirochaetota bacterium, assembly GCA_023406985.1. Classification (GTDB taxonomy): domain Bacteria; phylum Spirochaetota; class Spirochaetia; order Treponematales; family Breznakiellaceae; genus JAEXTK01. Next base: position 19,742 of record JAEXTK010000207.1, on the reverse strand, counting down.
TTCTTCACCCCCACGGGATCTTCCAGGACGGAGATGCCGTCCACTTTCGCCTCGCCCGCGGAGGGAAAATGGAAGCAGGTGAGGACCTTCAGGACGGTCGTCTTGCCGGCCCCGTTCGGGCCGAGCAAGCCGAGCACCTGCCCGCTTCCTACGGTGAAGGACACGTCGTGGACGGCCTCGACGCTCCCGTACCGTTTGGAGAGGGCCACCACTTCGATCATCGGGACTCCTAGTCGACGTAATTGATCGGGAACACCGCCCGGTCGCGCGACAGGACCGTTTCCGGGAAAATGGCCTGGGCTTCCTTGAGGAGTTGCTTGAGGTTGTGCTCCGTATACCGGGGACTGTAGTGGATGAGGGCGAGTTTCTTCACGCCGCCCGCGGCGGCGGCGATGCGCGCCGCCTGCTCCGCCGTCATGTGCTTCTTCTCCTTCGCGCTCTCCTCGAGCTCGCGCTCGAACATGCCTTCGCAGACGAGGAAGTCGGAATTCGCCACCTCCGCGGAGATTTCCGGGAAGGCGAGCGTGTCGGTCACGTAGGAGAATTTCCGGCCGGACCGCGCCTCGCCGAGCACCTGATCGGGACGGACCTCCGCTCCGTCGCGGGAGGTCACGGTCTCGCCCGCCTGGAGTTTGGCCCAGAGGGGGCCGCGCGGCACGTTGAGGGCGTCGGCCTTCTCCGGATGGAAGGCACCCGGCCGCGCGTCTTCCTCGAAGGCGTAACCCATGCAGGGCTTCGTATGGCGGAGCGGGAAGGCGCGGACGTGGAAGCCGTCGCCTTCGTACACGACGCCCGGCTCCGCGATCTCCTTCACGATGATCTCGTAGTTGATGTACATGTCGAGCACGCGCCGGCTCGCTTCGATGTACTCGGCGATCCGCGGAGGGCCGATGATGGTCAGGGGGTCGTCGCGGTCCACCTGGGAGGAAAGCATGAGGATGCCGGGGAGGCCCGTGACGTGGTCGGCGTGCGTATGGCTGACGAAGATCGCGGATATTTTCTTCCAACGGAGATTGAGCTTGCGTAAGGATACTTGCGTACCCTCGCCGCCGTCGAAGAGGAAAAGCTCCCCTTCTCTCCTGAGGAGTACGGAGGTGAGATGACGGTTCGGCAGGGGCATCATACCGCCGCAGCCGAGGATGAAGGCTTCGAGGTTCATATCGAGTCAATATATCGATTTACGCAAAAAGGATCAACGCTCGACCGGACCGCCGCCCCCACCCCGCCCTTTTCTCCGCGCCTTGCGCGCGCTGCGGAGCGCCTTGCGGAAGGCTTCGGCCATCCGGAAGGCCGCGGTCGAAGGAAGGCGGTAGGCGTAATCCCAGCTGCCGCTCCGGTGCACGATCCGCCCCCCGAAGCCGGTCTTGAAGCGGTAGAGGCCGGCCATGGGGTGGCCGGCGTCCGCGTTGGGCGGAATCCCGAAGAGGTCGTACCGGAGGCACCCGGCATCCCGGGCATCGCGCATCGCCCGCCACTGGAGAGCGTACGCGGGCATGAGGTTGCGGTCCGAGTCGGAGGAAGCTCCGTAGAGGTAGGTGGCCTCTTCGCCGCGGAAGAGCGTGATGATCGCGGCTATCGGCTGGTCGCCGTGCTCGGCGACGTAGAGCCGCAGGTCCTGCGCTCCGCCTTTGTACTCCGCCGCGTGGGAAAAGAGGGCCGCGTAGTAGTCCTTCCCGTGGATGGCGATGCGATCCCGCTTCGCGGTCTCCTCGTAGAGCGCGTAGAAGGCGTCCAGGCCGCCCGCGTCCAGGCGTCGGACCGCGACGCCCTTCTTCTCCGCCAGGCGGATGTTGTAGCGCCATTTGCTCTTCATGGCCGCGAGCTGGTCTTCCTCGTTCGCGGTGAGGTCGATGATGACGGTATCGGGAGGTTGGATATCCGCGCCCGCCCTACGGAAGCTTCCGAGGATGGCGGGCGCCGCCGCGTCCTCGCCGTAGGAGGCCCACGGCGGATCGAAGCGCACGAAGGCGGTATCCGGGGGCAGCTGTTCCTTGAGCGCGAGGGCCAAAGACTCGAGCATGGCGCTGCGATCGGCATCGGACGAGGGAAAATCGGCGGGCAACGAGGGGCCCCAGGGGAGATAGGCGAAGGAGGCGCCGCGCCAGAGCCTGCGCCGGATGACGAGGAGCGGCAGCTTACCGCCGTCTCCCCAATCCACGATGAAGGCCCGGGCGTTCCAACCGAATCGCGCCTTGAAGCTGCCCCAAAAACCGGATTGCAGGAATGAAGGGGCCGCGTCGCAGCGCGAGAGGTCGGTGGGGGAAATTCCGTGGAAGGAGGACGGCATCAGCCGACCTCGCCGTCTACCACCTTCGCGGTGCGGAGGGCCGTCCCCCCGACGGACAGGGCGGAGTCGCCGACCTTGACCGCGCCGCCCGCCGCGCGGATCGGCATGGAGAAGAAGGTGTCGATATCGATCTCGCCGGGCTCCGCACCGGCCTCGTGGCCCGCGACGAGGACGCGCGTGCCTGAGGGCGCCTTTCCCGCGTCCAGGACCTCGACCGTTTCGCTCTCGCCGTTTTTCACGGACGCGGCGAGGAGCATGCCCTTGCTCTCCACCCCGCGGAGCTTGGCCGGTTTGAGATTGTAGACCACGATGATGCGTTTGCCGAGCAGTTCCTCTTCCTTGTAATACGGAACGAGGCCGGAAACGATGACGCGCTCTTCGCCCGCGATATCGAGGGTTTCCACGTAGAGCTTGTCGGCCTTCGGGTGCCGCTCGATCTTCACGATCTCGGCGACGCGGAGATCCACGAGCTTCGCGAAGCGGACGTCGGCGGGCTCGGCGGGAGCAGCCGGCGCGGCCGCCTGAGCGAGGGTCTCGGGCGCCGCCGCAGGAGTCGCGGCCGACGCGGGAGCGGAGGCGTGGGACGCGGGGGTTAGAGGCGCGGAACCGGCTCCGGACGGAGCCGCGGCGGCCTGGGCGGCTTCCGCCCGCTCGGCGCGTTCTTTCTGGCTGCCGGAATACTTATCGCGGAGTTCGTTCACGAAATCATCCTCCAACTTGGCGAAGAGCACCTCGCTCGAGGTCACCGCGGTCACGCCCTCCGCTTTTCCGATATCCGCCCAGGTGAGTCCGCCCGCGCCGATCTTCTTCCCGAAGAAGGCCGCGAGGCGATCGGCGCTCGCGGGGAGGTAGGGATGCACGATGACCGCGAGATCGCGAACCACGTGGCAGAGATCGCGGATGAGGGCGGCCGCGGCCGCGGGATTCTCCTTCCGCGTCTTCCACGGCTCCCCGTCCTGGAAGGCCTTGTTAGCGAAGGAGGACAGCTCGAAGGCCGCGCGGAACGCGTCGCGGAGCTCCGCCCGCTCGAGCTTGGCCGCGATGTCGGCTTCGTACGCGCGCACCTTCTCCCAGAAGGCCCCGTCGCTCGTCCCTTCGGGGATCTTTCCCTCGTAGTAACGGGACACGAAGGACAGGGTGCGGTTCACGAGGTTGCCGAGGTTGCCGATGAGCTCGCCGTTCACCTTCTCCTGGAAATCTTTCCAGGTGAAGAGCGCGTCGGATTTCTCCGGCCGGTTATAGAACACGTAGAACCGCCAGACGTCCGCAGGGATGCCGGAGGCGACCGCGTCCGTGCCGAAGACGCCGACGCCCTTGGACTTGGAGAACTTGCCCGACTCGTAATTGAGGTATTCGGTGCTCGACATATGGTGGAGCAGCGTCCACTTCTCGCCCGTCCCGAGCAGGCTCGAGGGGAAGATGACCGTGTGGAAGGGGATGTTGTCCTTGCCGATGAATTGGAAAAGGTCCACCTCGTCGGGGTTCTTCCACCACGAGTCGTTGAAGGCCTTCCAATCCATGCCGCGCTCCGCGGCGTAGTTCGCGGCGATGGAGACGTAGCCGATGGGGGCGTCGAACCAGACGTAGAAAACCTTGTCCTCGTAGCCCGCCTTCGGCACCGGAATGCCCCACTTGAGGTCGCGGGTGATGGCCCGTTCGCGGAGGCCGTCCCGGATCCAGGCCTGGGTCATCTGGACCGCGTTGTTCGCCCAGAAGCCTTTCTCCGAAGCCTCGGCTATCCACTTTTCCAGCTTCGGCTTGATCTTCGGCAGGTCGATGTAGAGGTGCCTCGTAGCCTTGAGATGCGGCGTCTCGCCGCAGGAGGAGCACCGCGGCTCCTTGAGTTCGGTGGGGTCCAGGAGCTTGCCGCAGGACTCGCACTGGTCGCCGCGGGCATCCGCGTACCCGCAGTGCGGACAGGTGCCGCGGACGTACCGGTCGGCGAGGAAGCGGTCGCAGCGCGAACAGTGGAGCTGCTCGATGGTGCGCTCCGCGATATAGCCCGCCTCGTCCAGCTTCTTGAAGATGTCCTGGACGATTTCGGTCTGCAGCGGCGTCGAGGTGCGCCCGAATTTGTCGAAGGCGATGCCGAACCATCGATAGATGTCGGTATGGAGGGCATGGTAACGATCGCAGAGCTCGCGGGGAGTCACCCCCTCTTCCGCGGCGCGGGTCTCCGTCGCGGTGCCGTACTCATCGGTGCCGCAGACGTAGAGCGTCTCGTAACCGCGGAGGCGGCAGAAACGGGCGAACACGTCGGCGGAGAGCACCTGGATGAGGTTGCCCAGGTGCGGAACATTGTTGACGTACGGGAGGGCGGAGGTGATGAGTCTGCGCTTCATGATTCCGCTACTATAGGAAGCGCCCGGAGGAGTGTCAAGCGAAGGAACTTACCGGCCTATTTTCAGCGTGTAGCTCGTCTCCCACGATTCCTCGGGGGCCAGGATCACCGGCCGCACCGGCATGAGGCAGGTGGACTGGTAGTGATCGCCCACGATCCCGTCCAGCCGGCAGCGGGTAGAGATCGGCAGCAGCCACAGATCGAAGGGCGTCGTCCCGACGAGCGATATCGAGAGGTCGTTCTCGCCGTCCTCGATCGTGAGCTCCTCGATGCCGCGCAGCTCCGAAAGGGCGAGCGGGACTTCCGCGGCGGTCCCGGAGCGGGTATAGCGGAGACGTTGCTGCTCTACCGAGGCCCCGGCGAAGGAAAGATCGATTTCCGGCGCGAAGTTGAACCGCTTGGGCAACACGCCCCGATTGGAGAGGGCGTAGGAGACGGTGAGGACGTTCTTCTTGAGCTGGTACTTCTTGATGATCTCTATGGAAGCGTAGTCGCCGTGCGCGGCCGGGGCCGCCCGAAGCGCGAGGGCGTGGTGGACCCGGTCGAGTTCGATCTCCTCGTACCGCTCGTGGGCGCAGCTCCGGCCGCCGTTGAAGCGCCCTCCTGCCGCGTCGGAGAGGGTGCACTCGGGCGGAAGCAGCCGATCCAGGAACGCGCAGCGGCGATACGAATCGATGACGCGGTCCGTGTCCGCGTAGGGTTCCCGCCTGCGGGCCAGCGTGTCCAGGTAGTTCCAGGCTTTGGGGAGGTGGTCGAGTTCGAAGACCGCGCCGCCTTCGGCCTTCACGTAGCAGTTGAGGTCGGCGCCTTGGAAAAGGTACTCGCGTTCGCCGTCCAGGTCGAAGTCGACGCTCACGACCGAGGGGATGAAGACGCCCTTTTCGCGGGTGATCTTCTCCGCCTCGATGAGGGCGCGGTAGACCGCTTTGCGGAGGCTGTTACGGTAAACGCCGCCGTCCTCCACGTGCCAGAAACCGTCGCACCCCTGCGCCTTCCAGAGTTCTTCCCGCGCGGTCCGCTTGCGGTACTTGTCGCCGCGGAGCTGGTTGATGAGGATGTGCGTGTAGATCATCTTGGCGTAGATGCCGTTCGCCTCGGGATAGCGGACGAGGAACTGCCGGGGGAACGCGCCGGTAAAGTAGGAAGCCGCGTCGCCCAGGGCTCCCTTGCGCTCCAACTCGACGAGCTCGTCGAAACCCTGGCGCCTCAAGGAGTCCATCGCCCAATACATGACCTTGCGCTCGGCGGAACTCGGGAAATACGCTTTCTGCTCCACCTGGTATCCCTTGAGCGCGCGGGAGGGGGTGGTAAGTTCGATGCGGTCTTCCGCCGCGGAGAGCGCCTCGAGCAGGGCGCAGAGGCGCGCCTCGCTCTCGGCCTCGTCGGCGACGGGCGGCGCGAACCGTTCGGGGAAGACGCCGACGAAACGCTCGCCCTCGTCTGAGGCGCCTTCGGCGACGGCGCGGATGAACGCCTTCGGGTCCTTGGTCGCGACGGCCTGGGAAAACCGGGAGGAAACGGGGAATACGGTGACGAGCTTGCCCTGGTCCTCGGTGATGCAGGGCCGTTCTGCGGCCGGCCCGGTCAGTCCTGCCGCGCGGAACTGGTCGCCGTCCAGGAAGACGTAGTCCATGCCGCAGGTTTGGAGGGAACCGGAGATGCTCTGTTCCCACATCATGCCGGGTAGCCAGCAGCCGCGCGGACGCTTGCCGAAATGCTTACGTAGATAGGTGGTGAGGAGCTCGATCTGTCCGATCCGATCGGTCAAGGGGATGAGCGGCATCATGGGCTCGTAAAAACCGCCGCCCAAGAGCTCCGCCTGCTTGCGGTTGACGAGCTCCTCCAAGATCATGAGAAACTCGGGGTGGTTCTTTTCGAGCCAGGCGAGGAGCACGCCCGAATAGTGGAGGACGACGGGTACGGAAGGGAAACGATAGATCGCGGCGATGAAGGGCTTGTAGCGCGTGCGGTATGCGCGTTCGAAATCCTCGTCGCGGGAGCCGAACGGCGTATGATTGTGGGATCCGAGGAAGAACTTCGTTTTAATCATCTATCTTACGTTCCGCCGCATCTCTCGCTTCGTCCATTCTAGCCCATTATCGACGTGATGCAAAGTATTTTTGCCGACGATTCCGACGAAAGCGATGCGGTTCTGTCAGAAGGGCTTGTCGGCCCCGAGGGCGGCGAACAGGGCCGATGCGACGAAAAGGGATAGGAGGGCGAGGAGCCCCGCGGAAATCAAGATGAGCGGCGCGCCGCGAAGCCGGGCGGGGACCGCCTCCACCTCCGCCCGTCGCCGGATGGAATCCAGGAGCGCGGCGCAGAACAGATAGCCGAGGGAGGCCCCGAGGGCCACGAAGGCGGCCTCCATCGCCGTGGCGGCGTAGCGGAGGCAGAGATAGGCGGAACCGAAGGCGAGCCCGTCGAAGGCCGAAAGGGCGGAGTTGGACGGAGAAAGCCCCAGCGGCCGCAGACGGCCGAACAGGCCTTCCACGCACACGCCGACGAGGACCGTGAACGGGAAGAGGAGGAAACGCTCCAGGTAGCCGAGCGAAAGCGGAGCTATCGCATAGGCGAAGAGCGGCCACGCGAGGACGCCGGAGGCGAACATGGCGACCGCGGGAACGAGCGGGCCGCGGGTGTTGGTTTTCCGCGACGCCACGAGGTCCCGAAGTCCGAGTCCCAGCTGCAGGACGGCGTTCGCCGCGAACGCCGAGGTCACGGCCAAGGTGAGCAGATGCTTCATGAATCCTCCCGTTCTACGCCCCGATCGGAGAGGCGTTCGCGTAGGGCCCGGAAGGCGAAAATCGCGTACGCGGCGAGTATGAGGCCGCCGATCGTGGACGAGGCGGCGCGCAGGGCGAACGGAGAGACCTCGCCCGAACCGCCGATCCCGGCCAGGCCATCCTTCCCCGGCATGGAAAGGCCTCCGTACGCGAGCGGTTCCCGGATCAGGGCGAAGCCGATGAGCAGGGCCAATATGGAAAGCGATTCCGCCGCCGCACGGATCGCGGAGACCGAGAGGGAATCCCGGGCGCAGCGATTCGCCATGCCGGACGCGACGAACACCACCGGTCCGAGCGCCAGATAGAACGCGCTCTCCTCCGCGAGGATCGGCGAAAGCAAGGATACCAACAGGAAAAATACGGAGGCGAAGAAAGACGCCGCGAGCACGGATACGGCGCCGCGGATCCGATCGGTGAGCAGCGGGCGGCCTGCCCAGAGCGCGAGAATCGTGGCCAGGTAGACGACCACGAGGGAGGTGCCCGCCACCAGGGCGAAGGCGAGCCGACCCGATGCGACCACCAAGAGTCCCGTGCAGGCGAGGGACGCCAAAGGGCTTTCCGCTGACCAGAAGGAGTTGTCGTCCCGCTTGGATTCGTTCATCACGGCTTCTCCTTGGATCGGACCATCCGCTCTCCCGCTTCGATTCGGGCCTCGTATGCGCGCAGCAGGCCGGCCGGGAGCCGGTCGAGGGCGGCGGCGGAGCCCGCATCCAGCGGGAGCACCCGCTCGACGGCGCCCTGCTTGTCGACCAGGGCGACGCAGGTCGCGACCTCCCCTCCCCCGTTCACGGTGAAGACCACGGCGCCGCCGGCTCCCTTTTCCAGGATAAACCGGATATTCGCCGCCGCGGCGCGGCCTTCGATGCCCCAGGTTGAAGCGGGAGCCGACAGCCTCCGCTTGTCCCCCGCCCGCTCCAAGACGGCGTTGACCGACCGGGCGATGAGCCGCCCGCGCGCGGAGGAGGCGAAGAAACCGAAGACGCCCACGATAAGGAGGGAGACGGCGAACCACGCGAAAACGAGGCCGTACTCGGCCGCGGAAGCGCGCTCGTTTCGGACCGGATTCATCGGGTCCTCCAACTCAGGTAGAGGGCGCGCCGTTCGAGGCGCCGGACGATCGGGACGAGCGCGTTCACGCATCCCACGGCCAAGGCCGCACCGTAGGGCTCGGAGCCCGGGAACCGCAGGAAATAGGCGAGTATGCCGGCGAAGACGGCCGCGCCGACCGCGCCGAGGTTCGATTTCGGGCCGGTGGCGGGATCGGCCGCGAGCAGGAAGGCGGCCAGCACCGTACCGCCCGTCAGGAGCGCGAACAGCATGTCGCCCCCGCCCAACGCTCCGCCGTACGGAAGGGCTCCCCCGAGCCGCACCGCCGCGAGGAAGGCGCCGAGGAAGACCGCGGGAATGAACGACTTGGACGAGCCGGAGGCCAAGAGTACGATCGTGGCGAGGACCAGGGCGGCGAGCCCCCGGTCCGCGATGATGCCCGCCTGCGCGGGGGCGAAGAGGTCGAGGTACCCGCCCGACAGCTCCACCCCGATGGCCGACAGCACGTTCCCGTTGGCTTGGGCCGTCCAGGCGGCATCCAGGGCGCTCGGCTTGTAGCCCGCGATCTTGAGCACGGCGAGCGGGGAACCGCTCGGATCGCCGAGGCCCTTGGAGACGGAAGATTCAAGGAGTACGAGCGGCGATGAGCCGAGGGAAGCGGCGAACAGGGTGGGCCAGGACACGCGCGCGAGCAGCCATCCGCCGATGGCCGGATTGAACCAATTCGCGCCCAAACCGCCGAAGCTCTGCTTGACCACCATGATGGCGAAGAAGGAGGCCACGGCCGGCACCAGCGGATTGATGGTATTCGGGAGCAGGAGGGTGAGGATGAGGGCGGAGGCGACCGCGCTGCCGTCGCCGAGGGAAAACCGGCCCGCCCCCGCATCCAAGATGAGCTCGGCGGCCAAGGCGGCCGCCACGGCGACCGCCGCGATGAAGAGCGAGGAAAAGCCGTCGCTCAAGGACGATTGGAGGATCGGAGCTAGGGCGCAGGCCGAAACGAGCCACATGCGCTTCGCGGCCGCGGGAGAAAGATGGACCTGCGGCGTGAGGCCGGTCCTGGTGTGCGTTTGCGTCATGGACGTTCTCCCAACTCGGCGCTCCGTCTGATCATCGCGCTCAGGGGCAACCGCGAGGGGCAGAGCGCGGCGCAACAGCCGCAGCCGTGGCAGGACTGCGCGCCGTTCGCGAGCGCCGCATCGTGCCGACCCTGGCGGGCGAGCTTGAAAAGATGTTCGGGGTCGAGGCCGACCGGACATACGTTGCGGCATTCACCGCACCCGATGCAGTCCCTGACCGTCGTCCCCCCGATCTGCTTGTCGGTCAGGGCCACGACGGCGACCGTCGTCTTCGTGATCGGCGAATCGAGGTCGAAGACTTCGAGCCCGATGAGGGGGGACCCCGTCACGATGCGCTTGGGTTCCTCCACGAATCCGCCGCATTCGGCGATGGCATCCCCGATCCGCGTTCCGATGCGGATGCGGAGCACCGTGGGTTGCTTGACGGCGCCGCCCCCGATCGCGACGTACCGCTCGACGAGGGGCTTGTTGAGCCTGACGGCGTCGTATACCGCCGCGAAGGTGGAGGGGCTCGCGGGGAGCAGCTCGCCGAGGTCGCGGCCTTCGCGCCGCTCGTACCTGCGGAGCGCGGCTTCTAGTTCCCTGCGGTTGCGCTGCGGATAGCGGCTCTCCAGCGCGACGACTTCCGCCTTCAGCTCGAAGCGGGCGACGGCGGCGGCGAAGGCCTCGCCCAAGGAAAGCTCGGGGGCCGAAACCGCGAAGAGGGCCCGCGCCGCGCCCGAGGCCTTCACGACGATGGCGACGCCTTCAGCGATCGCCTCCATGCGCTCGGCGCAGACCGCGTAGTCGGCCGCGAGCCAGGGGTCGTCGAAGACGGCGCGCACCACCACCGTTGAATTGCCGCCGCTCGCGCGGGCGGCGGCCACGAGCTCCGCTACGGGCCGGCCGGGCTCCTCGAGCTCGACGACGCCCTTCTCGGCGATGATCTTCTGGAGTTCGCTCGGGGGCAGGCCGTTCCACACGAACAGGTCCTGTCGCTTTCCGAGCTTATCGAAGGAGCCCTCGAGCCGGACCACGAGGGCGGGGCTCACCCGGCCGTCCGGCATGGGCCACTGGACGCTCCGTACGACGCGGCCGGGAACCGCCGCGTGGACGTTCGCCGCCCCCTGCGTGTGGGAGCGCCCGACGACCATCCCCTCGCCGATACGGTCGCCGATAGACACCACCGGCTTCACCGGCGGGCCGGCGTGCTGTATGAGGGGTAGGACGGAGAGCGCGGGCAGGAAGGCCACGACGCTCCGGTCGCGCTTGGGCGCCGACGCGTCCTCGTATACGAAACCGCCTTTGGCGAAACCATACGTTTTCATGCAGCTATCCGTTTATCCGCGAGGGATTCGAGCCCCTTCACCCGCTGTCTCTTGCGGAGCGCCTGGGCGAGGGCCGGGAATGCGACCGCGAAAACCGCGGCGAGGGAAGCGAGCGGCCCGACCGCCGAACGCGGCGTCGCGACCGCGGGGGCCGCGTGCGTGAGCATCCGCTCGGCCGGCGGGAGTTCGAGCTTGCCCGAATCGCGGCCGTAGTCCTGCTCGGAGCCCGCCATGACGAGCCCGTCAGGACCGAGCCGATACCGACCGTACGACGGGGACTCAGCCGCGGAGAGTTTGGAGACGGAGAAGGCCCGTTGGAACTCGAGGTGGGAACGGTAGTCCTCCTCGGTCACCGCGGGCTGGGCGATGAGCGGAGCTTGGGTGGAAACCTTGGACGAACCGAGGCCCGAAAGCGCGAGAAAAACGGAGACGAGGGCCGCGGCCGCGAAAGGTACCGCCGTTCGGGAGGCCGCGAGGGTTCCGGTGCGGCGATACAGGTTGACCGGGGAGAACCTCGGGTGACCCCGCTCGGAGCGCCGGAGCTCCTGATAATAGATGCCCGCGACGACCGCGGCGAAGCCCGCGGAGAAGGAAAGTACGGCGGCGACCGGCGGCACGCCGCCGAACGCGCAAGCCGCGGCGGCGCCGACCAGGCAGAAAAACGCGGGAGGAAGGCCGTCCAAGAGCCAGGGCCGGTCCCGAAGCGCCCGGGCCCCGCGCCAGGAACGGAGCGCTTCCCGCGCGGTGTCGGCCGTCGTGTGGAGCGCGGCCGCGAACAAGCCTGCCGCGGCGAGGGCCGCGCCGCCGAAGGGGGCGAAGGAAACGAAGGCGGGAATGGCCGCGGCCAAAACCCGGGGAGCCCCGCAGAGGAAGACCGCGACGAGCGCGGCGACGACGCACAGGACGAGGTCGACGATGGAGGCGCCGGCCGGCGGGGAGGCCACCGCGTATTCCGCATCCGGGAATAGGGCGGAGATGACCCGCAGACGGCTCGCGGACGCGTCGGGAATGTAGAGCCGGCGCCGCCCGGCGCCGACGAACAGGCTCCGCACGCGATCGGCGTAGCCGTCGTCGCGCGGATCGAAGGTTTCGATGCGGTCGCGATAGCGGTCCAGGGGGATCTTCTCGAGGCCGTCGAACGAATCCATATAGACCCATTGGGTGGATTCCGAAACGACTCCGCCGATACCCGCGGCGGCGAGGGCGGCGACCGCGTCCCGGTCCACGACCGTCTCGCTCACGGAGAGGACCGCGTAATTCCCCCCTCCGTTCACCGGCCGGTCGACCACCGCGACGATGCTGGCGGCGACCGTCAAGGCGCACGCGGTCGTCGCGACGATGACGGCTCGCGTTCCCTTCCTCGTCATCGCGCGCCTATAGAACGGCGAAGGCTATGGCTATGAAGAGTCCCAAGAGGGCCCCGACGAGAACCTCGAGCGGAGCGTGACCCTGAATTTCCTTGACCGGTCGATATTCGATGCCGAGGCGGCCGGACACTTCCCGGCCCAGGAGGTTGAGCGACCGGGCCTGGAGGCCCGAGGAACGCCGGACGCCGAGCGAGTCGCGGATGACGATCATCGCGAGGCAGAGCGTGACGATGAAGAGCGTCGATCCGATGCCCTCCCTGAAGGCGACGGAGGTCGCGAGGGCCGCGACGAGGGATGAATGGCTGGAGGGCATGCCGCCGGTCCTCCACATGAGCGTGGCCGCGATCTCGCGGGCGGAGCGGCGGTGGGTTCTGAGGATCACGATGACGACCTTCAAAAGCTGGGCGACGAACCAACTTGTCAGCGTAGAGAGAAAAACCGGGTTCTCGACGAAGGAGGCGATGGCCGCGGTCCGCTGGGTCATGATAGAAGACATCGCGCTACAATCCCTTAAGGAGCGTACTTTTGTCAAGGGCCGCCGACGTCTTCGGGGGGTGCCGTTGACCCATTACGGTCGGCGACGTACACTCCAAGCCGATGTCACGGCGCCTCATTATCGGGGTCGACGACGACGGCAGACGTCTCGACCGTATCCTCCGCAAATGCCACGGCGATCTGCCGCTGTCCGCCATCCATCGCCTGCTCCGCACCGGACGCGTGCGCGTGGACGGCAAGAAGGCGCTCGCCGCGGACCGCCTCAAGGCGGGCTCGGTACTCGAACTGCCCGAACTGGAGGGGCTCGGTCCCGCCATCCGGAACCGCGGGCCCCATTCCGCCGTCCCTCCGGTAGATCCGCCGATAGGCGTGGAGGGGTCGGGCCCGCTCGACGTCGTGTGGGAGGGGAACGGGCTCCTCGTACTCTCCAAGCCGGCGGGTCTCCTCGTCCACGGTCCGCGGAGCCTGGAAGACCGGGTGACCGCGTATCTCGCGGGCAAACTCGCGCCCTCGCTCTCGTTCCGTCCCGGACCGCTCCACCGCCTGGACCGCGGCACGAGCGGCCTCGTCGCCTTCTCCACGAGCCTGGACGGCGCGCGGCGATTCAGCGAGGCCCTCCGCGCCCGGCTCCTCCGCAAGCGCTATATCGCGCTCCTGGACGGCGAAGTCCGTTCCGCCGAACGATGGGAGGACGACCTGGTCCGCGACCGCGGCGACCGCGGCGACCGCAAGACCGCGATCGCCCAGGACCGAGATTCCGCCGGCGGAGACGGGGAAGGCGCAGGGGCGCAAAGCGCCCTGACGAGCGTCGTTCCCCTCGCTCGCGCGGGGGCGTACACGCTCGCCCTCGTCGAGATCGGGACCGGCCGGACCCACCAGATCCGCGCCCAAGCCGCGGCCCACGCCCACCCGCTCGCCGGAGACAAGAAATACGGCGGCTCGGCCCTCGGCCGAGGCTTCCTCCTCCACGCCTACGAGTTGGCGTCTCCCCCGGAGGCTGCCCTCCCCCTCCCGCCCGTCCTCGTCGCGCCGCCGCCCGCCCCCTTCCTGCGGACGATCGAACGTCGATTCGGGACCGCGGTGGCGGAAATGCTCGCCTCCGGCCTTCCCACCGACTCGATCCTCGATGCTATAATGTAAGAATATGCGCCGCGTGTTCAGCGATCTTTATTGGCTCATCAAAGGCGTACGCGTCTATGCCCTCGTCGGCGAAAGCGGAACGGGGAAGAGTTTCCGCGCCAAGCTCGTCGCCCAGAAATACGGGATCGAACTCATCATCGACGACGGCCTCCTGATCCGCGACCACCGCATCCTCGCGGGGTACTCGGCCAAGAAGGAGAAGACTTTCCTCGCCGCGGTGAAGGTGGCCCTCTTCGACGACAAGGCCCACCGGGACGAGGTGGCGCGGCGGCTCCAGGGGGAGCGCTTCCACAAGGTCCTCCTCCTCGGCACCTCGATCAAGATGGTGAACAAGATCGCGGCCCGCCTCCAGCTCCCCCAGCCTTCCAAGATCGTGAAGATCGAAGATATCGCCACCCAGGAGGAGATCCAGAAGGCCATCCGCTCGCGTAAGGTGGAAGGCAAGCACGTGATCCCCGTGCCTTCGATCGAGGTGAAGCGGAACTACCCGAACATCTTCTACGACGCCGTCCGCGTCTTCCTCAAGAAGGGGACGCCCGCGCCCATCGGCAACGCGTCCAAGCTCTACGAGAAGGCGGTCGTGCGGCCGGAGTATTCGAAACGGGGCAAAGTCATCATCTCGGAGGCCGCCCTGAGCCAGATGGTCATCCACTGCGTGGACGAATTCAACCAGGACATCCACATCAAGAAGATCGTCGTGAAGGACGACGGCCCGGGATACCGCCTCGTCATCACCATCGACGTACCTTACGGGACCCAACTCTCGGGCAATATTCACGAATTGCAGCAGTACCTCATCGACAACATCGAGCGCTTCACCGGTATACTGATCGAGGAAGTGAACATCATCATCGATCGAATATCCCAATAGGGCAAGGAGGACGAGATGAGAAGAGCGATGACTGCCGGCCTCATGGCGGCGTTGGTGGTTTTCACCGTCTCCGCCAACGACGAGTCCATCGAGACCGCTGAACGCTACGAGGTCCGGTCCACCCTCGCCGCCGAGGATGCCCGCAGCCTCGCGCGGGAGATGGACGCGCGGTTCCGTGCTTACGAACAGCTCTTCCGATTCAGTCCCCGAGCGTTGGATAGGAAGCTCAAGGTCCGCGCGTTCGGGGATCAAGCCGCCTACGACGCCTATCTCATGGAGAAGCTCGGCGAAACGCGGCCGGAGGCCGTCTACCTCCACTACGGGCGCGGGGACGGCGCGGACCGCTCCGAACTCGTGGTCCTCGCTTCCGGCCGAACCGGCAGGATTTTCGCCCACCAGGCGTTCATCCAGTACCTCCGCGCCTACATACCGAATCCGCCCGCCTGGATCCGCGAAGGCTTCGCCGTGTACTTCGAGGGCCTCGGCTACGACGCGGCCAAGGACGAGCTCACGTACGAGGAGAACCTCGCCTGGCTGGAGACGGTCAAGGGCTGGGGCTCCGCTCCCCCCTCCCTCTCCTCCATCCTGCTCGCGGACGCGGAAGGCGAATCCGGCATCGACCGGATGAAACTGACCGGCGGCTCTTGGGCCCTCGTATCGTTCCTCCTCAACGCCGATGCGGAGGAGTACCGCCGTACCCTCTACGAGGCCTTCATGACCCTGGAGAGCGCCAAATCGGCCGCCGAGAACGCCCGCGCCGTCGCCGAGCGGGCCTCCGACTGGCTCGAGGAGGAAACGGCGCTCAAGGATTGCGTGGCGTACCTCGCCTCGCGGAAGACCTTCGCGGAGCTCATCGAGGCCGGCAGGGCCGCCTACGCCGCCAAGGAAGCCGATCGCGCGGAGCTGCTCTTCCTGAACGCGGCCGACGCGCGGCCGACGCACTACGCTCCGCACTACTACCTGGGACTCCTCGCGTACGAGCGGAAGGATTACGCGATCGCCGAGAACCACTATCGGACGGCCGAACAGCTCGGGGCCGATCCGGCGCTCGTGAACTACGCCCTCGGCATCAACGCGGCCGCGGACGGAAGGAAAACCGACGCGGTCGCCTTCCTGGAGAAGGCCAAGGCTTCGGCCCCCGCGCGCTACGCCGCGAAGGTGGACGAGCTCGTCGCCCGGCTGAAGTAGAGAAAAGCGAAGGGCCGCCGGAGCGGCCCTTCGTCCCTATGCTCAGTCGTTCGCGTCGCCGGCCGCGCTTCCGGCCCCCGCATCGCTTCCCGCAGGTCCGCCGCCCTTCTTGCGGCGACGGCGCCTGCGGCGTTTCTTGGCCGCGGCCTGGGCGGGATCCAGGGCCGCGTCGGCGGGAGCCTTCTCCACCTTCGCGCCGTCCTTGTCGCGTTCCGGCAGTCCCTCCTTGCGCTGCCCCTTCTCGAAGGTGCGCGCCTTCTTCACCGCGACGCCGCGCTCGCGGAACAGGAGCCGCACCGCGTTTTCCAACTCGATGCGCGGGGGATTCATCGGGAGGACGTAGGACCGGCAGTCGGCGAGGGCCGACCGGTAGCTCTCGAGCGGATCGTTCCGCCAATCGACGATGCGGTCCAGGTAGTCGCGGAGGAGATAGGAGAGGAGGCGTCCGGACGGGGCTTCCTCGTCCTTGGCCGCGGCCGCGTCCATGGCCGCGAGGCTCGCGAGGTAGCCGGTGCGGAAGGCGGGATCGGCCTTCATGCGGGCGGCCGCGTTCGGCTGCAGGTAGACGTACAGGCCGAGCTTGTCCATCAGGGAGACGATGGCGACCGACCGCCCCGAATGGACGATCTTGAAGATTTCCTCGGTGAGCCGCGACGGCGAGATGGGCTTGAGGAGGGCAGCCTGGCTCTTGATCTTCCACCGGAGCGCGAGGGGGAGCTTGAAACCGGTGCTGGCCGCGTACTTCGCGGCGCGGAGCATGCGCACCGGGTCATCCTTGAAGATGATCGACAGGGGAATGACCGGCTTCACCCGCTTGGCGCGGATGTCCTGGACGCCGCCGACGTAGTCCACGACCACCTGCTCTTCGGGATCGTAGAAGAGGGCGTTGAACGTGAAGTCGCGGCGGAGCACGTCCTCCTCCACCGTACCGTACGTGTTGCTCGTCGTCCCGTCCACGAGGGACCGGAAGGTGGAGACCTCGAATATCTTGGGACCGAAGAACACGTGCACCAAGCGGAACCGTCGACCGATGACGCGCGAATTGCGGAAGATCCGCTTGATGCGGGTCGGCGCCGCGTCGGTAACGATGTCGAAGTCCTTGGGGGTCTTGCCGACCATAAGGTCCCGGACGGCGCCGCCGACGATGTAGGTTTCATGGCCGGACGACTTGAGTCGTTCGACGATGCGGAGCGCGTCGGGATCGACGCTGTTTCGATCGATTCGATGCTCGTCTTTCGTGTAGACGATCGCCTTCTTGACGGGCTTTCCGTTCTCGGCTGCTGAATAGCGGATTCGCAAAGATGCCTCGCTCGTTTTCATCGCCGTCGGAGGCTGGGCATCCGCTTCGGCGTTCCTATCGTACCATTGTGCGCGCGGCGGCCGCGCGCGTCAAGCGTCGTCCGCTTTTAGCCCCGCGATATGCGTCGGTCCAGCCAGGCGAGCAGCGTCGCGCTCACCTCGTCGCGGTTCGTCTCGTTGAGCATCTCATGCCGCCCCTGGGGGTAGAGCACGAACTCGAGATCCTTGATGCCGAGTTTCCGGTAGGCTTCCACGAGGGCGGCGGGGCTCGCGCCCATGTCCCCCACGGGATCGGCCGATCCGCCGAAAACGAAGATCGGCAGACCGGTCGGTATGCGCGCCATTTCTTCGCGCCGATGGATCGTGGCGAGGAGGCGCGTCAGGTCGCGGTAGAAACCCGCCGAGCAGCGGAAGCCGCAGAGCGGATCGGCGACGTAGGCGTCCACCTCGGCCTCGTCGCGCGAAATCCAGTCGAAGGGGGTACGGTTCGGCCTGAACGGTTTGTCGTATTGGCCGTCCGCGAGCGAACGGAGGAGAGGCGAATACCGACGGGAACCGATCGCGGATACGACGCGGGCGAGGGCGGCGCCGACGGCCATCACCGCGCCCGCGGGCCCCCGCGTGCCGGAGAGGACGCAGCCGGCGAACCGGGCGCCCGGCCATTCGATATACGCCTGGGCCAGGAAGGAGCCCCAAGAATGTCCGAGCAGGAAATGCGGTACACCGGGCCGGGCGGCCTCGATCGTGTCGCCGATCGTCTCCAGGTCCCTGAGCACGCGCGCGGCGCCGTCCCGGTCCGCGCAGTGGCCGAGCAAGCCGCCCTTGGCGGGATCGTTGATCGCGGGGTCCGCCGTCCGGCCGTGGCCGCGGTGGTCGTCCGCCCACACCTCGATGCCCGCGGCCACGAGCTTTTCGGCCAGGCGGCCGTAGCGGGCCGAATGCTCGGCCATACCGTGGACGATCTGGAGGACCGCGCGTACTTCTACGGTGGGACGCCAGATCCGCACGAAAAGCTTCGCGCCGTCGTCGGCATCGATCAGCATGCTCGATTCGTTCATGCGGTCGATTGTACCCCCGTTCTTCCATGCGCGCAACGCCGCGTGGTATACTGGGCCGCAATGGCCAGAGGAGACACCGCGACGGGACGTCGCATCGAGTTGCGCATCGAGCGCATCGCGTCGGGCGGCGCGGGCGTCGCGCACGAGGGCGGGAAGACCGTATTCGTGGATTTGACCGCCCCGGGAGACCGCGCCGAGGTACGGGTCGTCGAGGAAAAGCCGACCTTCATCAAGGCGGAACTCGTCCGCGTCCTGGAAGCGTCGGACCAACGCGCGCAGCCGCCCTGCCCCCTCTACGGGCGCTGCGGAGGCTGCGCCCTCCAGCATCTCTCCTACGAGAGCCAACTCGCCGCGAAGGCGGCCGTACTCTCCGATGCCTTCACCCGCATCGGCGGTTTCGCCGACCTGCCGCCGGTGAAAACCGTTCCCTCCCCGCCCTACGGGTACCGGAACCGCATGCAGTTCCACCGCGTCGCGAAGCCGAAGGCGGGCGAGCCGCCGGTAGGGCTCAAGATGCGGCTTTCGGACGAGGTCCTGCCCATCGGCGCGTGTCCGATCGCCGACGAGGGCATACGGACGGCGCTCGCGCAGCGCCGCATCCTGCCCCCGCCCCACGCGGATCGTTTCACCGTCTATTCCCGCGGATCGACCTTCCTGGCCGAAGGCGGCGCCGAGCGGGGCACGGTGCGCGTCTTGGATCGCGACCTCGCCGTGAACGTGAAGGGCTTTTTCCAAAGCAACGCCGCCGCGCTGGAATCCCTGATCCCCGACCTGCTCGCCGCGTCGGAAGGCGTCGAGGCGGGTTTGCGGGCGGCCGACCTCTACTGCGGCGTCGGCACCTTCGCGGCGTTCCTCGTCGACCGCTTCCCCCGCATCGACCTCCTGGAGCGCGACCGGGGCGCCCTCGCCCTCGCGCGGGAGAACGTTCGGGGAAGCGGCGTCCGTTACTTCGCGCTCAGCGACGACGAATGGGCGCGTCTACCGCGGGAGAAGGGAGAGACCGGCCGCTACGGCTTCGCCGTAGTGGATCCGCCCCGCGTCGGCCTCTCGAGCGGCTTACGGCAGCGCATCATCGAGCTGCGGCCGGAAGTCCTCGCCTACGTCTCCTGCGACCCGGCCACCCTCGCGCGGGACGCCAAGGATCTCGCCGCGGCCTACGCGCTCGAACGCCTCTCCTGTTACGATTTCTATCCCCAGACGCCCCACGTGGAAGCCCTCGCGGTATTCAGGAGCCGCGGTTGAGGATCGGCGCCTTCGCCGCGGTCCTCGCCGCCGTGGCGGTTGCCGCGACGGCCCAAACCGCTCCGCCCGCTCCTTCCGCCCCGACCGCCGCGACCGCCCCGACCGCCGCGACCTGGCGGCGGGCCCTCGGCGCGCGCGCGATCGCCGCGCCCGCCGCCCAGGCGGGGTCCGTCGTCCTGGCCTGCGACGCCGGGCGCCTCCAGGCCTACGGGGCCCCCGGAAATCCGCTGTGGCG
>JAEXTK010000185.1 GCA_023406985.1 Spirochaetota bacterium | reverse complement strand
CATCGATTCCTCACGCGCTCCTCACGCCGCGGCCACGCCGCGACGGTACCGTGGACGCGGAGGCATCGATGAAACTCAAGGATTTCCTCGCTTCGTTTTCCCGCCTGATCGCGGCCTGCCCCGTGGAGACCTTGGACGAGGACGGACGCTACGTCTTCCTGAGCGATCTGCACCTCGGCGACGGCGGGAAGCGCGACGACATGGAGCACAACCGCGGCCTCGTGGAAACGGCGCTCGAATCGTGGTACCTGCCCCGCGGCTACACCCTGGTCCTCAACGGCGACGTGGAGGACCTCAACAAGTTCCCCCTGGAGGCCGTCCGGTCCGCGTGGCCGCGCCTCTTCTCCATCTTCGACGCGTTCGCGGCGGCGGGGCGGCTCCGCAAGATCATCGGCAACCATGACCTCGCCCTCCTCAAGGAAGCAGACTACCCGTATCCCCTCCTCCACGGCCTCGCGCTCGAACGGGAGGGGAAGCGCCTCTTCGTTTGCCACGGCCACCAGGCGTCCCGCTTCTTCGTGAAATACGACTACCTCTCCGAGTTCATCGTGCGGTACCTCGCCAAGCCGCTCCGCATTCGGAATTCGAGCATCTCGGGCGATTCCCGGCGCCGCTTCGCGCAGGAGCGGCGGCTCTACCGGGCCGCCCGCGCCCTCGGGACGGTCGTCATCGCCGGCCACACGCACCGGCCCCTCTTCGAATCGCTTTCCAAATATGACAGCCTCCGCTGGTCCATCGAGGAGCTCCTGCGCGAGTACGCCCTCGCGGATACGGGCCGGCGGCGCCGCCTCGCCGAACTGGTCGGCGTCTACCGCGGCGAGCTCGAGCGGCTTTCCCGCAAGGAACGCCGGAAAGACCGGTCGCGGAGCCTTTACGGAGAAGGACCGCTCCTCGTGCCCTGCCTCTTCAACTCGGGCTGCGCCACCGGCAAGCACGGCTTCACGGTCCTGGAGATCGATCGCCTCTCCATCTCCCTCCAGCACTGGTCCGCCGACGCCCGCCCCTACCTCGCCCAGGAAGCCCTGTACGTGGATCGCCTCGCGGAGGGCTTCGCGCGCTTCACGCTCAAGACCGACCACCTGGACCAGGTGTTCGCCCGCATCGAACTGCTCGGCGGGTCTCCGGAACCGGACGAGCGGCCGGAGGAGCAGGAGCCGGCGGGCGCGGAAGATCAAGAGCCGGTTGGGGTCGAGTCGGCCTCGGCGTAAACCTCCAGCATGCGGCGGAGGTCGGCGGCCACGAGGCTCCGCCACGCGGCCGGCTCCAGGAGTTCGGCGCCCGGGCCGAGCCAGCGGATGAGCTCCACGGCGGTCTCCGGATAGGCCTCCCCGTAGACCATGACGGTCCTCCCGTCCGGGCCCGGGACGAACTCGGCCGTCCCGTAGTACCAATCGCTCTTGAGCAGCTCGGCCTGGGATTCGGTGAGGGCGACGCGCGCGCGATAGCGCTCCGTCCAGCTCCGCATGGCGTCCCGCATCCACTTGCGGTCCAGGAGTTCGGCGACGTCGTAATCGTCGCGGATGGGGTGCATCGAAGTGCCGCGGCGGAGGTCCGCGACCCGGTCCGCCCGCCAGAGCCGGACCTCCGCGTCCCGGCCGCCCTTCCTGCCGGCGAGGTACCAGCGGTCGCGGTCCCAGAGGATGGCGCAGGGCTCCACGTCCGCGTAGGCCCCTTCCTCGGCGGAACCGTACCGCAGGCGGAGCCGCGAGCGCTCCAGCAGCGCCCGGAGGAAGAGGCTCACGGCGGCTCCCTCGGCGGTCGCGGAGGCGGCGTCCCGGTCGCGTCCTTCGTCCGGTTCCCGGTGCAGGAGATCCGTCGGCACCTTCTCGAAGCCGATGAACCGCGCGGCGCGGGCGGCGCGGTCCCGCGTGGCGGAAGGCAGGACCGCCATGAGCTTGCGTTCCGCGTTCTCCGCCTCGTCCGGGAAGGGCACCACCCGCAGGCGCTTGAGGAGCAGGAGGCCGAGCAGGAGGGTGGTGGCTTCCTCCATGCAGAGGGACACGGGCGGAAGGAAATAGCCGTCCCTGAGCTTGAAGCCCCCCGCCCTCCCCATCTCGGCGGTGACCGGCACCCCCTGCAGGCCGAGGGATTCGATGTCGCGGTAGACCGTGCGGACGGAAACCTCGAAGCGGCGCGCGAGTTCCGTCGCCGACACCGGGCGACCGTCGCGGAGGAGGAGGACCATGCCGAGGAGCCGTTCGATTCGATTCATGTTATTTCCGATAAAGTATGACATAGGATGACACATCGGGGAAGTAATCTCCACCCAGGACGGGATGCCGTCCCCAAGGAGGTTCTTCGATGAACAGGAAAATCGCGTACCTGTACGCCTTCGACGGTCTGGCGGACTGGGAAATCGGGTATATCACCGCGGAGCTCGCGTCCGGGCGGTACTTGAACGGCGGAGCGGCGGCGATCGAACTCAAGACCTTCGGCGGTCGCCGCGGAGAGATCGTGACGATGGGAGGCCTCCGCGTCGCGCTCGATCGGAGCATCGACGAGGTCCGGCCGGAAGACTCAGGCCTCCTCATCCTCCCGGGCGGGGACTCGTGGACCAATTACCGCGCGCACGACGGAGTCGCCGCGCTCGCCGCGCGGTTCTTGGACGCGGGCATCCCCGTGGCCGCCATCTGCGGAGCCACGGTGGCCCTGGCCCGCGCCGGGCTCCTGGACGGCCGGCGGCACACGAGCAATGACCTGGGCTACCTCAAGGCGGTGGCGCCGGAATATCGCGGCGAGCGGCTGTACCAGGAGCTGGGCGCGGTCCGCGACGGTCCGCTCATCACCGCGTCCGGCCTCGCGCCCCTGGAATTCGCGCGGGAAATCCTGGCGGCCACGGGCGCGATGCGGCAGGAGACGCTCGATGCCTGGTACGAACTCTACCGCGAACCGACCGGAGCCAATTACTACGCGCTCGATGCGTCGTTCTCGAAGGAAAGCGCCTAAAGCGGTAACCGTTGCGCGATCGGCGTTCCTCGCCTAAACTGAAGCGGCGTAAGGAGCGTCGATGCCGCGACCCATACTCCGCGCGCGCGCTCCCGTGGAGCTCGAAAGCCCGCGGGTGAGCGGCGCACTGCTGACCGCCTACCGATCGCTGTCGCCGCTTTACCTCCGCCTGGCGTTCAAGATACGCGCGATACGCCTCCTCCGCGCCTCCGTCGCGGTGGAGGCCGCCCGGGACTTCCAGGAGGGCCGCAGCAGGCTCATCTTCGCGTTCCGCCATCCCTACGGCCACGAACCCCAGGTCCTGGCCGCCGCGATAGCCCGCGCCATCCCCGCGGCGGCCCGCTCCGCGGGCCGGCCGCTCCCGCGGCCGCTCCACGCCCACTTCATCCACGGCCACGAGGTCGCGCTCTGGAGCGGTCCGCTCGTACGCTGGGTCCTGCCCCGCGCGGGGGCGCTGCCGATCCATCACGTCAAGATGGACGCGGCCGGCATGGAACGCATCCGCCTCCATCTGCGCTCCGGCGCGTTCCCCCTGGCCCTCGCCCCCGAGGGCCAGGTTTCCTACTCGAGCTCCACGGTGCCGCGCCTGGAGCGCGGCTTCGCCTCGCTCGCCTTCCGTTGCGCGGAGGACTTGGAGACCGCCGGGCGGCCCGAGCGGGTCACGGTCCTGCCCCTCTCGGTGCATATGCGCTACGGGAAGGACGCCGCGCGGGCCCTCGCCGACGCCATAGACCGGTTGGAACGCGAATGCGGGATCGTCCGCAGAGGAGGCGCGGGGCCCCACGAACGGCTCCGCGCGGTCGCCGCGGCCATCGTCGCCCACGCCGAGGAATTCTACGAAGGGCTCGGCCGGCTCCCCCGCGGAGAGCGGGCCGGCGGCCTCAACGGGCGCTGGGAAGCGGTGGTGGAAGCGGCCCTCGCCGCGGGAGAAGGCGCCCTCGCCCTGCCTCCGGACGGGGACCTGCCGCGGCGGCTCTACCGCATCCGGCAAGCGGGCTGGGACCGGATCTACCGGGACGACCTCGGGTCGCGGGGACAGGGTCCGGCGCGCTCGCCCCTCTTCCGCGCGCTCGCGGACCGCGGCGCCGGCGAGGCCTGGTACGCCATGCGGCACATGGAGCTCGCGGACATCGGCTCCTACCTGGACTTCGATGCCCTCACGGACGACGAGCCCCTCGACCTGCTCTTGGAGCGCGCCGTCAACTACGTGGACTTGACGTCCCGCCTCCGCGGGGGCAACATCACGGATCGGATCACGAGCGCGCGGGCGGACGCGGTCATCGTAGTCGGCGAGCCGCTGGAACTGCGGGAGCGCCTCGGAGACTACCGCGGCGGACGCAAGGCCGCGCTCGACGCGGCGACGGACGCGCTGGAATCGCGGTATCTGGATTGCATCGATCTTTTTCGCAAGGAGTACGTCGATGGCGAACGCTAAACTGCCCATTCGCACGAAACTGGGCTTCGGTATCTGCGACCTCGGAGGCAACCTCTTCTTCACGGCCCTCGGTTTCTGGAGCCTCAACTACCTCACCGACGTCGTGGGGCTCGGCGCGGCGCTCGCGGGCACGGCCATCATGATCGGCAAGATCTGGGACGCGGTCACCGACCCCATGATGGGCTTCATCTCCGACCGCACGCGGACCCGCTGGGGCCGCCGCAGGCCCTACCTGCTGTACGGTTCGATCCCGCTCCTCTTCTCCATGTGGTTCTTCTTCACCAACCCGCACATCGCGAATCCCATCCTCCTTACGGTCTGGGCTACCTTCGCGCTCATGATGCTCAATACCGCCTACACGGTCATCAACGTCCCCTACTCCTCGCTCACGCCCGAACTCACCGACGATTACCACGAGCGGACGAGCCTCAACGGCTTCCGCTTCGGCTTCGCGGTGGTCGGGACCATCCTCGGCGCCGCGGCCGTCCAGCCCATCGTCGGCCTCTTCCGCGACAAGAGCGCGGGCTTCTCCGCCATGGGCCTCATCCTGGGCACGCTCATGGCCGCCACCGCCCTGGCCACCTTCGCCTCGGTCCGCGAGAAGGACCACTCCAACACCGAGATCCCCAAGGAAGGCTTCTTCGAGACCTTCCTCGTGGTCTTCAAGAACAAACCCTACGTGATCGTACTGCTCACGTACGCGGTCAACCTGATCGGCCTCCAGTTCCTCCAGGGCATCCTCGTGTACTATACGAAATACATCTACATGGACGAGGGCCTCACCACCCTCGCCATGGTGCTCCTCCTCGTCGTGGCCATGGTCTGCATTCCCGTCTCCGTCCTCGTGTCCAAGAAGATCGGCAAGAAGCGCACCTACCAGATCTCCTTCGCGGTCATCGCCTCGGCCTGCGCGGCGATCTACGCGCTCGGGCATACGCTCGGCCCCGCTTTCTTCCTGGCCATGATGATCTACGCGGGCATCGGGATCGGCTTCGGGTACGTGGCGCCCTGGGCCATGGTCCCCGACACCATCGAGTACGACGCCGTCCATACCGGCAAGCGCAAGGAAGGAGCCTTCTACGGCATGTGGACCTTCACCTCCAAGAGCGGCCAGGCCCTCGCCATCTTCTTCTCCGGCGCCATCCTGTCCTGGGGCGGCTACGCGGCGGGCGCGGTCCAAAGCGAGAGCGCCAAGAACGCGATTCGCCTCCTCGTGGGCCCCATCCCCGTGGTCGTCCTCATCGTCGCCATCGTCCTCATCCAGTTCTATCCGCTGGACGAGAAGGCCTACACCGCGCTCATGGCGGAGCACGGGAAGAGCGCCGATCGGGCGGCGGAATAGGCGGCGCCTTGTAACGGTGCGGGCGCCGGATTAAAATGGGATGAGCATGCAAATTCCGGCGAACTTGCGGCGCGTCGTCATCCACCCGGGGGATCATTACGCGACCGGCGGCAACGAGCTTATCTCCACGCTCTTGGGCTCCTGCGTGGCGGCCTGCCTCTACGATCCGGTGGCGCGCGTCGCGGGCATGAACCACTTCCTGCTCGCGAACCGCCGGTACGCCAAGAACATGCCCCTCAACATCACCGACGCGGGCCGCTACGGCGTGCACGCCATGGAATTGCTCATCAACGACATGTACCGCCTCGGCGCGGATAAGAAGCGCATCCGGGCGAAAGCCTTCGGCGGGGGCGCCGTCTTCGAGGACGTCTCCACCGACAACTTCCTCTGCGTGGGCGAAGTCAACGAGCGCTTCATCCGGGAATTCCTCAAGACCGAGGGTATTCCCCTGGAGGCCGAGGACCTGGGAGGCCCGCAAGGTCGAGTCATCCGGTTCCGCACCGACACCTACGCCGTGTATCGCAAGTACATCGTGAAGGGAGCCACGGAAAAAGTGGAAAAGAAGGAACGCGGCTACTGGGAAAAGGAGATCGCCGACCACGAAGCCGGGGGCGAGAAAGTCTTCTTCTTCTCCTAATTGTTACCTTGCCTTAACCCGCGCCGCGATGAATACTGAACTTTCCATGAAAACCGAAACGGTAGCGGATCCGGATGCCCGCGCGCGCATCATTAAGACGGCCTCCATCACGGCGCTCGTCGGCAACGCCGTCCTCGCGGTCCTGAAGATCTCCGTCGGACTGTTCGCCGGCAGCCTCGCGGTCGTCGGCGACGGCATCGACTCTTCGGCGGACGTCGTGGTGGCCGTCATGTCGCTCTTCGTGGCGCTCATCATCGCCCGACCGGCCGACGCGGACCATCCCTGGGGCCACGGCCGCGCCGAGACGGTGGCCACGACCATCCTCGCCTTCCTCCTCTTCTTCGCGGGCGGCCAGCTCATCCTCCAAGCCGCCGCCGCGCTCCTATCCGGCGAGAAGACCGCGACTCCCGACCCGGCGGCCCTCGTGATCACGATCGTGTCCATCCTGGGGAAACTCGGCCTCGCGTGGAGCCAGTACCTCTTCGGGAAGCGGGCGGGTTCGGCGATGCTGATCGCCAACGGCAAGAACATGCGGGGCGACGTGGTCACCTCCGTGGGCGTCCTCCTCGGCCTCATCCTCACCATCGGCCTGGACATACCCGCCGCCGACGCGGTGATCGCCCTCTTGGTGGGCGCCTGGGTCCTGAAGACCGCCGTCGGCGTCTTCCTGGAAGCGAATTTGGAGCTCATGGACGGCAGTTCCGATACCGGCACCTACGCCGCGGTCTTTGAGGCGGTCCGCTCGGTGGACGGCGCGGGCAACCCGCACCGGGCGCGGATGCGGCGCATCGCCGGAGCCTGGGACATCGATCTGGACATAGAGGTGAAACCGACGCTCTCCGTAGCCGCCGCCCACGACATCGCGGCGGCCGTGGAGGCGGCCATCAAGGCGCGGATAGAGAACGTCTACGATATCGTCGTGCACGTGGAACCGGAGGGTTCCGCCGCGAACCACGCCGAGGAGCGGTACGGCCTGAGCGAGGGGTCGATGGGCGCCGAAGGGCGGAACAAGTAGCCGCTCACCGGCCGTCGAGCACGGCCGGAAAGGAAACGTCGGTCGGCAGCTTGGCGGCGAGGGCGAACCGGGCGAAGCGTTCCGCGAACGCGCGCATGAACCGGTCGACTTCCGCGTTTCCCGCCGTATCGCCGGGGAACGCCGCCACCACGGTCCAATCCGCGGCGCTCTCCGCGGCGACCAGCGTCCGGGGGACGGGGAACGCGGCCTCCGTCCCCGCACTCCGCTCCCGCACCGCGAGGCCGCCCGCGCGGCGGCCTTTCCAGATGCGGGGATCGAAGTAGAGGCCTTCCCGCGTCGCCCAGACCGCCACCGGCTCGGCGAGGGAGGCCAGGCGGTATTCGCCGTAGAGCGCCGGAATCGCGTTGGCCCCGAAGCCGGGGATTCCTTTGACCGGCTGGACTCCCCGGACCAGGATCGCCCACTCCGGAGCGGCGGGGGCCGCCCCGGCGGCGCAGAGACCGAGGAGAAGGCACGCGGCCATAGCGACGATGCGCCTTCCCCCGAGCGCGCGCATCCCGTTCACTCCACCGTCACGCTCTTGGCGAGATTCCGGGGCTGGTCCACGTCCCGGCCGAGCTCCAAGGCGCAGAAATAGGCGAACAGCTGGAGCGGCGGGATGAGCAGGAAGGGATGGAAGAGCTCGTCGATCTTGGGGATGAAGACGGCCTCGTCGGCCAACTCCGCCACCTCGGTGTCGCCCTCCGTACAGAACGCGATGACCGGCCCCTTGCGCGCCTTGATCTCCTTCATGTTGGAGAGGACCTTCTCGCGCAGGGCGTCATCGGGGACCAGGAAGACGCTCGGCGTCTCCTCGTTGATGAGGGCGATGGGGCCGTGCTTGATCTCGCCGGCGGAATAGCCTTCCGCGTGGATGTAGGAGATCTCCTTGAGCTTGAGCGCCCCTTCCAACGCCACCGGATATTCCAGGCCGCGGCCGAGGAAGAGGAAGTCGCGCGCGCGGTAATACTTCTTGGCGATGGCCTGGATGCGGTCGCGCTGCTTGAGGACCTCCCGGACCGCCTCCGGCACGGACTGGAGGCCCTTCACGAACCGCTGGCCCGAGGAGACCGACATGTCGCGCATGCGGGCCATCAT
Organism: Spirochaetota bacterium; assembly: GCA_023406985.1. Lineage (GTDB taxonomy): Bacteria > Spirochaetota > Spirochaetia > Treponematales > Breznakiellaceae > JAEXTK01. The sequence goes on along the minus strand of JAEXTK010000185.1, from coordinate 8,180 downwards.
GAGGGCGAAGGCGTAGAAGACCGCGAGCTGGCTCGTGAAAGCCTTGGTGGAGGCCACCGCGATCTCCGGGCCCGCGTGGGTGTAGACCCCGCCGTCCGATTCGCGGGCGATGGTGGAACCGACCACGTTGCAGATGCCGAGCACGCGGGCGCCCTTGCGCTTGAGTTCACGCATGGCGTAGAGGGTGTCGGCGGTCTCGCCGGATTGGGTGACCGCGAAGTAGATCGTGTCCGGTTCCACGACCGAATTCCGGTAGCGCAGCTCGCTGGAGAGTTCGGCGCTCGCGGGTATGCGTGCGATGGATTCGATGAGGTAGGCGCCGACCAGGCCCGAATGCCAGCTCGTGCCCGCGGCGACGATCTTCACCCGCTTGACGCCGAGGAGTTCGCGGCTCGTCATGTTGAGGCCGCCGAGCTTGCCCGTCGCGTATTCCGGATCCAGCCGGCCGCTTAGGGTGCGCGCGATGGATTCCGGCTGCTCGAAGATCTCCTTCTCCATAAAGCAGGAGAAGCCTTCCTTCTCGATCGATTCGATATCCCAGGTGACCTCGTCCACCTTACGGGAGACTTTCTTGTCCTGGAGGTCCGTCATGACGAAGCCGTCGGGGGTGATCGAAACGAGCTCCCCGTCCTCCATGTAGACGACCTGCTTCGTGTGGGCGATCATGGCCGTCACGTCCGAGGCGAGGAGCATCTCGCCGTCTCCGACGCCGACGACGAGCGGCGAGCCGTAGCGCGCGCCGACGATCCGGTCCGGCTCGTCCGCGTGGACGGCGGCGATGCCGTAGGTGCCCTTGAGTTGGCGCAGCGCCGACCGCACGGCCTTCTCCAAGTCGCCCTCGTAGTGGTAGGCGATGAGGTGGGCGATCACCTCGCTGTCGGTCTCGCTCCGGAAGACGACGCCCTCGGCCTCCAGGCGGGCCTTCAATTGCGTGTAGTTCTCCACGATCCCGTTGTGGACCACCGCGATCTTGCCCGATGAATCGGTATGGGGATGCGCGTTCGCGTCGGTCACGCCGCCGTGGGTCGCCCACCGGGTATGCCCGATGCCGCAGGAACCCGTCATGGTCGAGGGAACCACCGCCTTGAGGTCGTGGATCTTGCCGGTCCGCTTGGCCACTTCGAGCGCGCCCTGGTTCTGGACCGCGATGCCGGCCGAATCGTACCCCCGATATTCCAGCCGCTTGAGGCCGTCGAGCAGGATTCCCGTCGCTCGCTTCGGACCGCAGTACCCAACTATTCCGCACATTTTTTGAGGCCCTCCATAAAAGCCACGGATACTATATCGACCTCGGCCCGCCCGAATCCGCATTATGGGCAGCTCAATTGCGATTTTGCCCGAATCCGGCTATTATTCCTGAATGACCCAGGCTGCGGATCTGTACGCCATCATCCGGTTCTACGCGAATCGAACCCGGAGTTCGACTTTTCCGGTGGATGTCTTCATCTCATTCCTGGAGAAGTACGCGAAACGATATGCCGCCGAGCGGCCCGATCTCGCGCCTTGGGCGGAAGATACGAGCCGGAAGGTATGGGCCGAACTTTCCAAGTTGGCCGAATCGGGCAAATGCCCCGTCTCCACCGACGAACGCGGCGCCCTCGTCTCGGTTGCCCAATTCTACGTCGACCTTTTGCAGCAGACCTACCGCACCGTGGACGAGACCCCGGAACTGCCGTTCCCGGACGAGGTCAGCCTCAACATCGTGGTACCGCCCGCGCAGCTGCGGAATGTCCATTTCGATACGGATTTCACCGCCCTCCTCGGGGAAAGCGGGGATGCGTCGCAACCCATCATCAAGCTCGCCTTCCCCGAGGGGGCGGGCAACGCGCTCATCCTTCCCGAGATGCTGCCGAAGCGCTTCCTGGAACTCGCCCTGCTCAAGATCCGCCACTACCTGCGCAGCCACAACAATAAGGATTATGCGCAGCACAAGCTCGCGCCGGCCTTCCAAGGCAAAGAATCACAGCTCAAGGATACCCTCGCGCAGCTCATGGTGCGCCCCGGCGACTCCATGAGCGATCTGGAGAACGCGGGCGACTTCAGCTTTCAATTCTGGGCCTACTTCTCCAGCCTCGTGAAGGGCGACATCCACAAGAAGAACGAAAAGCTGCCCGAGGATATCGCGGCCCTCCAGGCCGTCTACACGGTCGAGATCTTCAACAACTACTACAAGGGCAAGGCCCAGAAAGAACGGGACGCCGAGACGGCCTTCCGCAACTTGGAGCTCCAGCTCGACAAGCAGCCGTTCTACTACAGCCTCGACGATATCACCCGCTTCACCGACACCAAGGGCGTGCCCCTGCTCGGCCAATACTCGCGGGAGGCGCTCGAGGCCTATCTCAAGGCCAAGACGACCTCGGGAAGCCTCGACAAGTTGCCCGAGCTGCTCACCGTCCACGGCCTCAGCGGCGAACGTTGGTTCGTGCGCAAGTCCAAGATGCTGCCGCTCTGCATGAAACTCCTCCGGGAATCGCGGCCGCGCGTCAAGACGACCCTCACGCAGCGCTGGTACAAGCTCATGGGGGATTACCGGTCGGAAAAGTCCATGGAAAGCGACGAGGCGTACGAGGCCGAGCTCACCGAGCTCACCGCGAGCGTCGCGCCCGTCCTCTCCGCCCTCTTGCAGGAAAAGACGCTCTATCTCGTCCATGAGGAATTGGACGGCATGGAAGGCGGCGTGCCTGAGGCCAGCAGGCTGTTCTACAAGGGCGCCCTCGCCCCGATGAGCGAACTCTACCTCCTCTCCCGCGGCGACATGCTGACCGACGTCCGCATGCTCCTCCCCTTCTGGTATTCCATCCCCATCCTCTCCGGCATCATGGCCTTCTTCCGGAAGCTGGGAAACGGCAAGAACGCGCGGCCTCCCGCCCTGAAGCGGATGGAAGCGCCGGGGACCGAAGCGCCTCAGGCCGCCCAGGCGAAACAGGACGCCAGCCCCGCGGCCCGCAAGGCCGCCCTCAAGAAAGCCGCGCGCGAAATCGAGAAACGGCTCGTCCCCTCCGGCTCGTCGCTCGACGGCTACCTCGGCGACCTCACGGACCGGTGGAACCGCATCATCGAACCGAACGCCAAGGCGAACCTGACCGAGGACGTCAATTCGCTCATCCGCGACTACCTGCGCAAGACGGCCCGCGTCCTCCGCGCGGCCGCCTTCACCCAGGAACGCATCGCCGCCCTCGCCGCCACGCTTTCCGAAATGCCCGCGCTCCAGAAGCTGCCCGCGCGCGACGCGCTCAGGCTCTACATCCAGCTCTACATGGTGAAGCTCGTCCTCAAATCGTAGCGTCCGCGGAAAAGCCCCCCTCGATAGAAGCGCCCGCCGCGCCCGCCCCGTACGGAGGCCGAACAGGAACCGCCCCCCGTGCGGGGGCGGAATTCGTTTGGCCGGGAGGCAATATGAACAATCTGAACTCGATCCTGATCGAAGGGAACATGGTGCGTGATCCCCTGTTCAAGTCGACGCCGAAGGGTACGCCCGTCTGCACCTTCTCCGTGGCCTCGAACCGCTTCTACAAGCAGGATTCGGGCCTGGAGAAAGAGGTGAGCTTTTTCGACGTGGAGACGTGGGCGAAGCTCGCCGAGAACTGCGGCAGCCTCGGCCGCAAGGGGCGCGGGGTGCGCGTGGTCGGCAGGCTCAAGCAGGAGCGGTGGAACGACAACGAGGGCAAGCCGCGATCCAAGGTGAAGATCGTGGCCGAGCACGTGGAATTCCGTCCGGAGTTCAAGAAGGATACGGCGGAAGAATCCGACGAGGAACCCGCGGAGCCGGTCGCGGCCGGCGTCGCTTCGGGAGCGGCGGCGGAAGCCCTCGCGGCCGAGGAGGAATACCCCGCGACGCCCGTATTCTAGGAAAGGCGGCGGCAGAGGTCCATGACGATGCGGGCGGTCAGGCCCCAGACGATGCCGCCGTCGGTGCGGTAGACGTAAATCTTGGACCGGCGGCCGCCCCACGAACCCCGATAGCGCTCCGGGAGGCCGAGCTCCTCCACCGGGAAGAGGACTTCCTCGCTCCCGGTGGCGGGGTCGCGCGTCTTCGGGAAGAGCCGTATTTCCGCGGCGTATTCTTCCGGCCGCGCCTCAAGGAAATAAGAGAGCGGTACCGTGAAGACGGTCTCCACCTCATGCGGATTGGGGGCGAAGCGCTCGGGGGCCACGCTCGTGCGGCCGACGAAGGCTTCCACGATGGTCCCCATGGGCGCCAGGACGGTGTCCAGGGGGCCGAAGACTTCGATGGAAGCGGCGGGGATGCCGAGTTCCTCGGACGTCTCCCTGAGCGCGGTGTCCAGGAAGGAGGCGTCGTGGACCGGGTCGAATCGACCGCCGGGGAAACAGATTTCGCCGCCCTGGCGGATATTGGCGTTCCGCTTCTCGAACACGAGGCGGAGATCATCGTCACCGCCGACGAGGAGCGCGAGAACCGCCGTCTGGAGGTACTCGTCCCTTCCGTTGATATCCGGCGAAGGGGAACGCCTGAGGCGGTCGGATAGCTCGGACAGGGTCATGGGGGCCCCCTAGCGCCGCCCGCCGCGGGACGGCCCGCCCTTCCCGCCGCGCGGCTTCCCGCCTTGGGGAGCCTTGCCGGCGCGCGGTCCATCCTCGTCCTGCCGGCGGGCCCGGCCGCCGGCCGAGCCCTCTGCGGTGGCGTAGAATCCGTCCTTCCAGTTGAACCGCGTCGTGAACGGGAGCGGCGTGCCCGCCTTGGCCGCGTCCACCACGTCGCGGTAATCCCGCTTCTTGAGCTGCGGCCCCGAAAAATCCAGGATGAACTTGGAGAATCCGGCTTCCTTGAGGAAGGGCAGCTTGTCCACGATGGAGAAGGGCTTCTCCGGCACCACGAGCGATCCGTCTTCGCCGCCGATGAGCTGGAAGTTCTCCCCCCGGCCGTCGGAGAAGTCGGAGAAATCGTACATCGAGGATAGGTCGGCCCGGATCCGGAACAGGGCGGGATACGCGAAGACCGTGACGAAAGTGCCCGGCCGCCGCTGCGCGTCCACCGTGCGATCCAGATTCTGCCGGTTGTTCTCCAGCGGGGTGATCACGTTGGAGAGCCCCAGCGCGTTCACGAAGGCGTAGGCCCAGCCGTTGAAGGTGTACAGGTAGGGTCCGGCGATGAGCTTGGCGTCCGTTCCGCGGAACAGGGCGAGGTGGCCCAGGTTGTTCACGACGAATTGGCGGTAGCCGGCCTCCATGAGCCGGGGAATCTCCTCGGCGAGGCGCGCGTCCTCCCGCTGCGGGAAGTAGGGGTCGAGGACGAGGATGAGCTCGCCCTTGGAGAACGGGAGCGGCGGCTGCCCGCCCTCCAGGATCCGCTTGCCGACGGCCTTCGTATAGGAGAGGAGGACGCGGACCGGCCGCGCCGCCTGGACGACGTAGAGGTCCTCGGGGCGGGAGACGGCCACGTAGAGGCCGTCGGGGAAGAGGGCCCGCTCGACCTTCTCCATCCGGTCGGACGGCGGAGGCGGCGCCGCGTCCCTCCCGGGCATGCGGCGGAAGGTCTCCAGGTCGTGCGGCAGCACGCGCGGGTACCGCTTGGACATGGCCCTCGTCTGGATCAAGTAGACCGAGTCGCCCGCCGAGAAGCCGTCGGGCACGGAGATCCAATACCCGTCCTCTCCCTCGCGTTCCACCGCGGCGAGCTTGAGCGACTTCCGGTCGGAGTCGTCCGCCCGGTGGAAGCGGGCGGAATCGCCCTCGGTCGGGGCCGCGCCCACGGGCCGTACGAGGCCGCGGCGCTCCCCTTCCGGCCCCCGGACCTTCTCGAGCGAGCCGAGCGGGATGCCCGTGCCGCCGGATTGCCGCGGGTCGAGCCAGGCCGCGGGCGTGGCGCCGTCGAAGTAGAAGGTGGTCTTGGGGCGAGCGAAATCGTTCCTGAGGATGGCCTGGGCCTCCGCGACCGCCTTTTCGCGGTCTCCGTCCAGGTTGTCCAGGACGCGGCGATAGGCGGCCACGACCGAGCCGACGTACTCGGCGCTCTTCATGCGGCCCTCGATCTTGAACGACGAGACGCCGAGATCGGCGAGTTCGGGGACCTTGTTCACGAGCGCGAGATCGGAGGGGCTGAAGAAGTAGCCGCTCGCCTCGTCGTCGGCGGAGAGCTTCTCGTCCGCGAAGGCGCCCTCCTCGCTCCCGAAGTCGAAACGGTCTTTGGCCTCGCCGTCGCCGCCGTCCTTGCCCACCCGATAGCGTCGCCGGCAGGCCTGGGTGCACATGCCGCGGTTGGCCGACTTGCCGCCCAAATAGCTCGAATAGAGGCAGAGGCCCGACGCGCTCACGCAGAGGGCGCCGTGGACGAAGACTTCCAGTTCCACCGAGGTGTTCTCGCGGACCGCGCGCAACTCCTCCAGGTCGAGTTCGCGCGCGAGCACCACGCGCGAAAACCCGTGCTTGGACAGGAGGTTCGCGCCCTTGGCCGAGGCGACGTTCATCTGCGTGGACGCGTGGAGCTTCAGCGAAGGGAAGCAATCCCGCGCCATGCGCGCCGTACCGAAATCCTGGACGATGATGCCGTCGGGCCCCACGCCCGCGAGGTATTTGAGCAATTGGTACATGCGGTCGGCTTCGCGTTGCTCGAAGACCGTGTTGACCGTCACGTAGATCTTCTTGTCCTGCCGATGAAGGACGCGCGTGGCCGCCTCGAACTGGGAATACGCGAAATTCGTGGTGCGTAGGCGCGCGTTGAAGCTCTTGAGGCCGAGGTATACGGCGTCGGCGCCTTCGCCTATCGCCGCGTCGAGCGCCTCGGGAGAACCCGCCGGCGCGAGGAGTTCGGTGCGCTTCATGCCGCGCCTCCCGCGATGATGCCGAGCTTCGCGAGCCCGTCGTAGACGAACTGGACGGCGAGTCCCGAGAGGAGCAGGCCCATGATGCGCTCGATGACGGACACGCCGGTGCGGCCGAGCGTGCGGAGCACGAGGGAGGACGCCTTCATGGCGACGGCGGCCACGCCGAGGATCAAAGCCGCTGAAACGAAGAGCATCGCGGCCGTGGGCAGGAACGGCGCGTCCGAGCTCGTGAAGAGGAGTATGGAGGTTATCGCGCCCGGGCCCGCCAACATGGGAATGGCGAGGGGGAACACCGCGATGGAGGTCCGCTCTTCGCCGTCCTCCGCGGGATTCTCCTGGACGGACACCTTGGAACGGGTGGGCTGTCCGAACAGCATCTCCAATGAGACGATGAAGAGCATGACGCCGCCCGCGATGAAGAAGGAACCCGGATGGACGCGGAGGGCGCCGAGCACCCATTTGCCGCCGACGATGAAGAGCGAAAGCACGAGGAAGGCCGTGACTACGGCTTTCCGAATGGTCCGGTCCTTCTCCGCTTCGTCCAGGCGCGCGGTCAGTCCGATGTACATCGGCACGAGTCCGAACGGATCGACGACGACGAACATCGTGAACAGGATCGGAAGAAATGTAAGGAACATAGGTCGGTCAGTATATTCGATTCCCCGGCGGGGGAGCAAGGGTAGGAAGGCGGCGAGCGGCGGCGGTCCCCGACGGCGGCGAACCTTTGCCTTTTCTCTCCCGCTCGTGTAGTATAGTCGTACCCAAATCGAGCGAAAGGAGCACGCCATGAGCGCAGAAATCACGTTGACGTCCGCAAACTTCGAGGCGGAGGTCCTGAAATCATCCGTGCCGGTCCTCATCGACTTCTGGGCGGAATGGTGCATGCCGTGCAAGATGATCGGACCGGCCATCGATCAGCTCGCCGCCGACTACGCGGGCCGGCTCAAGGTGGCCAAGGTCAACGTCGACCAGGAAAGCGATCTCGCCGGCCAGCACAACATCGTCTCCATCCCCACCATCCTCGTCTACAAAGAGGGCAAGATGGTCCGCCAGAAAGTCGGGGCGGTACCCAAGCACGAAATCGAGAACCTCTTCAAGGACCTCGTCTAAGCCCTCAATCCTCGCTGCGGTAGCGATCGGGGTTGTTCGCCCGCCCGGGCGTGGCCCCCTTCGTCACGGTCACGTACCAATCGGCCGCGCCGTCCGTATCGGGCGCGGATTCCGAGCGGCAGATCGTGCGCGAAGTCGTGGCGGCGCCCGAAGCCACCGCGTCCGCGGGCAAGAGCGCGCCGTCGGTCCCGTCCGCGCGCTTCCATGCCCCCTGGAGCCGCGCGGCCGCGGCCGCGAGTTCCTCGTTCTTCCACGCGCCCCCCGGAGTCTCCGAAAGCAGGACCGCGT
>JAEXTK010000302.1 GCA_023406985.1 Spirochaetota bacterium | reverse complement strand
GGCGACGACCGCGAGGACGAGGGACGCTTCAAGCCTCAACGACCGAACCGCTCCCGTTGGCTCCAAGAAGACGAGACCGTAGAAACACGTCGCGGCGCCGAGGGCGACGGCGAGGATCGGCGGAGGCGGCCCCCTCCTCACCACTTGAGGCGGTTGAGCGCTTCCCGCGCCGCCGCCTTGACGTCGTCCGGATACGGCAGGTAGCCGATGTAGAGCAGATAATCGAACGCGACCTTGTCGCCGATCTCGCCGAGCGCGTTGATGACCGCGAAAAGGATGTCCGCGTCGAAATTATGCGTCTTCTCCATCTCGGCGTTGAGGAAACCGAGCTGGAGGGAGAGGGCCTGCGCCGACTCTCCGCTGGACATGGCGCCGAGGCAGGCGACGGCCTCTATGAACCGGCTTTTCGGAGCCAACCCCGCGCTGTAATCCGTCTGTACCCGATAAAAGTGCTTGATCGCGAGCGAGGTCGCGCGGGTCCACTTTTGCGCGGTGAGCTCCAGCACGGCGGAATAGCGGAGCTCCTGCACCGCCTCGAGGTCGGCGGGGTCGGTAGGATAGAGTCCGAGGGTTATTTCCAGGGCGGCCTCGGCAAGCTCTCCCCGCGCGGCCTCGTTGAAGGACTCGTTGGCGGCGCCGGCCTTGAAGGCGAGCAATTTCTCGGCGGGCGGATTCTTCCGCATGACGTCGATCAGGTACTTCTTGTAATCGCCGCGAATCGATCGGAGCGCTTCGGCGGCCTGGTTCGTTATCCGCTGCGGGTAGCCCGCGATCATGGTGGAGAAGAGCACCGGGAACGAGGACCCGTCGCCGAGCGCGGCGAGGGCCGCGATGCACGCGGAGAGCGTCTCCTCATCGGGCGCCATTCCCGCGCGGTAGACGTTGTTCTGGTTGGCCAAGTATTGGTTCAAGTTTTCCACGATCTGCCCGTCTCCTTGGCCGAGGACGGAGAGGGACGCGAGGACCGCGATGCGCGGCCGGGAATCGCGGAATGCCATGAAGACGCGCCATAGGGTCGATACGGCGCGCGTATAGCCGGTCTTGCCGAGCCCGCGGGACGCACGGGTCGCGAGTTCGACGAGCGCGGGATCGTCCCGCAGGAGTTCAGCGTTCTGCAAGGAGAACTCCAGCGCCAATTCGTACAGCGGTCCGAGCCCCGGGATGTCCTCCTCCTGGGCTTGGCGCAGGATATCGAGTTTCACGTCCATGCCGGAGCGCACGAAATTCCGCTGGTACGAGAGGATCACGGACTCGGCGTCTTGGGCGGCGGCGAGAGCGGCGCCCGAAAAAACCAGGAACCAGGCGACCGCGCAGCGAACGACTCCGTAGCGTTTCATCATATCTTGCCTCCCGTATCCTCTACCGGTCCACCGAGTTCCGCGCTTGGATTCTCCTCGGGAAAATCGGGCTCTTCCGTACCGGATGGCGCATCCTCCACGGGATGCGGCGCCTCCTCGGAACGGGCCTGCGCCGCGAGACCGAGCTTCTCCTCTTCGAATCGGAAGAAATCTTCGCCGGGGTCATCGTTCGCGTTTACGCCGAATACGAGCGCGAGGATACGGTTCCGGGTTTCGAGCGAAAGCGGGTCGGCCTCGATATGGAGCAGCGACCGGTTGTTCTCCTCGGTGTAGTCGGAAGACCTGACCACGCCCGGCATGGCGACCGGGTCGCCCTCGAGGGCGAACTGCACCTTCACGCGGAGGCCGGCCGGCGCGCGGCCGCCGACCTTCACGGAACAACCGGTATCGGAGAGGTCCTCGACGATGCAGCGGAGGCCCGGATCGACTTCGATGAGCTCCGAGCCGCGCTCCCCTTTGACGACGTACAGGTACGCGGAAATTTGCGTCTTCGTGCGCACGGAGCGGCGCTTTTGGGCCCGGAAGAGGTTCTCCGAATGGGCGATCTGCAGGGCCGAGCCCGAGCGCACCGAGACCTCGTCGAGTACCGTGGAGTCGAAGACGTAGCCCGCGTCATCGCGCCGGTAGAAGTACACGGCGATGCGGCGGCCTTTCCAGGAGAACGCCGGCGGCTGATGCGCGCCGACGGGGCGCGAAATCGTCAGGCTGCGATCGGAATTGGCGAGGACCCGCGCGAAAAACACGCCGACCCCCTCGACGAGGACCTTGAGTTCCTGGGACTCGGAGATGGATCGGGATCGCTGGAGGCCCTTCTTGTACCGGGGTTGATCGAATTCGATCTTCTTCCGGTACGCGTACAGCTTGGCGAGGAAATCCTGCGTCTCCGCAGTCCGCTCCGCGCCCGTCAGCCGGGCCTTGCGCAGGAGCGCGGAGATGCACTGATCGAGTTGGGCGACCGACCAAAAGAGGGCCGCGGGATCCTCCAGGTCGGCCTTCTTCGCGACCTGGCGCAGCAGCTCGATCTCCTTGAGCGCGAACCCCGCGTCCTTGCCGCGGGCGTAGAACTGCACCCAAGAATAGCCGGACCGCTCCTTGGCGCCGGCGAAAACGACCGCGAGGACGCCGAGCAGAGAAACGATGATCAGCAGTGCGTAGAGCATCATCCTTGCGTTTCCTCAATCGCCCGCGCTAGTATACGAAGACTATACCGTAGCGCGCGAACGCTGTCAAAAGGAGCCCCGTATCCGAACCCTCATCGAACCGCTGCTGCTCTTTTGGTTGCTGTTCCTGCCCGGCATCGCCCCCGTGGGCGAGGGTCTCCCCTTTTCTCCCTTCGACGCTTCCTCCGAGCTGGCGCGCACGCTCCTGTATGACTTCCCCGCGACGGCGCTCGTCCTGTACTTGCTTTTCCGGGATCGGCGGCCGTCGGCATCGGGCTTCTCCCGCCCGCGCAAATCCGACGCTCTAGTCGCCGTGGGAGCCTTCGCGCTCCTCGTCGGCGTCGCCATGGGGCTTTCCGCGCTTTCGGCTTTGGTGCGCGGAAGTCCGATGAGCCCCCTCGTGGAGGCCCCGCGCGGCCTACCGGAATGGCTCGCCATGGTCCTCGTATGCGCCGCTACCGGCTACCTTGAGGAGACCTACTTCCGCGCCTACCTCTTCATCCGCCTGGAGGAAGCGGGCTTGGACGCGCGGAAGAGCATCGCCGTTTCCATCCTCCTGTTCTCCCTCTGCCATGTCTACGAGGGCGCCTGGGGCGTCCTCAACGCCGCCATCGCCGCCTTCGTCCTCTCCCTCGCCTACCTGCGTAACCGGTCCGTCCACGGTCCCGCCTGGGCGCACGCGGCCTACAACGCGCTCGTCTACATCATGGGTACGTGATTCCGGACCGCGCTTGCCCCTCTCGCGGAAAGGCGGTATGCTTAGCATACTTCATATATAGAGGTATTCAAATGATAGGAACGGCGGCGATCTTACTCGCGGTGCTCACGCTTTCATCCTGCGCCCCGAAGGCGGCGAGCGGGCCCGCGCCGGGCGCTCAAGCGGCCGTCGTGCGGGAAGCCGCGGCGCCCTCGGCGAGCGTTCAAGGCAGCGCGGTCCGCGCCTTGGGGCGGCTCGGCCTCACCGTGTTTCCCGAGCCGCAGCCGATCCCTCCCGTGGAACTGGCGGCCCTCGACGGGAACCTGCACCCCCTCGCCGACCTTGAAGGTAAATACGTATTCCTCAATTTCTGGGCCACCTGGTGCCCTCCCTGCCGAGAGGAGATGCCTTCCATACAGCGCATGAGCGACGAACTCTCCGGCGCGGATTTCGCGGTCTATGCCGTATCCGTGGGAGAATCCAAGGCGACGGTCGAAGGATTCCTCAAGTCGAATCCATACTCCTTCCCGATCGTCTTGGATCCCGACGGACGGACCTCCGCGGTCTTCGCGGGACGGGGAATTCCGACGACGTACATCCTGGACCGCAGGGGCCGCGCCATCGCCGGCGTGGTGGGCGGCCGGCCGTGGGACACGGAAGAGGCGCTATCCATTCTCAAGGGCCTCATGGAGACGCGGTTAGAATGAATGCCGAAAGCGGCGCGCTCGCGGCCTTCGCCGCCGGACTCCTGTCCTTCTTGTCGCCCTGCGTACTGCCGCTCGTCCCCTCGTATCTGGCGATGCTCGCCGGAACCTCGGTAGCCGCGGTCCGCGCCGCCCCCACGGGGGGACGCCGCAGGATCTTCGGAAGGTCCCTGGCCTTCGTCCTCGGGTTTTCCGCGGTGTTCGTCGGCCTCGGCCTCATCCTCTCCGGCGCCGCGGCCATGATCGGCGGCGCTTCGCGGACGATTTCCTTCATCGCGGGTATCGCGGTGATCCTGCTCGGCCTCAACGTCGCCTTCGATTTCTTGAAGATCCTAAACCTCGAGGCCCGCTTCAACTTCCGCGATCGTCCCACCGGATCGATTTCCGCCTTCTTTTTCGGCGCGGCTTTCGCCGCGGGCTGGAGTCCCTGCGTCGGCCCCATGCTCGCTTCGATACTCTTCCTCGCCGGCTCGGGTTCCCCCGAGCGGGCTGCGGTCCTGCTCAGCGTGTATTCGCTCGGCCTCGCGCTGCCCTTCCTGGCGGCCGGCCTCTTCTTCGGGAGCCTCGAAGGCGTCCTGCGGTTCTTCAAGCGGCACCTCAGGGAGGTGAAATTCGCCTCGGGGGGCTTGCTCGTCCTGATCGGCATTTCCATGCTCGCGGGCAACTTCCGCGCGCTGAACGGCACGCTCGCCCGCTGGGGATACGCGCTCGACGAGCTATCGGGAACGGGAGCGCTCATCGCGCGCGTCGGCTTCGCCGTCTTCTACGGCGCGATCGCGCTCGTCTCGGCACTCCGGCCGCTCCGGTATCCCGCGGCCGCGGACGCAGAGGATGCGCGCCGGGCGATCGGACGCCGCGCAATCGCCTTCGGTCTCGCGGCGGCGTTCCTCACGCTCGCGGTTCTGGAAGCGAGCGGCCTCCTCGCGAGCGTGAAGCTCATCGCCGCGTGGTTCCTTTTCCAGGGAATTTAGTCGCCTAGGCGCGGCCGCGGCCGCCCTTGAGCTCCAGGTAGGCTTGATCCGCGAGTCCGAAACCCGCGGTTTTGGAGAGGCTCGCCGCGTACTCGTCGTAGAGCATATCCTCGTACATGTCGCCGGCGAAGCCGCCGTCCATGAGGCCCGATTTCTGCACCGTCTTCCGCATTCCCTCGAGGAGGTTCTTGATGACGAAACCTTCCAGTTCGCGGCACTGCTCGTAGAGCTTGTCCGTTCGGTCGATGGTCACCCGGTGCTTGGCGGCGTGGGTCGCGTCTTTCGCGCCCGCATTGGCGGCCGCGCCGAGCGGCCGCCCGATGGTCGGGACCGGGGAGACCCGGGCATCTTCGGGGTCGCCGGCCTGCCCCGCCTTGGACGCGGCCCGGAGGAGGCGGTCGAAGGAGGAGCCGCCATCCCCCTGCGGGGGGGCGGAGGCGCTGCCGCCGAGCGCGGAATTCTTGAGGTACAGGCTACCGACGGCGCGTACGTCCATGATCACTCCCTACCCGTTCAGCGCTTGAGGCCGGTCGCGATGCCGAGCATGTTGTCGCTCGTCTGGATGGTCTTGGAGTTGAACTCGTAGGCCCGCTGCGCGACGATGAGGTTCACCATCTCGCGCACGACCGAGACGTTCGACATTTCCAAGAATTTGTGGACCAGCTTGCCCATGCCGTCAAAGCCGGGCCGGCCGGGAATGGGATCGCCCGAGGCGTTGGAGAGCTTGTAGAGGTTCTCGCCGACGGCGGTGAGGCCCACGGGGTTGGCGAAGCGGTAGAGTTCCATCTGGCCGACGAGGATAGGATCGTCGCGGCCGGGGACCTTCACCGACACGCGGCCGTCGGCCGAGACGGTCAGGGTCTCGGGGATGAAGCCCTCCGGCAAGACGATGTCCGGCAGGACCTTGTACCCGTTGGAGGTGACGAGCCTGCCGTCGGAATCGATCTTGAAGGACCCGTCCCGGCTATAGGCGTAGCTGCCGTCGTACATCTGGATACGGAAGAACCCGTCGCCCTGGATGGCCAGGTCGGTCACGTTCTCCGTATTCTGCAGGGCACCCTGGGTGAACATGCGCTGGGTGGCTCCGACCTTGACGCCGTGGCCCATCTGGACGCCTACCGGCGTGACCGTGTCCTCGGTGGCGGGCGTGCCCGCGGTCCGGATCGTCTGGTAGAGCAGATCCTCGAAGTCGGCCCGCATCTTCTTGAAGCCCGACGTGTTGACGTTCGCGAGGTTGTTGGAGATCGTATCGATGTTGGCCTGCTGGCCGATCATGCCGGAAGCTCCGGTCCAAAGGCTCCTAACCATTCATTCCTCCGGCGCTACACGCGCACGACTTCATTGATGAGCTTGCCGAGCATGGAGTCCTCGGCCTGGACGACTTTCTGGTTCGCCTCGTAGGCGCGGTTCACTTCGATCATCTGGACCATCTCGGTCACGGGGTTCACGTTGGAAGCCTCCACGAAGCCCTGGACCACCTTGGGCCGCCTACCGGCCTCGATCACGCGCGCGTCCCCCGAGACGTCGGTGGAACGGTAGAGGCTCGAGCCCTGCTTGGCGAGGTACCGGTCCAGGTCGAACTCCACGATCTTGAGGGTATCCAGGAGGACGGTCCGGCCCCAGGCGTTGTTTTCCTTGGATACGAGGCGGGTGGGATCGCCGTCGGCGTACTCGGCGTTTACCCAGACCTTGCCGTCCTTGTCCACCATGAAGTTGTTGGCCTTCACCTTGATCGGCCCGTTCTCGCCGAGTACCGGGTAGCCTTCCTTCGTTTCCAGGTACCCTTCCTTGCCGAGCTGGAAGGACCCGTTGCGGGTATAGCGTTCGCCCTGCGGCGTGGCGACGGACATGAAGCCCTTCCCGTCCAGGGCGATATCGAAATCGTTTTCGGTCTCCTTCATGGCGCCCTGCTCGAAACTGGTGAAGAGCTCGTTGAGCTCCACGCCCGTTCCGATCTTGCCGACGATGGGCGCCGCGTCCGCGGACCCGAAGGGATGGCGGTACACCCCGTCGTCGTTCAGGCGGCGCATGAGGAGTTCGGGGAAGGCCTTGTGCACCGCGGTGTCTTTCTTGTAGCCGTCCACGTCCACGTTCGCCAGGTTGTTCGACACCGCGTCCAGTCGCCACTGTTGCGCGGTCATGCCGCTCGCGCCCGTATACCAACCTCTGATCAAGGGTGTTCCTCCAAGACTACTATCGGCCGGATTCCGGCCGCGCTTGATTGCGAAAGGACGCCTATTCCGGTAGGATCGACGGACTCTCCGGAGGAACCATGGACAGGACAACGAAGGGGCTCGCCGCGATCATCGCGTGCGCGACCCTGTGGAGCATCGGCGGTCTCTTCATCAAGCTCGTGGACTGGCATCCCATGATCATCGCGGGGGGGCGGAGCCTCGTGGCCGCGCTCTTCATGCTCGCCGCGCGCGCCTTCGCCCCGGGCCGGGGAGGCGCCTCCGCCGCCCCCCGGCGCACGGGGGAGGACCGGTTCGCGCTCTGGGGGGCGGCTTTCGCGAACGCGGCGACCATGCTGCTGTTCGTGACCGCGAACAAGCTCACCTCTTCGGCCAACGCCATCCTCCTCCAGTACGCGGCCCCGGTCTACGCGGCCCTGCTCGGTTGGATACTGGTGAAGGAAAAACCGCGCGCCGAGCACTGGGGCGCCCTCGTCGCCATACTCTGCGGCCTCCTACTCTTCTTCAAGGACGGACTCACCGCCGTGTCGTTCGTCGGCGACAGCGTCGCGGTGATTTCGGGCCTCACCTTCGGGTCCTACTCCGTGTTCATGCGCATGCAGAAGGACGGACGGCCGGAGGATTCCATCCTCCTCTCCCATCTCCTGACCGCGGCCGTCGGGCTCCCCTTCGCCTTCGTTCATCCCCCGACCGTCACCGCGGGCGCGGCCGCCGCGGTCCTCACGTTGGGAGTCCTCCAGATAGGGATCGCCTCGCTCCTCTTCGCCTACGGCATCCGCCGCGTCAGCGCCGTCCAGGCCATGCTCGCCGCGGTCATCGAACCGGTCTTGAATCCGGTCTGGGTCCTGCTCGCGACCGGAGAACGGCCGGCGGCGTCCTCCATAGCCGGCGGCGCCGTGATCCTCGCGGCGGTCACCGTCTCCTCCGTCATCGGCGTCAGGCGGTCGCGGCTCTGAGGCAGGCCTCCACGGCGGCGATGAGCTCGGTCCGGCTCCACGGCTTCATGAGGACCGCGACGAGGGAACCGCCGGCCCTGAGCCGATCGAGGCTCTCGACGTCGGCGTGGCCCGTGATGATCACCGCGTAGATGTCCGGATCGCGATCGCGCGCGAGGTCGATGAGCGCGTCGCCCTTTATGCCGGGCATGAGCCAATCCGTGATGAGCGTGATGCCCTCCACGCCCTCGGCCTTGAGGTCCCCGATCGTTTCCAGGGCCGCTTCGGCGCCGAGCGCGGTCTCATAGATGAAACGATCGCCGTAATGGCTACGGAGCTCTTGCTTGAGGGAAAGCACGATGAGGGCCTCGTCGTCGACGCACAGGATCGCGCGCTTCATGGCCGCCCCTCCGCTTCAGCCAGGGGGAGGCTCACGCGGAAGACGGTGCGGCCGCTTTGGCTGCGGAAGGTTATCCGGCCTCCGAGCCGTTCCACCACGTGCTTGGCCGTGAAGAGGCCGAAGCCCGTTCCCTCGCCGAGCGGTTTCGTCGTGAAGAACGGATCGAAGATGCGGTCCTGGATATCTTCCGGTATGCCCGGTCCGGAGTCCGCGATCTCCGCCCACACCGAAGTCCCGTCGTTTCCGGTCCGGATCTCGAGCGCCCCCGCGTACTCCATGGCTTGGAGGGCGTTGGTGATGAGGTTCGCCCAGACTTGGGAGAGGGAGCTGCGGCTCGCGGCCACGAGGGCGCCCGCGTTGAATGAGCAGGAGACCTCGACGTCCTCCCGCATCCGAGCGCGGAACAGGTCCACCGTAGCGCGGATCTCCTCGTCCACGTCGAGCAATTCGATCGATTCCTCCCCGCGGTTCCGCTCGACCATTTCGAAATTCTTGAGCGTCCTGACCACCGCGGCCGCCCGTTCGGTCGCGTGGAGGATGATCCGCGCCGAACGCACGATCGTGGCCCCGACCTCCGCGGCCCGTACCATGCGGACGGCCGCGGCGACCCCGAACCGTTCCGCGACGACTTCGAATAGCTCCGCGGTGCCGCCTTCCTCCACTATTTCGGCCACCGCATCCGGCTGGTCTACGCCCAGGTCCGCGAGGCGCGCCCTGATCCGCGATCGGGCCTTCCGATCCGCGACGCGGTCCAATTTGGCGGCCTCCTCGAACGCGCGGCCGAAGAAGTCGCGCATGAGGGGCCAGGGAACCTCGCCCAAGTCCTCAATGAGGGCCGGCACGGAGGATAAGGCCGAACGGACGGCGCTCTCCAGGACCTCGCTCGATGACTTGAGGGCCCCGAGCGGAGAATTGAGTTCGTGGGCCACTCCGGCGGTGAGCCGGCCGAAGGCCGCGAGCTTCTCCGACATCACGAGGCGCGCGTGCGCATCCTTGAGCTCCTCGATGCTCCGCTCGAGGCGTTCGGTGCGCTCGGCCACCTTGGACTCCAGTTCCTCGTTGAGTCGCTCGAGGGAGGCCTCGGCCCGCTTGAGCCGGGATACGTCGATGTCGACGCCGAGGACGCCGGCCACCTCGCCGTCCACGGTGATGGGCGCCGCTATGGATTGGAGCCACCGTACGGCGGGCCCCTCGGCCATGGGCCGCTCCACGCGCTCCACCTCCCCCGAGAGCGCGCCGCGGAAATCTTCGAGCAAGGCGGCCGCGGCTGGGCGCGAGGACACGGCCTCGTCCAGGGAACCGCCGATCCTCAGCCCGTACCGTTTCCTCGCGATCTCGTTGGCGAGCTGCACCCTTCCCTCGCGGTCCACCGACCAGAAGGCGAACGGAAGATTGCCGAAGGCGGCCTTGAGGCGCGCCTCGCTTTCCTCGGCCTTGCGGCGCTCGTCCTCCAAGTCCTCGAGCAGGTTGACCAAGGCCGCAGATCGCTGCTCCTGATACGTCCTGATCTCCTCGAGCTCGCCTAGGCGCTCCTTGAGCAGCGGATAGTAGCTTTTCGGGGATAGGCTCTCGTCGAGCCCGATGAAGCGCCTGCGGATGCCTTCCCAATCCGGCCTCTCGCCGGCGCGCTCAGGCATCCGGTGCCTCGTTCGTGAAGCCGGCGAGACGGCGCTTGAGTTCGATCATCTTGAGCTCCCGGCCGACGACGAGCCGCTCGAAGCGCTCGAGCTCCGCGGTGCGCTCGCGCAACGACCGTTCAGTGCGCCTACGCTCCGTGACGTCGCGCACGACCGCGATCATCGCGGGCTTGCCGAACCACGCGCCGCTCGTGAGGTAGATCTCCACGTCGAAGCGGGAACCGTCCGAACGCCGGCGGGCCCGCCAATCGAAGCGGAGCGTCCCCCGCTCCCGGTAGTTCGCGAGGACTTCGGCCACCCTGGCCTCCGCGTCCTCGCCGTCGGTGATGTCGACCGCCGTCATCGTTTTCAGGACCTCCGCGGACACGCCGTACATCCGGACCGCGCCCTCATTCGCCTCCAGTATCCGCCCGTCCTCGCCGTGCACCAGGACCGCGTCTTCGATGGAATCGAAGAGCACGCGCAGGTTACGTTCCGAGACTTCGAGCGCTCCCTCCGCGGCGGAGAGGCGCTCCACGTCGTCCACGAGGCGTCGATTGGTCGCGAGTATCGTCCTCGTGGCGAACACCGCGAGGGCGGCGGTGAACGCCATGAGCAGGATGCTGCTCGCGGTCGCCCGGTCCAGGATGCGGGCGGTCTCCTGCGCGAGGGCCTGCGAGTACATGCCCGTCCCGATGTACGCGCCGAGCTCCGGGAGGCCGATGACGTAGGAAGTCTTCTGTTCCTGGCGGTTTTTCCCCGGCGGATAGAACCAGTACACCACGAAGGATCCTTCCGGCTTTTGGAGGGCCGCGGCCGTCAGGGCTCGGATGATATAGGTGCCTCGTTCGTCCTGGAGGTCCCATTGGTTCGTCCCCTCCCGCGCGACGTCGTACGGCTGGACGAGCATGGTGCCGTCGTAGGAACTCATGAACACGTAGTTGGGCCCGTAGCGGTCCACGTACATCATCCGCCGGACGGTCGCGCGGACTTCTTCGAGCGCCGCTTCCCGCGACACCGCCCCGCGCTTCAGGGCCCGCAACGTCGGGTCGATAGCGGACCGCGCGACGGTCATCATGCGGACCAACGAATTCCGATGCTCGGCCTCGTAGGCCGTCGCGAAGGAGCGGCCCAAGGATGCGAAGAGGAAAAATTCTATGGCGATGGCCACGGCCGAACAGACGATCACGAACACGATCGGAATGCGTCCCGCGGGGGAAAGCGCGCTCCGCTCGCGCGCCGGCTTCCGCGCGTCAGAGCGAGCCCGCATAGATCGCCTCCAAATCAGCGAGGGATGGATACCGCGGATTGGTGGCCAGGCAGGGGTCCCGATACGCGTTCGCCGCGAGGGAAGGAAGCTTTTCGGCCGACAACCCCAAATCCGCTAAAGTTCGATCGAGTCCCGCCTCAAGACGGATGCGCTTCAGGGCGGCGAGGAGGTCCGCGCGGGAGGAGCGCTGGGAACCGGGTGTCTCCGGGGCCCCCTCAGGATCGGCGCCGCCGCCGTTCCTCCGCGAGAAACCGGCCTGCAGGGCGCGGAAGACCGTTCCGTACCGCGACGCCGCGTGGTCGAAGTTGAAGCCGATGGCGCTCTCCAGCAGCAAAGCGTTGCAGAGGCCGTGCGGCAGGTCGAGCTCCCCGCCGAGCGCGTGGGCGAGGGCGTGGACGATACCGAGGCCGGCGTTGGAGAACGCGAGGCCGGCGAATAGGCTCGCGAGCATCATGCCGTTCCGCGCCTCCCGGTCTTCCCCGTCGGCTACCGCGCGGCTCAGGAATTCGGCCACGAGGCGCATCGATTCGAGTGCGTGCAGGTCGGTGACCGCGGACGAGGCGGTGGAAACGTAGGCTTCAATGGCGTGCGTGAGGGCGTCCATACCGGTCGCGGCGGTGAGTTCCGCATCCATCGTCACCGTGGTGTCCGGGTCGATGAGGGCCGCGTCCGGGATCGCCTTCTTGGAGACGATGGCGAGCTTGGTCCGCCGCATGGTGGCGTTGATGATGGCGAATTGGGAAATATCGGCCGCCGTGCCCGCGGTGGTCGGCACGCAGACGAGCGGCGGGCCCGGAAGGGGGACCGCGTCCACGCCTTCAAAATCGAGCACGTCGAGGTCGTTGGCGGCCATGAGGCCTATGGCCTTGGCGCAATCGATGACGCTGCCGCCCCCGACGGCGACGATGGCGTCGCAGCCGTGCCGCGCGTATTCGCGCGCGCCGGTGCGCACGTCCTTGTCCCGCGGGTTGGGCGTGACGCCCTCGAACGACTCGCACGCGACGCCCGCTCCGCGGATACGGTCCGCCGCGCTCGACGCGTGACCCGCGGCCGCCACGCCCGGGTCGCTGACCAACAACACCCGGGCCGCGCCGAATTTGGCGATATAGGCGCCGACCAGGGACGCCGCCCCCGAGCCGAACACGAATTCGGGGGCGGTAAATTTTCTCAGCGTGTCAACGAGCGGTTTGCCCACCTTTTCAGTGTAGGCTATGGGGAGCCGAGGTCAAGGTCCGTCACTGCGGGATGACCGAAGTCCTCTGAGCCCTGCGCTTCAGCAGTTGAGCGACGATCGGTACGGCCAGGACGACGATGCCGATGATGTCGGTGATGCCGCGGGGATCGACCATGAGGAGTCCGCCGGCGAGGAACAGGATACGCTCGAGCGCGTTCGCCTTACCGAAGAACCACCCTTCCGTGCATGCGGCAATGGCCGTCATGCCGATGAGGCTCGTCACGACCATCTGGATGATGCCTAACGGAGTCACGTCTATGAGGAGCATCGCGGGATTGAAGACGAAAATATAGGGGATGATGAAGGCCCCGATGGCGAGCTTCGTGGCCGTCAGTCCGGTTTTGAGCGGATTGCTCTTGGCGATCGCCGAGCCCGCGTAGGCGGCCAAGGCCACGGGCGGGGTTATGTCCGCGACGATGCCGAAGTAGAAGGTGAACATGTGGGCGGCGAGGACCGGCACGCCGAGGGCCACGACCGCGGGCGCGGTGATGGTCGCGGTGATGAGGTAGTTCGCGGTGGTGGGAACGCCCATGCCGAGCACGAGCGAGGCGATCATCGTGAAGAAGAGCGTGAGGATCTTGATCCCGCCGGCCATGGCCACGAGGCCGGAGGCCATCTTGAGGCCGAGGCCCGTCAGCGTGACCACGCCGACGATGATGCCGGCGACCGCGCAGGCGATGGCCACGCCGATCACCCCGCGGCCGGCGGCCTCGAGGGCCTCCACAAAGTCGCGGAAGGACATCCGCGTGCTCTTACGGATCACGCTCGCGAAGACGGAGAAACCGATGCCCCAGAGGGCCGCGCGCATCGGCGTGGACCCCTCGGCCAAGAAGTAGACGATGGCGATGAGGGGGAGCAGGAGGTGGCCCCGGTCCTTGATGACCGAGAAGAGCGTCGGCAACTCCGACTTCGGCATGCCTTTGAGGCCGAGCTTCTTCGCCTCCAGGTGCACCGAAATGAAGATGCCCGTAAAGTACAGGATGGCCGGGATGATCGCGGCTTTCGCCACGTCGAGGTAGGGCACGCCGAGCGTCTCCGCCATGAGGAAGGCCGCGGCGCCCTTGATGGGCGGCATGATCTGTCCGCCCGGGGAGGCGGCCGCCTCCACGGCTGCGGCGAACTCGGGCTTATACCCGAGTTTCTTCATCATGGGGATCGTGAAGGAGCCGGAGCCCACGGTGTTGGAGACCGAGCTCCCCGAGACCGTGCCTTCCAGGGCGCTCGTGATGACGGCGACCTTCGCGGGGCCGCCGGCGGCGAAGCCCGCCACCGAGTCGGCGAGGTCGATGAAGAACTTGCCGATGCCGGTCCGCTCGAGGAAGCAGCCGAAGAGGATGAAGAGGAAGATGAAGGTCGAGCTCACGCCGAGCGGGATGCCGAGTATTCCCTCGGTCGTGAAGAAGAGATGGCTCACGATGCGCTCGGGCCGATAGCCGCGGTGGTTGAGGAAGCCGGGCATGTAGGGGCCGAGGTAGGCGTAGGCCATGAATACGATCGCGATCACGAGGATGGGTATGCCGACTACGCGCCGGCAGGCTTCCAGCACGAGGAGGATGCCGATGATGCCGACGACGAAATCGATCGGCAGATAGGCGCCGGAGCGCTCGATCAGCGCCTGATGGTTCACCACGAGGTAGCCGATGACGCCGATCGACATGAGGGCGAGCAGGACGTCGTACCATGGAATCGACTTGCCGCCGCGATTGTGGCGGACCGGATAGAGCAAGTACGCGAGTACGAGCACGAAGCCGAGGTGGACGGCGCGTTGCAGGCGCGCCGGCAACAACCCTACCGAGGCGGTGTACAACTGAAATAGGGTAAATCCGATCGCGATGACCGATACGATAATCGCGGCTTTTCCCGCGAGTCGGCGGAACGCCGATTCTCGATCGATCTCCGCGAGCAAATCCTCGGTCTTAATGTCGCTCATGCCGCATCCTTTCCAGGAGAGCGCGGAAGCACGCTATCCTACCGTATTCAATTTCCACGAAGCTCCCCGGCTCCGCAATCTCAGAGAGAACGAGCTCCGTCCCCCGAACGCGGAGCCGGTGGTCGGCGACGGTGCCGACCGCGAGGCCGAGAGAACCGATACGCCGATCGAGTCCGTCAAGTTCGACGCCCTCAGGCGTGAGGCGCATACGCACCGACGGCTCGAGGCCGTCGCTCATGCCCGCGCCGAACGACTCGAACAACGAAGACTCGAGCGTGAGGGCTCCGTCGTCGCCGATCCTGAGCCGGTCGACGACCTTCCCCTTGTTCACCGAATGGGTATACCCGAGTTCGGCGATGTCGCCCTTCCGCGCGGACAGGGCCGCGAGGATGTGTCCCGAACGGGCGGACCGAACGACGAGCGCTCCCGTGACGGGAGCGCTCAGGACGCCGACGGCGACGAGCGCCGCGGCCGCGGTCAGGACTGTCCGCATCCGAGAAGGCCTTACTTTACGCCTTTCTCCTTATAGTACTTGAGGGCGCCGGGGTGGAAGTCCACGGAAACGCCTTCCACGGCACCCTTGAGGGAAAGCTCCTTGCCCTTCGCGTGGGCGGAGGCGAGCTCGGCCTGCTTCTCGAACAGGGCCTTGGTGAGGGCGTAGACCACGCCTTCGGAAAGATCGTCGCGCACGATGAGGGTCGCCTTGACCGCGAGGGTGGAAGCCGCGGCGTCCATGCCCTTGTAGGTTCCCGCGGGGATGGAGACCTTCGTATAGAATTTGTATTTTTCGATGAGCTTCGCGGCCGTGGCGTCGTCCACGGAGAGGATCTGCACCGGGGAAAGGGCGGAGATCTCCTGGATGGCGGCGTTCGGGACGCCCGCCGTCACGAAGAACGCGTCGAGCTGCTTATCCTTGAGCGCGGAGGCGGATTCCTTGAAGGAGAGATGGGCGGCCTTCACGTCGTTGAAGGTGATGCCGTAGGCCTCCAAGATCTGCTTCGCGTTCGCTTCCACGCCGGAACCGGCGTCGCCGACGGAGACCCGCTTGCCCTTGAGGTCCGCGATGGACTTGATGCCGGCGGCGGGGTCGGCCACGATCTGCACCACTTCGGGATACAGGGTCGCGATGGTGCGGAAACCCTCGACCTTTTCGCCGTTGAAGAGCTCGATACCCTTCATGGCGTAATCCATGACGTCGTTCTGGACGATGGCGAGATCCGCCTCATCCTTGCCGACCAAGCGGATGTTTTCCTTGGAAGCGCCGGTCGCCTGGGCGGTGACGTTCATCTTTTCGATGGACGTGTTCCAGATCTGGGCCATGGCGCCGCCGAAGGGATAGTAGGTGCCGGACGTGCCGCCCGTCGCGAGAATCAGGTTGCCTCCCTGGACTGCGGCCGGCGCGTCCGCCTGGGCGGCCGCGAAGGAGAGCACGGGAACGAAGGCGATCGCAGCGATGAGAACAAGTATCTTGAGGGCTTTACACGATACAGACATAGTTCCTCCTTTGCTGATTACACGCATCTGCGCGGTGCGTCGCACGACGATACCACGAACTTTCGGCTTATTCAATAATTATGCGGTTATATTGCGAAGAATGGATACTTATTCACCGATAAAACCTCCGCGAACGCCTTCACAAAATTGACCAAACGAACCATATTCATGACCACGATAGTAAGGAGCTGACCATGCCGATCAAAATCCCCGCCGCGCTCCCCGCCTACGAAGCCCTCCGCGCCGAGAACGTATTCGCCATGACCGAGGACCGGGCGGAACACCAGGATATCCGCCCCCTCCGCATCGCCATCGTCAACCTCATGCCCACGACCGTGGACACGGAGGTCCAACTCCTCAGGCTCCTCGGCAACACGCCGCTCCAAGTCGACGTCACCCTGCTCCGCATGGGGAGCCACGAGTCCCGCAACGCGCCCGAAGGGCACTTGGAACGTTTCTACGTGACCTTCGACCAGGTGATGCACGAACGCTTCGACGGCCTCATCGTGACCGGGGCTCCCGTGGAAACCCTTCCCTTTGAAGAGGTCGATTATTGGGACGAGCTCGCGGCGGTCCTGGACTACGCGGATTCCCACGTCTGGTCCAGCCTCCATATCTGTTGGGGCGCGCAGGCTGGCCTCTACCGGCGGTACGGCATCGGCAAGAATCCGCTCCCCGCGAAGCTTTTCGGCATCTTCCCCCACGCCGTGAACGAGCGGAGGAATCCCCTCTTCCGCGGTTTCGACGACGTGTTCCTGGCGCCGCAGTCCCGCCACACGACGAGCGACCGGGATGCCATCGTCGCCCACCCCGCGCTCACCATCGAGTCGGAATCCGAAGAGGCGGGGGTCTTCATCGCGAGCGCGCGGGAAGGCCGCGAGATCTACGTGACCGGCCATCTGGAGTACGATCCACTCACCCTCGACCGGGAATACCGCCGGGACGTCGCCAAGGGCCTCCCGATCGCGGTGCCCCGGAACTACTATCCCGACGACGATCCCGCGAAGGCTCCCGTGGTCCGCTGGCGGGCGCATGCCCACCTCTTCTTCTCCAACTGGCTCAACTACGTGTACCAGGAGACGCCGTATCGCCTGGAGGACCTGACTTAAGGGTTTCGCTGGACGGGGCGCTACCGAGGCCGTACACTGGACCGGAGGTA
Organism: Spirochaetota bacterium; assembly: GCA_023406985.1. Lineage (GTDB taxonomy): Bacteria > Spirochaetota > Spirochaetia > Treponematales > Breznakiellaceae > JAEXTK01. The sequence goes on along the minus strand of JAEXTK010000302.1, from coordinate 3,062 downwards.
CAATCGTGGCACCTACGTCCAGCCGCTCCATACGCGGAACGAAGTCGATCCTCCTATGCGCGCTCGTGGCCCTTTCGGCGTCCTCGTGTTCGATCAACCGGATGGCCACCCGCGCCGTTGCCGACGTCCTGGCGGGGAGCGGCGGCTCGTCCTCCGTGTTCACCGGAGACGACGATCCCGAACTCGTCGGCGATGCCCTCCCCTTCGCGCTCAAGCTGTACGAATCGATCCTCGCCGAGGTCCCCGACCATGCGGCCTTGAACCTCGCGACGGGGAGCGCCTTCGTCATGTACGCGAACGCCTTCGTGGAGGCGGAGGCTGACGCCCTTCCCCCGGAGGAATTCGCGCGGCGGGAACGGGAGCGCGAACGTGCGAAACGGCTGTACCTGCGCGGCGCCGCGTATCTGTTCCGCGCGCTCGAGGTCCGGAGTCCGGGCATCTCCGCGGTCCTGCGGACCTCGGCCGGCCCCGCGAACGCGAAGCCGGCCGACCGGAAAGGCGCGGAAGCGGCCCTCGCTCGCTTCAAGAAGAAGGACGCGGGCCTCCTCTACTGGAGCGCGGCATCCCTCTTGGCCGCCTACTCGCTGGACCCCTTCGATTTCGCGCTCGGTGCCCGCATCGGGGAAGCGCGAACGCTCATGGCCGCGGCCTATTCCCTGGATCCCGATTACGGTTCGGGGGCCATAGACGATTTCTACGTGTCCTACTACGGCGGATTGCCGCCCGACCTCGGCGGCAGCCGGGAGAAGGCGCTCGCGCACTTCGCGCGCGCGGTGGAGAAATCGGGGGGCAAGTCGGCCTCCCCGTACGTTTCGCTGGCGACGGCCGTAGCCGTGCCGCGGCAGGACTACGCCGAATTCAAGCGCCTCCTGGAAGCGGCGCTCGCCGTGGATCCCGACGCGGTGCCCGGTAATCGCTTGGCGACCCTCATCGCCCAGAAGCGGGCGCGGCTGCTCCTCGCCAAGGCGCCGGAGCTTTTCATCGATGTGGGCGATGCCCCGCCTGCGGGCGCGGAGGGCGGGGGGGACGCCGACTGACCGCGCGGGGCCGCGCCGCTGCGGACCGGCGGAGGCCGGGGCGCGGTCCGGCCTCGACGAACGGGCCGAAATCGGGCATACTGCTCCCATGAAGTCCTTTGCGGATATCGGCGTATGCCGGCAATCGATAGAAAAGCTCGCGGAACGTTCGATACGCGAACCGACGGAAATCCAGGAGCGGGTCATTCCCCTCCTCAAGGCCGGCCGCGATCTGGCGTTCCGGTCGGCCACGGGCACGGGGAAAACCTTCGCCTACCTCCTCCCCATCCTGGAGGATATCGAGCGCCAAGCGACCGAAGGCGGCCCGCGCGGATCGGGCCCGGCCGCCCTCGTCTGCGCGCCCACCTATGAGCTCAGCGCCCAGATCAAAGCCGAGGTCGACTTCCTCGGCTCCGCATTGACCGGCGTCAAGGCTGCCCTCCTCACCGGGGACGCGAACATGACCCGCCAGATCGACAAACTCAAGGGAGACCGACCGTCGGTGATCGTCGGGACGCCGGGGCGCATCCTGCAGCTGGAGCGCATGGGGAAGCTGCGGCTCTCCGCCGTGCGCTGGCTCGTGCTGGATGAGGCCGACCGCCTCACCGCGGACGAGCTCCTGGAGACGACTTCGGCCCTCGTCGGCAGGCTCAAGGCCGAACGCGTCACCGTCGCCTGTTCGGCCACGCTGCCGAAGAAGGCGCGGGATCGGATCAAGCCCTTCCTGGCCGAGGACGCGCTCAGCGAGGACGCGGAAGACGCGACCGTGCTCCGCTCCATGATCGAGCACTGGGCCTTCTTCAGCGAGGGTCGCCGGAAAATCTCCGCGCTGCGGTCCCTGCTCGCCGCGGCCAAACCGACGAAGACCCTCGTGTTCACCGACCGCGGCGGCCAGGTGAACAACGTCGTCTCCCAGCTCCGTCACCACGGCGTGAGCGCGACCGGCCTCTACGGCGACATGGACAAGGTCGAGCGGAAGAAGGCCATGGACGACTTCCGCGCCGGGCGCGCCACGGTCCTCGTCACGAGCGATCTCGCGGCCCGCGGCCTCGACATCGCCGACGTGACCCACGTCGTGGAGCTGGACGTACCGGCGACGGGCGAGGCCTACGCGCACCGGGCGGGCCGGACCGCGCGGGCCGGGCGGAAAGGCATCATGGCCACCATCGGCGATGAAGTCGAATTGCCGCACCTCGCCGCGCTGGAAAAGAAGCTCGGCATCGTCGTGTATCCCAAGATGCTCTACCGCGGAGAGATCCGCGCCCCCGAGCCCATCGATCCGTCGGAGGACGAGGAGGCCCAGGATAGCGTGGAGACCCTCGTGGAATATCGCCCGCCGCGCGCCGAAAAGAAGGCGCGGGACGCTCGGCCGCGCTCGCCGGATCGTGGCTGACCTTTCGCCCTCCTTCGCCGCCGTCGGCGGGCGGCTCAAGGCGGGGAGCCTCTACGCCCGCTGCCAAGCGGCCTTCCTGGACAATCGGCCGTGGGAGACCGCTTCGGCGCGCTTCCTCGTGGTCCGGCTTTCCCCCTGGCGGGACGTGGACCGCTCCACGCCCCACCTCTTCCTCCACCGGCTCATCCGGTCGACCCTCGGAGGGGACGCCTACATCGATTTCGCGTTCTTCCCCTCGCGGCCCGACCGCGCGAGCCTGGACGCGGCTTCCCTGCCCTGGCTTTCCGGCGCGGTCTCCCGGCGCACGGCGGACGAATTCGACGCCGTCCTCGTCTCCTGTTCCTACGCCCTGGAACTCGCGAACCTCCCGGCCCTCCTCCTCCGATCGGGGATACCTTGCCGGGCCTCCGCTCGCCGCGCGGCGCCGCCCGCGGGCCGCCCGTGGCCCCTTTTCGTGCTCGGAGGTTCATCGGCCCTCGCCGCCCAAGGCGCGATCTTTCCCGACGGGGACGCCTTCTTCGACGCGGTCTATTTCGGCGAAGGCGAGGACGGCGGCGCGGCCGTGATACGGAGCCTCGCCGCGACGGCCGGTCGGCCGACCGCCGAACGGGCCCGCGCCCTGGAAGAGGCGGCCGGCGCGGTCTGGGCCTCGG
>JAEXTK010000296.1 GCA_023406985.1 Spirochaetota bacterium | reverse complement strand
CCCCCCGGCCCCCTTTGCTACCCGAACGCGCGCGCGGGAAGGCGCGCGGAAGTCCTAGGGCCCAGACGACCGGAGGCGGAGATGGCTTACGACATCCTGATCAAAAACGGAACCATGCGGAATTCGCTCGCCCGGACGGTCGATATCGCCGTGGCCGACGGCCGGGTAGCCAGAATCGGACCGCATATCGCGGGCGCGGCGCGGGAGGTCTTCGATGCGGAAGGATCCCTCGTGACCGAATCCTTCGTCAACGGCCACCTGCACCTGGATAAGGCGTACACGCTGGAGCGCGCGGGCGCCGCCGCGTTGGCCTCGTATACGGGCGGCTCCATGGGCGCCGCCATGACGGCCATCGAGCAGGCCTCCAAGGTCAAGGAGGACTACGACGAGCGGTGGATCATCGCCAACGTCAGGAAGGCCCTCGATCTGGCCGTCAGGTTCGGCAACACCCACATCCGGGCCTTCGCGGACACGGATACGAAGGCCCGGCTCGAAGGCGTCAAGGCGCTCCTCAAAGCCAGGGAAGAGTACGCGGATCGGGTGACCCTCCAGGTCGTCGCCTTTCCCCAGGACGGTATCGCCCGGGACCCCGGCGCCGAGGAGTACGTCGAGCGGGCGCTCGAGCTCGGCGCCGACGTCGTCGGAGGCATCCCGTGGATCGAGTACACGGACGAGGATGCCCTGGACCACATCGACCGTATGTTCGCCCTCGCCAAGAAATACGACGTGGACGTTTCGATGCTCCTGGACGACGCGGGAGACCCCGGACTCCGGACGGTGGAGATGGTCGCGAAGAAGACCATCGCGGAGGGGTGGGAAGGCCGCGTGACGGTCCAGCACTGCCGGGCCATGTCCCTGTATCCCGAGCCGTACTACCGGAAGATCGAGCACTTGCTCAAACGGGGCAAGATCGGCCTCGTGAGCGATCCCCATACCGGGCCGCTCTACGCCCGCGTGAAGGACCTCTACGCCGCCGGCGTCTCCGTCGCCCTCGGGCAGGACGACATCGCCGACGCGTACTACCCTTTCGGGCGCTGCAACATGCTCGAGGTCGCCTTCCTCGCCGCCCACCTCATGGGGATGACCTCCTCAGGCGACCTCAAGATCCTCTACGACCTCGTCACCGTCAACGCGGCGGAGGCCCTCGGGATCGCGGATTTCGCCCTCGCCGAGGGAAACGCCGCGAACCTCGTCGTGCTGGACGCGAAGAACGAATGGGAAGCGATCTGGAACCACGAGGCGCCGAAGCTCGTCGTCAAGGCTGGAAAGAACATCACGCGGGCGAGGCCGCGAGCCTAGCGGGGTTGCACGACCTCCTCCGTCGCGCGTCCTCCCGGAGCGGCGTCGGAAACGGCCGGCCCCTCGTACGTCTCCGTGAGTTTGCGGAGCGCTTCCACGGTGGCGCGATTCGTCTGCGCCACCTTCTCCAGTTCCCGCACCGCCGCTCCGATCTCCAGGGCGCTATGCCGCTGGCTCTCGGCCGACCCGCGGAGCGTGCCGGAGGACGCGCCCATCAGCTTCGTATTTTCCTCCACCGAAGCGCGCCGTTTCCCCTGCTCGTCGGAAAGTTCGGCCAGGCGGGCAGCGGAATCGCGAAGCTCTGTCCCCGCGCCGCGCACCGATTCCAGTTCCCGCGCCTGGACCTCGATGGACTCGGCGATGGCGTCGGCCAAGGCGTGGTTTTCCTCTATCCCCGCGAGGATATCCGCGAAGGACCGCGCCGCGGCGGCCTCGAACTCGGCGTTCCGGCCGATCCGCTCGATCATCGCGCTGATGATGCCGGTTACGGAACGGACCGCGGTAGCGGAGGCCTCGGCCAATGTGCGCACCTCCTGGGCCACCACGGCGAAACCGCGGCCCGCGGCGCCGGCATGGGCCGCCTCAATGGACGCGTTCATCGCGAGGAGGTTGGTCCTCTCCGCGATGTCGCTCATGGCGGCCAGCGCTTCCAGGGCGCTGCGGGTGGAGCCGTTGAGCTCCTGCATCGATCGGGCGCTCTCGCGTATGGAGGCGTCCCCCTCCCGCGAAGCGGCGAGGAGGCGGGAGCTGATGCCGGCCGAGGCCCGGGTCTTGCCGCCGACCGTCACGATCTCCTGCATGACCCCGTCGATCGCGCGGGACATGTCCACGATGGACTCGTTCTGCGCGCGGATGGAGGCGTCGAGGGCGCCCTCGCCTTCGCTCAGGCGGAGGAAGTGCCCGGTGCCCTCCTGGACGAGGGCGAGCTGGCCGGCCGACGTGCGGTAGGATGCCTCCGCCCGCTCCACGAGCGCGCCGACGGAGGCCGAGACCTCGCCGATGGCCCGCTCCAGGAGTTCGCCCGAGCCGCGGACCTCGGAGGATAGGCGGCGCATCTCGGCGAACTCCTCCTCCCGGCGATCCAGGACGCGGTTGAAGCGATCCGTGAGCACGCCGACTTCATCGATGCTCGCGACGGGCAACCGCCGCCCCAGGTCCGTCGGGTGGAGGACGATGTCATCCATGCTCCGCATGAGGTCCTTGAACTGCGCGAGCAGCTGATAGGCCAGGAGCAGGAAAATGACGAGGCAGAGGGGAACCGCCCAGAGGAGGTAGAGGAACCCGCGCTTGACGACGTTGTCGGACTCCTTCTCCAGCGCGCCGATCAGCGGACTCTTGAAGTGCTTTTCCAGATAGAAAGTATCGAGCCAGGCGTCGGGTATCTCGGAGGCCGGCATGGACCGGAGGTAGGCGCGAATTTCCGCGTCGTAGGCGCGCACGGTATCCAGGTACGCGTCGGTCGCGTCCATCATGGCGATGATCGCCGCGGCCTTCTCTTCCTTGGATCCCAACGTGCCGAATTGGTGGCGCGGCATGGTGATCCCGGTATGGTAGTACATGAACGACGGGGCGAGTTGGGCTATGGCGACCATGTTGGAGATGGAGAGGAGGACGAAGGAGACGCCGGTGATGACGATCTTGCGCGCGATGCCGAAGCGGTTCGCGTCGGAAAGGGATTCCACGCGGAGTTCGGCCCGGACGCGCGCGAAGAGCAGGCTGAACAGGAGCAGCTGCACGACGCTCGACAGCAGGAACGGCGCCATGATGGCGAGGTATTCCCGCCAGAAGGTGAGGGTGAGCACGATGCCCGGCGACTTCTCGTAGAGCGTATCCCCGATCAGGAAGGCGATGAATACGGCGATGTTCTGGTCCGCGACGCAGGCGCGGGACAGCCGCAGATGGATGCCGTCCACCGCGGCGCATTCGTCCCTCCCGAGCGGCCCGCCCGAACGCGCGGCGCCGAGCATCCGATCGATCGGAGCCGCCTTGGCCGCCACGAGGAAGGCGTAGGGGACGAAGACCACGAGGTAGAGGGCGGAGGCGAGGCCGACGACGGTCTGCACGGCCGCGAAGGGACCGTAGATGACCGCGAGGGAGCCGATATAGAGGAGCGCGGCGCCGAGATTGGCGGACATGGAGAGCAATCGGATCTTTCGCGAGAACTTCATAGTATTCCTTTCACATGATGTAGATATATGTTCAGGCCGATCAAACCGCCCCGCGATCTTCCAACTCCGACAAGATCTGCGCGGCGCATTCGGGACAGAGCCCGTGGGTGAAGCGCAGGTCGGCGCGTTTGGAAAGATAGTCCTCCAATTGCTGCCAGTAGCCTTCGTCGTCGCGCATTTTTTTGCACTTGGCGCAGACGGGGATGATGCCCCGGAGGTCGTTGATCTCCGCGAGCGCGGCCGTCAATTTATCCACGAGCTCGCTCTTTTCCAAGAACATGGCGCGCCGCTCGGTCACGTCCCGGAGGGCGTAGAGCGTACGCGCGCCGGGACCGGCGCCCAATGTGCGCGCTACCGCCTCGAACCAGCGCGGTCCGCCCGCGGTATCCAGGGATAGCTCGGAAGGCGCGCGCCCTCCTGTCGGTTCCGTCGCCGAGCGGATCGCCGCGCCCGCCGCGGGGAGCTCGGCGACCGGCCGTCCGAGGTCGTCCGGGCGGAGCCCGACCATCCCGGCGGCGGCGTTCATGTCCACGAGCCGGCCCCCCGCGTCGACGATGAAGACCGGGTCCGCCATGGCGTCGAAGGCCGCGCGGTACGCCACGGGCATGAGGTCGAAGAGGCGGTACCGCCGAACGCCGATACCGAAGGCCAGGCCCGAGAGGGCGAACGCGACCGGAGTGAAATCCTTCGTAACGCCGGGCAGCAAGCGGAAGATGTAGAGGGCGTTGAAGGCCAGGGGCGCGATCGCGCCGAAGACCACGCAGCGCGCCTGCAGGGAGTAGAACCGGCGCGACGCGAAGAAATCCACCGACACCATCGCGGCTCCGCCGATCAGGAGCGCGTACTGGTGGACGATGAGGACCCAGAACCAGGGCCCGTAGGCGATGGACAAGGCCGAGTAGGGCCCGACTCTCCGGTAGGCGACCGAAGCCCAGTGGAGATGATGGAGGCCGTTCGTGGCGAGGAGCGCGAGGGTGACGACCGGCACGATGAACACCAGGAAGGCTCGGCCATGGCGTTCCCTCCCCGTATAGCCGAGGGCGAAGAGGAGGGCCGTCGGCGGAATCATGACGAGGCCCGCGTAGCCGATGAAGGACCAGGCGAGCGTAGAGCGAAAGTCGGGCGCGAGGATCTCGAAGATGTTGGAAAGAAGGGTCCAGAGGATGGCGAGGAGACACCACGAGAGCGCCTCGTGGGCGGTCCCGCGCGTTCGCCGACGGACCGAGAAGGCGACGGGTCCCACCAAGGATGCCGAAACAGCCGCGAGTACGAGGTACGTGGTATACAGGGCTGTTTCAGCCATAGAAGCTTTTCACGATCTTCGCTCGGCTCCATTCTAGTCGCCATTCGGTACGAGTTCAAATGGCGTCGCCCGGCTATTCGCGGTCCCGATCGATTTTTCCCGAATCTTCGGGACACTGCGGTCGGCTTGCGCCGAGTGGAGTTTTTTGTTATAACCGTTATTGAAATGCGTACCGAGATCGACCGTCCTTCCTACGAAGGCCGAACACCCCAACAAGGAGGAAGCGCCATGTCCGATACGGACGGCGGGGGCAGTAGTGTCCCCTACCATATAGCCATCATCATCGCAGCGCTTCCTGAGGTCGATCCCGAGCGGTCCTGAGCGGCCGTACGGTTCCTCGCAGGAAGCGCCATTCTTGGAGGAACCAACATGATCGTAATCCGCAGCCAGGGAGAGAAGGGCCTCGTCGAGACGGACGCGGTGGTCCGCAACTGCTGGGTCGACGCCCGCAACGTGGACAAGAACGACCTCGCGCGCCTGGAGACCGAATTCGGCATCGCGGGCGAGCTGCTCGCCGATATCATGGACGCCGACGAGCAGGCCCGCGTCGAGAAAGAAGACGCGTATACCGCCGTCATCGTCCGGCTCCCCGTGTACGACGCCACCTTCGAAGTTTCCTACTTCACCTTACCCCTCGGCATCGTGCTCTTCTCCGACAAGATCGTCACGGTCTGCCAGGGGACGAGCGACGCCTTGGATGATTTGGCGCGCAACCGCATCCGGGATTTCAATATCCGCAACAAGAGCGCCTTCGTCCTCAACCTGCTCGGCCGCGCCGCCTTCGTCTATCTCCGCGCATTGAAGGATCTCAACAAGAAGACGGCGGTGATCGAGCGGGAGCTGCAGAAGTCCGTCAAGAACAACGAACTCATCCAGCTCCTCTCTCTCCAGAAGTCCCTGGTCTACTTCACCACGAGCCTCAAGACGAACGAGCTGCTCCTGGAGAAGCTCCAGAAGTCGCCGCTCATGCGCTTCAAGGAAGACGAGAGCGAACTCCTGGAGGATGTGCTCACGGAGAACAAGCAGGCCATCGAGATGGCGAACATCTACTCGTCGATCCTCACGGGCATGATGGACGCCTTCGCGAGCGTCATCTCCAACAACCTCAACATCGTGATGAAGCGCCTCACCATCGTGTCCATCGTGCTCATGATCCCGACCCTCTTGGTCAGTTTCTTCGGCATGAACGTGGACCTGCCCTTCCAAAACAACCCCTATACCTTCGTGGGCATCATCGGGGCCTGTCTGGCGACTTCGGGCTTCGGGGCCTTCCTCCTGCGCGACAAGAAGCGCAAGAAGCTCACCGCCCTCGCGCTTCCCTACTCGCACAGCTACATGATGGTCAGTAAGTGATGATCACCGCGATGAATTTCAGGGGCGTGGTCCCCGTGTTGATGATAGCGTGGCTCGCCCCGTCTCCGGTGACCACGCAGTCGCCCGGGCCGACGGGAGTCTCCGCCCCGTCGTCCACGACCACGCCCTTCCCCTCCCGGATGAGGTAGTACTCGGTCTCCGAATCGTGGCGGTGCTCCCCGATGGAGGCGCCCGGGGGAAGCGTGATCTCCGAAAGCAGGCGGGCGTTCTTCATCGTCGCCCCGTCCACGAAGTGGATGAGGGTCGTGGTCCCTTCCCCTCCCCGCATCTTTTCCTTGAGTTCGATCTTCATTTGGTTGTGCCTGACGATCATCGCGTTCCTCCTCTTTCCGTTTAGCCGGTCTCGTGATCCGGGTAGAGCCGCTCGCGGCAATCCGGACAAAGGCCGAGGCTGAATTCCGCCATCGTGCGCGAAGCTACGAAATTCTCCACCTGCTGCCAGAACCCCTGGTCGTCCCGGACTTTCTTGCACGAGGCGCAGATCGGGACGATGCCCTGCATGGTCTTGACCTCCGCGAGCGCGCGGGTAAGCCGCTCGGCGAGGGAGTCCTTCTCGTCCATGAGGCGCCGCCGCTCCGTTATATCACGCATGGCGTACAGGCGGAACGTCCGCCTGCTCCGGGGGCGAATTTCCGCCGTCCGGACCTCGTACCACCGTTCCCCGTCGGGGCTCAACTCCGCGGTCCCGCCGGCGGCGAAGGCCGCGTCCGCGGCGCGGAGCCCTTCGAGCGTCGCGAGGAAGGGATCGGCGTCCGCGCGCGCGTGTCCGGGTACGATACCGAAGGCGGCCCGCGCGGCGGGATTCGCGTCCACGACCGCGCCCGCCCTATCCACCACCACGAGGGGATCGGCGAGGGCATCCACCAGCTTCCGCCGCGCGATGGGCACGAGGTCGAAGAGTCGGCCCCGGAGCACGCCGACGGCGAAGAGTATCCCGGCCGCGCCGAACGCGACGGCGGAAAAATCCTTCTGCCAACCGGCTATCAGGCGGAGCACGTAGACGGCATTCGCCGCCACGGGGACGAGGGTGCCGACGAGGATGAGGGCCGAATGCCGGCTAGGGTTCCGGCCGTGCGCGACCACGGAAGCGAGGGTCAGGCCGCAGCCGACGAGGACGGCGATCTCCATCGTCGACCAGATGAGCCAGAACCAGGGACCGTAGGACACCGCGCGGACCAGCACGAAGGGGCCGGAGGCGAACCAGGCGAGCTCGCGCCAGTTGAGATGGTGGTATCGGTTCGTGAGCGCGAGGACGAAGGCGACGGCGGGGAGGCTCCAGACGAGCGCGGGGGAGCGCGGGATCCAGGAGGACCGGCCCGTGACGCTCAAGGAAAAGAAGAAGAGCCGCAGCGGGATGGAAACGATGAACAGATAGCAGAGCTGCATGAAGAAGAGGGTCGATTCGACGGTGGGTGCGAGCACCTCCAAGGAATTGACCGCGAGATAGGCGATGGCGCTGCGGAGGTACCAGCGCAGGGCCTTGAGGTTTTGGGCGGCCGGCTGTCCGGCGAGGCGGCGGGTGACCATGAAGTCGAACGGCACGAGCGCGACCAAGAGGATCGCGGCGCAGGCCAGGAACGCGTAGTACTGCGCCGGCGCCGGCACGCGCAGTCCGACTTCCGCGGCCGCGCGCAATCCGCCGATCAAGGCCCGGCCTGCGGAGCGGACCCGCGGCCGTCCTTTTCGCTCACGTCGAGCTCCGGATAGAGCCGGGCGGTGCAATCGGGGCAAATCCCGTGGCTGAATTCTGCCTTGGTATGCGAAGAGACGTAATTCTCCACCTGCTCCCAGTAGCCGGAGTCATCGCGCACCTTCTTGCAGGACACGCAGATCGGCACGATGCCCTCGAGCGTGCGGATGTCCGAAAGGGCCGAGGACAGGCGTTCGATGAGTTCGCTCTTCTCCTCCATGAGCCGGCGGCGCTCCGTGATATCGCGCATGGAGAAGAGGCGGAGGGTCCGATCGCCCGCGCGCACGTCCGTCGCGCGCACCTCGAACCATCGATCCCCGTCGGGGCTCGCCTCCGTCATGGGCGTTCCCGTCCGTACCAGCGTTTCCGTTATCGAATAGAGGAAGGGATTCGACTCGATCGGCGACCCCGTCGGGTTCTGGGGGAGCGCGCAGACGGCCCGGGCGGCGGGATTCGAATCGATGATCCGCCCGTCGGCGTCCACCGCGATGAGCGGGTCGGCCAGGACTTCCACGAGCGCGCTCCGCGCGATGGGGATCAGGCCGAACAGGCGATCGTAGTACGAGGCCACGGCGAACAGGATGGCGGAGATCGCGTAGGAGATGGGGGTGAAGTCCTTGCGGAGATCGGGGATGAGGCGGAGCACGTAGACGGCGTTGCCGACCCAGGGGATGAGGGCGCCGACCAGGACGATGAGCATCTGCCGGTTGAAGGCGCGGGACCGGGACACGGCCGCGACGCAGAGCAGTACGATGCTCGCGAGCGCGAACGCCTGGAGGTAGACGTACATGATCCAGAACGTGGGGCCGTAGCCCGTGGCGCGCATGGATAGGAAGGGGCCGATCCGGACGAAGGTCCAGGAGATCCAATGGAGATGGTGAACGCCGTTGGTGAAGACCACGGCCAGTTGTCCGACGGGAATGACCCACTGGAGGAACCGCAATCGAGCCGCGAGCGCGTCGTGCCCGGAAAAACGCACGGCGAAGAGGAAGACCGCCACCGGGATTCCGCCGATGAAGGCGTAGCCCAACGACGCGAAAAAGAGGGTGGCGCCTTCGCTCGCCGAGACGAGTTCGAGCGTGTTGCAGACCAGGTAGGCGAGGGAAAGCGTCAGGAAGGTCCGCAGCTCCTTGACCGCCTCCGTGGCTTTCCGGCGATAGGGCAGGATGAGGGCGAGGAGGAGCCCCGTGCCGAAGAGGGCGGCGCAGGCGATGAAGAGGTAGTACTGGAAGGGCGCGACCGTCTCCACGCTTCAATAATAAAAGCGCCGCCCCGGCCGGTCAATGAAAAGGCCGCTTGGCGTTTTCTTGCGGCGCCGCTACACTCGCGCTCATGAAATGCATCGACCTGCGCAGCGATACGGTGACGTGGCCGACCCCCGCGATGCGGGAAGCCATGGCGAGGGCCGACGTCGGCGACGACGTGTACGGAGACGACCCCACGGTGAACGACTTGGAGGCCAAGGCTGCCTCGATCGTCGGGAAGGAGGCCGCGCTCTTCGTTCCTTCGGGAACCTTCGGTAATCAGCTCGCCCTCTTCACCTGGTGCCCGCGGGGCACCGAGGTCATCCTCGGCGAGGAATGCCACATCATCCAGCACGAGGCCGGCGCGGCCGCCGCGATAGCCGGCGTCCAGACGCGGACCGTCGCGGCTCCCACGGGGATCCTGGACGCCGCCGCCGTGGAGGACCGTATCCGCGGGACGGATATCCACTTCCCCGACACTTCCCTCATCTGCCTGGAGAACGCCCACTCCTCGGGCCGCGTCGTCCCGCTCGCCGCGATGGACGCGGTCAGGGCCGTCGCCGATCGGCACGGCCTCCCCGTCCACCTGGACGGCGCCCGGCTCTTCAACGCGGCCGCGGCCCTCGGCGTCGGCGCCCGCGAGGTCGCGGACCGCGCGGCCTCCGTCATGTTCTGCCTGTCCAAGGGCCTCTGCGCCCCCGTCGGCTCGATGCTCGCGGGCGACGCAGATTTCATCGCCGCGGCCCGACGGAAACGCAAGGTGATGGGCGGCGGACTCAGGCAGGCCGGCATCCTCGCCGCGGCGGGCCGCATCGCCCTCGCCGAGATGGCGGGGAGGGTCGCCGAAGATCACCGGCGCGCGCGACTCTTGGCGGGCAAGCTCGCGGCCATCCCGGGCGTCGCGGCGGATCCCGCGGCCGTGGAGATCAACATGGTGTTCTTCAAGGCCGCCGCCGCATCGGAAGCCGCGATCGCCGCCCGCCTCGTCTCCCTCATGGCCGAGCGCGGCATCCTCATCAATCCCCCGGAAGGCGGGGCCTTCCGCTTCGTCACCCACTACTGGATAGACGAGGAGCGCGTCGAGCGCGTGGCCGCGGCCTTCCGCGAGTGCCTGGCCGAAGCGACCCGCTGAGCCGGGGCCGCCCCGGGCCGGTCACCGGGCCCGGCGGCCCTTGCCTCCGCCCCGCCCGCGGCTGCATATTCGTGCAATGAACGCATACGAAAAGCGCAGGGAGCTGATCTACGACTGGATGGCCCGCGAAGGGGTCGCGCTCGTCATGTTGGAGGACGCCGAGGGCCGTCGCGATCCGGCCGTGCGGTGGCTCACCGGACAACCCGGCGACGCCCTCCTCTTCCTTTCGGTGGACAAGAAATCCCTCCTCGTGCCCTGGGACGTCAACATCGCCAAGATATTCGCCGACGTGGACGGCATCATCCCCTACGTCGAATTCGAACGCCACCCGATCCGCACCGCGCGCGCGGTCGCCGAGCACTTCAAACTGCCCTCGGGCTCCCGCGTGGAGATCCCCGCCGTCACCCCCTACCCCTCCTTCCTCAAATACGTGGAGGGCCTGACCGACTACGACGTGCTCTGCCGCGAGGGCGGCGTCGCGGATGAGATCGCCGAACGGCGGGCGATCAAGGACGAGGAGGAGATCCGCATCTACCGGGAGGCGGCCGGCATCACGAACGAGGTCATCGCCCTCCTGGAGACGGAATTCCAGTCCGGCGGGCTCCGCACGGAGACCGACGTCGCCCTCTTCATAGAGGCGGCCGGCCGCAGCCGCGACTGCGAGGGCACCGGCTTCGAGACCATCGCGGCCGGGCCGGGGCGGAGCTTCGGCATCCACGCCGTGCCGCCCTACACCTCCGATCCCTTCGGCGGCCCGGGCCTGTCCATCCTCGACTTCGGCCTGAAATTCCACGGCTATACCACGGACGTGACGATCACCGTCGCGCGGGGCCCGCTCACGCGGACGCAGACGCGGATGCTCAACCTCGTGGAGAAGGCCTATGCCGCGGCGCTCGGCATGGTCGGCCTGGGCGTGGGCACGCGCGAGATCGCGCTCGCGGTGGACGCCTCGTTCGGAAAGGCGAAGAAGGCGATGCCGCACGCCCTCGGGCACGGCATCGGACTCGAGGCGCACGAGGCGCCGGCCCTCCGCAGCCGCGCGGACAACGAGTGGAAACTCCAGCCGGGGATGGTCTTCACCCTGGAGCCGGGCCTCTACGACGTCGGCCAGGGCGGCTGCCGCCTGGAGAACGACGTGCTCATGACCGAAAAAGGGCCCGAGGTGCTCACCCGGGCCCGGATAATCAGGTTGTAGGAAGCAGCGCCGCGAGGGCGACCGCGACGGACGCGGCGGACTTGTCCGACTCCGCGATGAAGCGCCCTTCTCCGCCGTCCTCGCGGAGGTAGCGCAGCACGAGGGTCGGCGGCCGGGCGAAGACGAGGTTCCGCAGCCAAGACTTCTCCGCGCGGAATTCCGCCGCGCGGATGCGGGACGCGGGGAGGAAGAGGGTCTTCTCCACCGGGGAATCGCCGCCGCCTCCGGCGAGGCGCGACATGGCTTGGATCCACCCCTCGTGGGGGAAGTGATGGAAACGGAAACCCGCGTCCGTCGCGATGAGGAGCCCCCAGAGCGGCACGGGGAACTCGTCCCAGCCCGTGAGATAGCGGCCCAGGGCATGGGCGATCACCTTCTCGCCGATTTCTCTCTCGTACTCGGCCCAAAAAACCGCCGGGTCGTTCGTGGATATCGCCATGGCCTTAGTCTAATGCCCGCACGGCCACCACGTCGATCCCCGTCCCCTTCCAGTTCGGGATGACCACGTCGCCGCTCTTCACGGGAGGCGCTACCTCGGCGGCGTAGATGTCCGCGAGGAGCTCGCCGATGCGGTCCTTCGGACAGGGGGCGCTCGATTTCACGGGTAGGCGGCGCGGCTCGCAGAGGCCGTGCCGATGGAGGCGCGCGCTCAGGGCAGCCGCGCCCGCGGCTTCCGCCGCACCCTCGTCCGCGCTCCCGTCGCCGCAGGAGGCGGCCGCGCCGAGGCGGCAGGTGGCGGTGACCACGCGCTTGGGGGAGCGGATCTCCTCCACGGCGTAGGCCGCGCCGCGGGGACAACGGTTACCCGTCACCTGGAGCTCGCCGTCCGCGGCATCCTCCACCGAGAGGCGACAACCGATGGGGCATACGATGCAGGTCAATTCTCGCATAGACGTTCCTCCTCAGCGGCCCTACACGATCGCGAGTTCGACGACCGCGTCGGCGGAGAGCCCGTCCAGGTCCTTGGGCCCCACGGACAGCGTGATCATCTCCGAAGGCTGGACGTGGCCCTTCTTGATCGACCGGACGACCCGGTTGTCCGCCCGGAGCTCCAGCACCGCGTCGTTCTTGACCACGAGCGTGCGGAGATACACCTTGTTCTCCCGCGTCGGGTCGAGCTTGCCGGGGTTCGCGTAGCGCACGTTGGAACCGGCCTTGACCCTGAGCTGCTTCGCCGCGCGGTCGCCCTTGAGCCACTCCGCGGCCCGGCGGCCGGCGAAGCGGGATTCTTCCGCCACCCAGTCCACGAGGTCGTGGACGTGGAGCACGTTGCCGCAGGCGAAGACGCCCTCGACGTTCGTCATGAGGGTCGAATCGACCAGGGGGCCGTTCGTCATCGCGTTGAGCTCGACGCCGGCCTCTTTGGAGAGTTCGTTCTCGGGCACGAGGCCCACCGACAGCAGGACCGTGTCGCAATCGATGCGGAAGGCCTTCTCCTTGACCAGGGCCCCGTTCTCCATGGGGGTCACCTCGATCCCCTCCACCCGGTCCTTCCCGAAGATGTTGGTCGTCTGGCAGGAGAGGTGGAGCGGGATGCCGAAGTCGTGGAGGCACTGGACGATGTTCCGCGTGAGGCCCGAGGGGTACGGCATGATCTCCACGACGGCCTGGACCTGGCAGCCGATCCAGCTCATGCGGCGGGCCATGATGAGGCCGATGTCGCCCGAGCCGATGATGACGACCTTCTTGCCCGGCACGTAGCCCTCGATGTTGACGAGGCGCTGGGCGAGCCCGGCCGTGAAGATGCCCGCGGGCCGCGCGCCGGGAATGCGGACGTTGCCGCGGTTGCGCTCGCGGCAGCCCATGGCCAGGACCACCGCCCGGCAGAGGATGCGGAGCACGCCGTGGTCCGGCGAGGCGCAGTAGATCTCCTTGTAGGCACCGGCCGCGCCCGCGGCGCCGGGAGCGGCGCCGTCGAATCCGTTCGTCCTGATCGAGGTGACCGTCGTCCCGAGGTAGATGGCGACCTTGGAGGCCGCGAGCTTTTCCGCGAAGCGGGCGGCGAATTCGGGACCGGTGAGCTCTTCCTTGAATTCGTGGAGGCCGAAGCCGTTGTGGATGCACTGGAGGAGGATGCCGCCGAGCTGGTCCTCGCGCTCCACCACCGCGCAGGAGAAACCCGCCGCGTCGATTTCCAGGGCCGCGGCCATACCCGCGGCGCCCGCGCCGATGACGACGGCGTCGTAGCGGAGTTCTTTCATAGCTCGCCCTCCAGGACCCGGCTCTCCCCGCCGTGCTTGGTGATCGCGTCCCAGGAGAGGCCCGTCTCGCGCATGATGATCTTGATGATCTTGTAGGTGCAGAAGCCGCCTTGGCAGCGGCCCATCTGCGCGCGGGTGAAGTACTTGATGCCGTCCAACGTGACGTGACCCAGGCGGATCGCCTCCACGATCTCGGCCTCGGTGACGTTCTCGCAACGGCAGACGATGTTGCCCCAAGCCCCGTCTTTGGCGATGAGCGCGTCCAGTTCGAAGGGCGAGAGGTCGCGGCCGCGCGGCCGCCGCGCCACGAGGGGGTCCCAGTCCGGCTTCTCGGTGAGCTCCAGGCCGATGCCCTTGAGGAGGTCCTTCACGTACTCGCCGATGGCCGGCGAGGCGGTGAGGCCCGGGGACTGGATGCCCGCGACCTGGATGAAGGCGGGGGATATCTTGGAGGGCTCGATGTAGAAGTCCTCGTCCAAGCAGGGCCGCAGGCCCGCGAAGCTCGTGATGACGTCGTTGCGGCTCAGGGCCGGAATCATCTTGCGTCCCGAGTCGAGGATCTGTTCCAGCCGTTCCGCGGTGGTGGAAAGGTCTTCCTTGTCCTCGCTCGCGTCGGCGGTGGGGCCGATGAGGACCGTCCCCTCCACCGTCGGGATGACGAGCATGCCCTTGGAGACCGCGGTCGGCACCGGGAAGACGACGCGCTCGGGCCGCGCCTTGGTCAGCCGATCGAGCAGGTAATACTCGCCCTTGCGCGCCTTGATGGCGAAATTCTCGGCGGCGAACACCTTGGACACCTCGTCGGCGAAGAGGCCGGCCGCGTTCACGACGTAGCGCGCGCGGATCGACCGGCCATCGGCGGCCCGCACCGTCCACCGCATGCGCGCGTTGTCCCAGGAGGCCGCCTCGACCTTGTAATCCGTGAAGAACTTCACGCCGTTCTTCATCGCCGACTCGACGAGGGCGAACACGAAGCGATACGGCTCCACGATCCCGCCGCCGGGAGCGTACAGGCCGCCGACCGTATCCGGCGAGAGCTTCGGCTCGAGCTCCAGGATCCGCTCGCGCGAGCACATCTCGATGCCGATGACCCCGTTCTCCACGCCCTGGAGGTAGAGGTGCTCCACGGCCTTCATCTCGTCCTCGTGGAGGGCCGCGACCAGGATGCCGCACCGCTTGAAGGGGAAGTCGAGCTCCTGGCGGAGCCGGTCGAACATGAGGGCGCCCTGGATCTCCAGGCGGGCCTTCAGGTACTTGCGGTTGTGGTGGAAGCCGCCGTGCACGATGCCGGAATTCGCCTTGGAAGTGCCGAAGGACACGTCGGCGGCCTTCTCCAGCACGGCCGTACGCAGCTTATAGGCGGAGAGCCGCCGGGCGATGTTCGCCCCCGACACGCCGCAGCCGATGATCGCCACGTCGAACAGGTCGTTCTCGTGATCGCCGCCTCCGCCCCCGGAGAGCGGGGGATTCAGGTTCTCTTTCAAGGGATTGCTCACCATGCGCTGCCTCGGCGGAGAGTATACACCGAGTCCGCGGAGGGCGTCCGTACATTTGTACCGAAACGAGGGACCTGGTGTACAATCGGGCCATGCTTGCATTCGACGCATCGAAGCCTTGGATCGTCCTGGCCCCGCGGAGCGCCCAAACCGCGACGCCGGCGACCGGAGCCGCCGCGGACCTCGCGCGCTGCCTCGGCCTCCTCC
>JAEXTK010000273.1 GCA_023406985.1 Spirochaetota bacterium | reverse complement strand
AGGTACGGCCGCGGCGGCGGACGGGCCGGCGGCGGGGGGCGGTCCCGCGGGCGCGGGGCCGCTCGCGCAGGAGGCGAACGACAGGGCGAGGACGGCGAGAAGGGTCGATGGGCGCGCTCGGCGACCGCGGACAGAAATCATTTCCATATTGTACTGCACCTGAACGTATGGTACTATCGGTCCATTATGCAAGAACTTTTTATCGTATTCACATCGCTCACGTGGCAATCGGCGGTGATGATGCTCATCGGATGCGTGCTCATCTGGCTCGCCGTCAAGAAGGAATACGAGCCGATGCTCCTCCTTCCGATCGGATTCGGAGCCATCCTCGTGAACCTTCCGCTGAGCACCGTGTGGGAACATGCGGGAGCCCTCGGCTTCCTCAAGGTTCTTTTCCAAGGCGGTATCCAGAATGAACTCTTCCCGGTCTTGATCTTCGTCGCGGTCGGCGCCATGTGCGACTTCCGGCCGATGTTCAAGAACCCGGTCATGATGTTCTTCGGCGTCGCCGCCCAGTTCGGCATATTCGCGACCCTGCTCGCGGTAGTGGCCATCGGCACCGCGTTCCCCGGCATCATCGACACCGGCACGAACAGTCTGCTCGAGGTCGCGAGCGCGATCGGCATCATCGGCGCCGCGGACGGCCCCACCTCTATCTTCGTGGCGACCCGTTTCGCCAAGCAGTACCTCGGCCCCATCTCCGTGGCCGCGTACTCCTACATGGCCCTCGTGCCGCTCATCCAGCCGCCGGTCATCAAGGCCCTCACCACCAAGAAAGAGCGCATGATCAAGATGACCGCCGTGGAGAAGGACATCCCCAACTCCCTCGTCATCGCGTTCCCCATCATCGTGTCCATCGTCGCGGGCATCGTGGCTCCCATGTCGGTGCCCCTCATCGGCTCGCTCATGTTCGGCAACCTCATCAAGGAATGCGGCGTCCTCGATCGCCTTTCCGCCGCCGCCCAGAACGAGCTGGCCAACATCGTCACCCTCCTGCTCGGCATCACGATCGGCGGTTCGATGAACGCCAAGGACTTCCTGAATCCCACGACGCTCATGATCCTCGCCATGGGCCTCGTCGCCTTCGTGTTCGATACGGCGGGCGGCGTCCTCTTCGCCAAGTTCCTCAACCTCTTCCGCAAGCATAAGATCAACCCGATGGTCGGCGCCGCCGGCATCTCCGCCTTCCCGATGAGCGCGCGCGTCATCCAGAAGATGGCCACCGCCGAAGACCCGAACACCTTCATCATCATGCAGGCCGTCGGCGCGAACGTTTCCGGCCAGATCGGCTCGGTCATGGCGGGCGGCATCGTCCTCGCCCTCGTGCCCGTCCTCTTGGGGGTGCTGTAATGGACTTTTCGAACTATACCGACATCGGCAAGGCGCTCTTCCTCATGGGCGCCGGCATCGGCTTCGTCTTCATCGTCCAGGTGGTCTTCTACCTGATCATCGCCTTCTGGCCGAAGCCCAAGAAGGCCGAGTAGCCTCCCGGCGCGGGCCGAGGCCCGCCGCAAGCGGAAAGGGCCGTCTACGAACGCTTCGTAGACGGCCCTTTTTATTTGAGGCCCTTGAGCTTCGCGAGCAGGCGGAGGCTGTTCGCCTCCCCGATGGCCACGAGGCGCTCGAAATCCTCCTTGGTTTCCGTATCGGAACCGGAGAGGGTGAGGACGCCGCCTTGCCGCTTGTACCAAAGGTAGTGCCGGTCCACGACCCGCACGTTCGGGGAGGCATCCAGGCGCGACTCCAGGTACTCGGCGAGCGCGATATGGTTGTCCTCGCCCGCGAGCCAGTACAGATCGTTCTCGGCGAAGAAGAGCACGAGCCGCCGGAAGCCTTCCCGGATGCAGGCGTCGTTGCGGAACCCCTCGAAGCGCAGTTCATGGGAGGCCAGGGTCAGGTCGTAGCCCTGGAGGCGGAGGCCCTTGCGCAGCTCCACGAGCTCGCCGCGGATCCGGTGCGCCAAGTCCATATCGGTGCGGGCGGAATTGAGCGCCGCGCGCCAGGCGCGGAGTTGCGGTTCGTAATGGGCGAAATCGGGGGTGCGGCTCAAGAACGCGGTCGTCTCCGAGAGCAGTTTCCACGCATCGGAAAAACGCTCCGAGAGCGCGGCGGGGATCGATAGGGTCGTCTTGCGCGCCATGCTTTTCCGCTTTCCTCCCCGCCCAGTATACGATACAGTGTATATGCTATGCGAGCGCTGGTGGTATCGGATATCCATGCGAACCGCGCGGCTTTCGAGGCCGTGCTCGAGGACGGCGCGGGCGATTACGACCACTGCGTCTGCCTGGGAGACCTCGTGGGGTACGGCCCCGACCCGGACGAGGTCGTCGAACGCGCGCGGGAAGCCTGCGACGTCATCCTCGGCGGGAACCACGATCTGGCAGCCTGCGGCCGCATGAGCGTCTCGGATTTCTCCTCCCACGCCCGGGCCGCCATGGAGTGGACCCGCTCCCGGATCTCCGATTCCACCCTCGATTTCCTCCGCGGCCTCCCATCCATCACCGAGAGGTGGGGCCTCCTCTTCTCTCACGGCAGCCCCGCCGCCCCCGTCTGGGGCTACATCCTCTCGGCGGAGGACGCGGCCGAGGCGTTCTCGGGCGGAGATTTCTCCCTGTGCCTCTTCGGGCACACCCACGTACCTTCGGCCTTCTCCCTCGGCGCCGCCGGAGGGAGGAACGCCCTGGAGATCGCGTACGGGACCGCGGGGAGCCGCCTGGACCTGGGAGCCGGCCGTTGGCTCCTCAATCCGGGGAGCGTCGGTTTCCCGCGGGACGCGGCCGATGCCCACTCCACCGATAGCGAGCGCCGCGCCGTGGCGCGCTATGGCCTCATCGATACCGATTCCCGTACCTGGGAGTTCCGCCGCGTCGAATACGACCTCCGGGAAACGGCCCGACGAATGCGGGGCGCCGGATTATGGTGAACATTGACGCATGCCGCCCGTTTGGCCTATAGTAGGCGCGCATGGGTGTCGCGACCAGTCAACAGATCGGAAAATATTACGAACGCTACAAGAACATCGATGTCACCTTCACCAAGGAGGTGATCAAGGCGACGGGCTTGGTCGCGCAGCAAGTCTACTTGAAGTGCGTCGGAGAGACGTGGCCTTGCGTGATCTACTCGTCGTCCTTCGAGGGAGCCAAGATCATCGTGAACGCCCGTTCGGGCCTCTACGAGAAGATCCAGCGCGCGAACAACCTGGTCAGCCTTCGGTACAGCTTCAAGGAATCGGACAAGATCGATCCCTTCATGTTCTTCGTCTCCGCGCGCACCGCCGGCTACGCGCCGTACGGCGGGTCCCCGGATATCGCGATGCTCACCATGACCTTCACGCAGCGTCCGCCGGACGACCTCATCGAGATCATGGGACGCCTCCTGGACGCGAACATCAACTCCGCGAAGCGCCGCGAGGAGCGCATCCTGCTCACCGTGGACGCGACGCGGAAGCTCCACCTGGTCGCGAAGGAGACGGCCGTCTTCATCCAGGGAGTTCCCCGGCGCTGCATCCTCCGCGACATCTCCTTCTCGGGAGCCAAGATCATCATGGTCGGCGTCGCCAAATTCCTCGTCGAGCGCGAAGCGTCCCTCCGATTGGACTTCGAGGAACCGCGCGAGAGCGTGCTCATCAAGGGACGCACCGTCCGCGCCGAGGACGTGGAGGGGCGCAAGGACCTCATCGCGCTCGCGCTCCACTTCGACGAGGCGACCTTGCCCATGGGCTATAAGCTGCGCATCAACGACTACCTCAGCCAAGTCCGCGCCGACCCCCGTCCCGATTCTCAAGACGCGAAAACCGGAGCAGAATGAAACGAACCCAAGCCGACGACAGGATCGTCTTCCTGTCCGTCCCCGACTCGCTCCGCGGCCGCGTCGAACACGCCGCCGACGGATTCAAGATCGATCCCTCCATCCCCATCCCCGCCGAAATTCCGCCGGGCGCGGACAAGCTCGACCTGGAAAACCTGTCCTGGGAGATGATCCTCTCCGGCATGATCAAGGTCGTCGCGCGGGACCCCGAGGCGGAGGACGCCGACTACTATCGGCGCTTCGTGCTCGCGGTCAAGCCCGACATCCAGGGAGAATTCACCGAGGCCGCCATCCTCAAGGCGCGCAACGGAGACTTCGGCCTCGCCCTGGAGATCCTCGCGGCGCTCCGCGGGCTCTTCCCCTCCTCGCCCACGGTCGCCCTCAATACGGCGCTCGTACTGGAAGAACGGTCCGACGCCCACGAACGCGCCGGTAGGGAGGCGGAGGCCGAGAAGGACGCCGACCTGGCGTTCCAGGCCTACAAGGCCGCCCTCGCCTTCGACCCGCCCTTCCCCGACGCGCTCTTCAACGCCGGCTTCTTCTTCATGAAGCGGAGCGGCTTCGACAAGGCCAAGGACTGCTTCGCCCGCTACATTCCGCTCGCCGACGACCCCAAGAAGAAGGCGCGGGCAGCCAAGATCATCAAGGAGATAGAGAGCAGGGACCTCGACGACGCCATCTTCCGCGAGGCGTACGACTTCATCCGCCTCGGGGAGGAGGAGCGCGGCATCGAGAAGGCGCGCGACTTCCTGGAGCGCCACCCGCGCGTGTGGAACGGCTGGTTCATCCTCGGTTGGGGCCTCCGGCGCCTCGAACGCTGGGAGGACGCCGCCGCAAGTTTCCGCGAGGCCTTGGAGCTCGGCGGCGACGGCTGCGATACCCACAATGAGCTCGCCATCTGCCTCATGGAACTCGGGGACCTCGACGGGGCGCGGGCCGAGCTGGAGAAGGCGCTCCGGATCGAGAGCGAGAACGTGAAGGTCATCTCCAACCTCGGCGTCGTCGCCTCCCGCGCGGGCCGCTTGGACGAGGCCGCGGCCTTCTTCCGCACCGTCTTGGAATACGCCCCCGGCGACCCGGTCGCGACCGCCTTCCTTGAAGACCTGAACCCGTAAACCGGAAGTCCGGCTACGGAACGCGCGTAGGAAAGCCGGACGCCCGCCCGTTGCGCCACCGCGCCGGGTCCGCCAGCCGAAGGAAAGATCCTTGTGCGCGCGGATCCTCGGCGCCTTCGCGGCTATTCTTCCAGGATCAAGCGATCGCCGACGGACACGCCGACGCGGGCGAACCAGCCCTGCGGCACCTCCAGCGCGTAGCGGACGGCGCGCGACGACTCCACGGGCGCGAGGGAGAGCGGCGTCATGTCGTGGAATTCCAGGATCCGTCCGTCCGAAGCCGCGTAGGCGATGGAGAGCGGGACGAGGGTATTCTTCATCCAGAAGGCGAGTTGCCGGTCGGACTCGAAGACGAAGAGCATGCCCTCCCCGTCGCGCACTTCCTTCCGGTGCATGAGCCCGAGCGTCCGTTCGGCGTCGTCGTCGGCGATCTCCGCCCGTAGGCCGACCGAGGAGCCGTCGGCCCGGGCGATGGCCAGATCGCGCGCGGGCAGGCGCTTGACGTCCGCGGCGCAGGAAAGCGTCGCGAGCGCGCACGAGAGCGCGAGCGCGAATACAGCCGAAGAGGGGCGTATCCTCCGCGCGCTAGAAGCCATCGAGGAACTCCTTCCGGAGTACGGCGCCCCGCGACTCCACGACCTTGGAATCTTCGGCGAGCTTGTCGAAGGCGGCCCGATCGATGTACTTGACCGTCAGCGGCCGCTCCACGGACACCCGCGTCTCGTCGGAGAGCCAGACGGCCTGGGCCGGATCGAGGGCGGAGGGTTCGCCGTAGTCGGCGACGAAGGCGGTGAAGACCGAGTAGTGGTCCACCTTGTCAGCGTCCAGGCTGAAGGCCATCATGAAGAGCGCGTCGTCCTTGAGCTGGAAGAACGCCCTCCGCACGAAGGAGAGTCCGGTGGTCTCTATGAGCGTCTGGTCGCTCTGGGGCAGGAGGGAGACGTCGCGGTCCCCGCGGAAGGCGAAGAGGTCATCGGCGGCGAGCGCGGCCTTGAGGGCTTCCAGGTTCATGCCGAGCGAGATGCCGCGGAAGGACCGCGGGAGCTTCGCGCC
>JAEXTK010000255.1 GCA_023406985.1 Spirochaetota bacterium | reverse complement strand
GCGGAGCCTCGTAGGCGGGGGCCGCGCGCCGGGCGGCCAGGTTGACCGGCGGGCGGGCTGATCCTATACTTTTTTCATGTCTCGCCCGCTCCCGGCCGGCCTTTCGGTCCGCGTCCCCATCGATGCCCGTCTCCGCGCGCTCCACGATATTTCCATGGAACTTTCCCGCGCCGAGGACGAAAGCGCGCTGTGCCGCCGGGCCGTCGAGCTCTGCGTCTCGCGCCTCGCTTTCGACCGGATCGGCATCTGGTTCCTGGATCCCGCGGACGGCAATTTCGTCATGGGCGCCTGGGGTACCGACGAGGAGGGCCGGCCGCGGGACGAGCACGGCATCCGCCTTCCCCGCTACACGAAGGATCATCCTTCGGCCCTCTACGACGGATCGCTGCCCTTCGTCGTCGTGAGGGGCGACGTGGTTTTCGACGAGAAACTCAACCCCGTCGGTCGGAGCGACAAGGTCATCGCGCCGCTCTGGGACGGCACGAAGATCATCGGCGAGATCGTGGCGGACAATCTGCTGAGCGCCCGCGGCATCGAGGACGAGGACGGGGAGATCCTTGCCTTGTTCGCCCGCACCGTCGCCCATATCTGCGCGCTCAAGCGGAGCGAGGCGGCCCTCAGGGATGCCCTGGCCGCCAAGACCTTCCTCCTCGGCGAGCTCCAGCACCGGACCATGAACAGCTTCGCCCAGATGCAGAGCCTCATCTCCATAGAGGCGGGGCGGATGGTCGATTCGGCCGCAAAGGACGTGCTCACCAAACTCAGGAGCCGGATCAAGGTACTTTCGCTCATATACCGCCAGCTGGATCTTTCCTCCAAGCTGGAGGCGGCGCGGCTCGACGAGTACCTCCGCCGCGTCGCCGAGGACCTCTTCGATAGCTACGGGGCCGAGATGCGGGGCATCGATCTGGTTTGCGAGCTGGAGCCGATGGAGGTGAGCACCAAGCGCGCCGTCAGCCTGGGGCTCATCGTGAACGAGCTCATCACCGACGCGCTCAAGCACGCCTTTCCCGGCGGCCGGCCGGGGCAGATCACCCTCTCCCTGCGCCGGGAGGCGGCTTCCGCGGTCCTGACCGTGCAGGACGACGGCGTCGGCCTGCCGCCGGATTTCGACGTGGGGACGGCTTCCGGGGTGGGCCTCACCATCGTGGATGCCCTGCGGCGCCAGCTCGGCGGCGAACTTTCCGCAGCCTCCGCGCCCGGCGCCCGTTTCACGCTCCGCTTCGACCCCTGCCCCAAAACGGGCCCGTGAGCGGCCGCCCGCGGCCTCGGCCGCGACCTCAACCGAATCTGCCGGAGATGTAGTTCTCGGTCCGCTTGTCGCGGGGATTGAAGAAGAGGTCCTTGGTCGGCGCGTATTCCACGAGGTCGCCTGAGAGGAAGAAGGCCGTATAGTCGGAGACGCGGCCGGCCTGCTGCATGTTGTGGGTCACGATGATGATGGAATAGTTCCGCTTGAGCTCCTCGAGCAGATCCTCGATGCGGCTCGTCGACAGGGGATCGAGGGCGCTCGTCGGCTCGTCCATGAGCAGGATCTCGGGTTTCACCGCCACCGCCCGCGCGATGCAGAGGCGCTGCTGCTGGCCGCCCGAGAGGGCGAGGGCGCTCTTCTTGAGCGTGTCCTTGACCTCGTCCCAGAGGTAGACCGCCCGGAGGCTCGACTCGACGAGCTCGTCCATGTCGCCGGTATAGCCGTTGATGCGCGCGCCCCAGGCCACGTTCTCGTAGATCGTCTTGGCGAAGGGATTCGGCTTCTGGAAGACCATGCCGATGCGCCGGCGCACCTCCGCGGCGTCCACGTCCGCGTCGTAGATGTTGATGTCGTGGAACAGGATCTCCCCCTCCATGCGCGCGCCGGGGAGCAGCTCGTTCATACGGTTGATCGCGCGGAGCGCGGTGCTCTTTCCGCAACCCGAGGGGCCGATGATCGCCGTGACTTTCTTCTTCTCGAAGGTCATGGAGAGATCTTTCACCGCGCGGAAATCGCCGTAGTAGATGTTCACGCCGCGGAATTCCAGGGCGTTCGCCGTCTCGGCGGCGGGATTGAAGGATAGCCGGGCTTCGTCGCTTTTCATGGTCATCCGAGCCTCTTGTTCTTTCGGAATCGATTCCGCAGCACGATCGCGGACGCGTTGAGGGTGAGGAGCAGGGCGAGGAGCACGAGAATGGCCGCCGCCGCGGCATTCCGGTATTCCTGTTGGGGGCGCGCCGTCCACTGGTAAATCTGGATGGGCAGCGTCGTGAACTTGGAGAAGATGCCGGTGGGGTCCTTAGTCAGGAAGGCGGACGCGCCCACGACGACCAGGGGCGCCGTCTCGCCGACCGCGCGGGAGACGGCGAGCACCGTGCCCGTGAGGATACGGTCCATGCTCGCGGGGAGCACGTGGTGGAGTATGGTCTGCCACTTGGTGGCGCCGACGGCGTAGCTCGAGTAGCGGAGCGTCGCGGGCACCGCCTTGAGCGCCTCCTGGGCGTTGATGATGATGACGGGCAGGATGAGGAGGGCGAGGGTGAGGCCCGCGGAGAACACCGTCCGGCCGTTCGCGGTCGTCGGATCGGTCACGGCCCCGAAGAACACCCCGGAGGTGAGCGGCTCCATGAACCGCACGAAGATGGTGAGGCCGAGCATCCCGTAGATGATCGAGGGGACGCCGGCGAGATTGTAGATGTTCGTCTGGATGAACCGGTTGAAGCGATTCGGCCGCGCGTATTCCTCCAGGTACACCGCCGCCCCGATCCCGATCGGGAAGGCGAAGACGAGGGTGATGAGGATGGTGAGGAAGGAGCCGAGGAGGGCTCCGCGCACGCCGGCGTCCAAGGCGCGCGGCGCCTGGGACTTCTTGAGGAACGAGGGATTGAGCCAAGCGCGGAAGCGGAGCCGGCCCTCCGGCGCGTTCTCCGCGACCCAGGCGCGGACAGATTTTCCGTCGAATACGCTTTGGGCGAAGGTCCACGTCTTTTCCGCTTCGCTCTGGACGACTTCCGCCATGACGAGGTCGAGGAGCTCGGCGCGCGGCCGGTCGGCGAGCGGGGCGTCCGCCTCCAGCTTCATGAAATAGCGCCGGGAGACGTGTTCGCGGAGTATGGCGATGAGCGCTTCTCCGTCCAGGTCCTCCAGGGCGACCCCGTCGCGGGCGAGGGTCGTCGGACTCACCGTATCCACGAGGAGGACGTACCCGAAGGCGTCGTTCACGACGCTCGCGATGAGCGTGACCAGGGAGACTACGGCGAAGACGGTGGCGGCCATGAAGAGCGCGAGGCGCCGCTTGCCGCGGTTCTTGCGCGCGTCCAGATTGGCGGCGAAATCGGCGTCGGTCCTTAAGCCCGGCTTGCCGGGCGGGGCGAGGTTCCTCATTCGTAGACCTCCCGGAACCGCTCGATGATGCGGCGGCTCAGGATGTTGAGGCCGAGCGTGATGAAGAAGAGCAGGAGCGCGATGGCGAAGAGGCTCGTATAATCGATGGAATCGTACGAGAGGTCGCCCCCCGAGATGCGCACGATGTGGCCGGTCATGGTCTCCGCCGCGCGGAACGGATTCGCCGTCAGGTTGGACCCCGCCCCCGCGGCCAGCGCGACGATCATGGTCTCGCCGACCGCGCGCGAGAGTCCCATGATCGTGGTCGCCGCGATGCCGGAGAAGGCCGCGGGGACGACGATCTGGATGGCTACCTCGAGCTTGGTGGCTCCCATGGCGTAGGCAGCCTCCCGGAGCGAATTGGGGACGGAGCCGAGCGCGTCTTCGCACATGGACGCGACGAGCGGGAGGATGAGCACGCCCATCACGAGTCCCGCGCTCGCGGTGTTGTAGATCTCCACCCGGTCCGCGCCGAACACCGTCCGGAGGAAGGGCGTGACGGCGGTGAGGGCGAAGTAGCCGTACACGACCGTCGGGACGCCCGCGAGCACTTCCAGTATGGGTTTGAGCGTCTCGCGGAGTCGATCGGCGGCGTACTCGCTGAGGTAGATCGCCACCGAAAGCCCGACGGGCAGGGCTATCGCCATGGCGATGAGGCTCGTCATGAAGGTGGCGTTCAGGAGCGGGAGGATGCCGAAGCGCTCGATGGTCGGCTGCCATTCGGTCCCCGTGAGGAAGGAGAAAACGCTCACCGTACGGAAGAATCCCCACGCTTCCTTGCCCAGGGTAAAGACGATGAGGGTCGTGGTTACGACGGAAACGGCGGCGCAGAAGAGGAGGAAGGCTTGGATCAGGCTTTCGGTCGGCCGCGCTTTCCGCGCGAGGCTCACGGGCTTACCGGTACGGTTCACGTCTGACATCGGACATCCTGTTGCGGAATAGGAATCTCAAGTACCCGATTGAGCCTTCCGGGATGCCCGTAAGGCTTCCCGGAAGGCTTTCCTTTCATCACTTCATCGCGTCAAGCCAGTTCTGCTTCGCCTGCTTGAGGGCGGCGGGATTGGCCGGGAAGTAGCCCACGCGCTTGATCTCGTCGTTCACGTAGGTCAGGTAGTAGGCGATGAAGGCGGCGACCTGCGGCTTCGCCTTCATGATGCCGGCGTCGGAGTAGAGGAAGAGGGGCCGGGCGAGCGGGTACGTGCCCGCATCGACGGTCGCCTGGCTCGGCGCAACGCCGTCCACGCTGAGGACCTTGAGCTTCGCCTTGTTTTCCATGTAGTAGGCGAAGCCGAAGTAGCCGACGGCGTAGGGGCTTCCCTCGATGCCCTGGACGAGGACGTGGTCATCCTCGGAAAGCTGGAGGTTCTTGGAGCCCAGGAGCGGCTCCTTCTTCTTCTTGAAGATGTGCTCCACGAAGTAGGAGAAGGTTCCTGAGTCCGTACCCGGGCTGAAGCGGAGGATCTCCTTCTGCGGCCATTCGGGGCGGACATCCGACCAGAGCGTCGCGGTGGAGAAGAGCTTCGCGAGTTCGGCTTGGGTGATGTTGGTCGCGAAGGTGTTGGCGGAGCTCACGCAGACGGCCAACGCGTCGGTCCCCACGCGGAACTCGATCGGAGTGCGTCCGATGGCCTTGGCGGCTTCCACCTGCGCCGGGCCGATGGCCACCGAGGCGTTGGAGATGTCGGTCTCGCCGGTCTTGCCGAAGCGCTCAAAGCCCGCGCCCGAGCCGATGCTGTCTATGGAGATGGTATCGGCGTAGCCTTCCTTCTTGAAGCGGCCGGCTATGGCCTCGGAGAGCGGAAATACCGTGGACGAGCCCGCGGTGACCACGTTGCCTTTCACCTTCGTCGGGTCCACGCCGGGGAGCAGGCCGTCCGGATCGTCCGACACGGGATCCTGCCAGGAATATTGGAGCGCGACGCCCTTCGTCGCGGGCGCGTTCGCGCCGGAGGCCTGCTGGCCCGCGGCCGCGGCGAGGCCGGCCGCGAGGACGAGCGACGTAACCGATACGACCAGTTTCTTCATCCGTTTCCTCCATGGTTCGTTATTCACGGAGAACCTACCGGCACGGAGTAAAGGGATGGTCAACGTTCGGTTAGGATTCGATTAATCGATTCCCCGCCCTGCGTCCAGGAGCCTGAGCAATTCGAGCGGATGGTCGATGACGACCTCGGCGCCGTCCCTGACGAGTTCTTCCCGGTCCCGGAAGCCCCAGGACGCGCCGACGGCGAAGAAACCGGCCGCCCGGGCCGTCTTCATGTCGACGCCCGAATCGCCGAGGTAGAGCACTTCGCGCGGGTCCGCGCCGAGGCACGACGCCACGTCCAAGGCGGAGGTCGGATCGGGTTTATGGGGGATTCCGGGGCGTTCTCCGCGCACCGCGCAGAAAGCGTGGGCGCTGAGCACCGAGTCCACGACCACCCGTACGACCGCGTCGGCCTTATTGGAAAGGACCGCGCAGGGGATACCCCGCGAGGCGAGCGCCGCGAGCAGTTCGCGTACGCCGGGGTACGGCCGCGTATGGACCGTCGGCTTTTCGAGGTACGCGGCGAGGGCGGCCGCATAGCAGGCCTCCACCGTCGCCTCGTCGCGCGCTTCGGGGGGGAGCGCCGAGGCCGCGAGGGCGCGGAGGCCCCATCCGACCAGGCCGCGGTATTCATCGCGCGCGTGCGTCGGGTACCCGCGGCCGGCGAGGGCCGCATTCATGGATGCGGCGATGTCGCCGAGCGTATCGACGAGCGTCCCGTCGAGATCGAAAATCACCGCTTTGCATGGACGAGAAACCATGATTCACTATAGTGAGAAGCATAAAGGCGTGAAAAGGCTGGGGGAGCCTATTCCTTACTAAAAAGGAAATCGATATATTATGATTGCTTGTCAAGAATAATTCCTTATATATACTGACGAGTAGTTAAGGAGGACTCCTTGTTCCAAAAACAGCCGATCATGCGGCGGGTGATCTTGAGCCTCAGCCCTCTCATGCTCTTTTCTTTCTATCTATACGGTTTGCGGTTCGCCGCCATCGTGGCCGTCGTTTTTCCCTTGGGAATTCTCGTAGAGTATTTCTTCGAGAAGAGTCGCGGGAAAAAGCCGAGCGAAGCCGTGTTGGTCACCTGTTCCCTTTATGCGCTCTCGATGCCCCCGGTGGTACCCCTCTGGATCGTTGCCGTCGGTATCCTGTTCGCCGTCTTCATGGCGAAGGAAGTCTACGGCGGGTTCGGGCGCAACGTCTTCAACCCGGCCATCGCCGGGCGGCTCTTCGTGTACATCTCCTTCGCGACCGCGATGCAATCGGGCTTCCTCAAGGTCGACACCTTCGGCGCCCAATCGGGGTGGCCGGGGCTCTCCCTCGACGCCGTCACGGGGCCGACCCCGCTCGCGCTCATGCGCGGGGGCCAGAATGTGCCGCTCGTGGACCTGCTCCTCGGGTTCCACGCCGGCTCGGTCGGGGAAAGTTCCGCCGTCCTCATCGCCTTGGCCGGAATTTACCTGATCGCGACCAAAACGGCGAGTTGGCGCCTCATCGTCTCCACGCTGGCCTCCGGCCTCGCGTTGACCGCTGCCCTCCTGGCCGCGGGGGTCGCGCGGGCCCTGCCGATGGAGTCGCTCCTCGCGGGCAGCTTCCTCTTCGTCGCGGTCTTCATGGTCACCGATCCGGTGAGCGCGCCGAAGAAACCCCTCGCCCAATGGCTGTACGGCGCGGTCATCGGCGTCTGTATCGTACTCATCCGTTCGTTCTCGGTCTTCCCCGAAGGCACGAGTTTCGCCGTCCTCATCGGCAACTCGGCCGCGTCCCTGCTGGACGACGTGGTCGGGGGTAAGAAGAAGCCGAAGGCCGCGGCCGGCGCAGCGGCGAAGAACGCGAAGGAGGCCGCGAAGTGAAAAAGGATTCGATGGCCTACGTGGTCATTTTTACGTTCATCGTCTGTATCCTCTTCGTGTTCCCCCTCGCGTTGGCGAACGAGCTCACGCGCGACCGGGTGGAGGCGAACCTCCGGCTCTTCGAGCGCTCCGCCGTCCTTTCGGCGCTCGGCATACCGTATGCCTCGCCCTCCGAGGTGGATGCCCTCTACGAAAAATCGGTGACCACGACGGGCACCGGCGCCGACGAACTTTTCCGCGCCGAAGTGGGCGGTCAGGTGCGCTTCGCGCGCCGGTTCGCCGGTCCGGGGCTCTGGGGAACCATTACGGGGATCGTAGCCGTGGACGCGACGGTCGATCGGATCGCCGGTCTCCAGATCGTCTCGCACAACGAGACTCCGGGCCTCGGCGGCCGCATCGACGAGCAGTGGTTCAAGTCTCAATTCGCCGGAGAGAAGATCCCCAGTTCGGGCATCCGGGTCCGGGTCGGCACCGGTAAGGGCGACGGCGACAGCGAAAACGGTGAGGTGGACGCCGTGACCGGCGCCTCCCGGACGAGCCAGTCGATCGAAACGTTGGTCAACGGCCAGATCGCGGCGTTCAGGAAAACGCGCGACGAAGGAGGCCTCAAGTGAGCGCTGCAAAGAAGAAGCGGGGGCCGGTCGCGACCGTCCTCATCGACAACCTTTGGTGGAATAACCCCATCTTCGTCCAAGTCTTGGGCATCTGCTCCACCCTCGCGGTTACGAACAACCTGACGAACACCATGATCATGACGATCGGCGTGAGCCTTACCACGGCATTCTCGAGCCTCACCCTTTCGGCGATGAACAAGCTCATACCCAACAAGGTGCGCATGATCGTCCAGGTCCTCGTCATATCGTTCTACGTCATCATCATCGACATCGTGCTCCGGGCCTACATGCCGGAGGTTTCCAAGTCCCTGGGCCCGTACGTCGGACTCATCATCACCAACTGCATCATCATGGGACGCGCGGAAGCCTTCTCCCGCTCGAACCCGCCGCTCCTGTCCTTCTGGGACGGCCTGACGAGCGGTTTCGGCTACATGGCCGTGCTCGTGGTCATCGCCGTCATCCGCGAGATTCTCGGCTTCGGGAGCCTCTTCGGAATTCCCGTCATGGAGCCGCTGTTCGGAGACGCGTTCGTACCCTGGACCATCATGATCATGGCCCCGAGCGCCTTCTTCCTGGTGGCCATGGCGCTGTGGGGCTTCAGGGCGCTGCAGGATAAAATGAAAGCCGGTCCCGCCCCCGCGGGAGCGCAAGGAGCGTCGAAATGACCCCCGCCGTTCACCCCGTCACGCTGCTCTTCGCCTCCATATTCACGAGCAACATCCTCCTGTCCAACTTCTTGGGCATGTGCTCGTTCATCTCCATCTCCAAGGACCAGAAGAGCTCCTTCGGCCTCGGCGTCGCCGTGACCCTCGTCATGACCATCACCATGGTCGCCTCCTGGGCGGTGCTGAAGCTCGTCATCGAGCCCCTCGGCATCGAGTACCTCTCGTTCATCATCTTCATCATCGTCATCGCCGCGATCGTCCAGATCCTCGAGATGGTGATCGACCGCGTCTCGCCGGCGCTCTACATGGCGCTCGGCATCTTCCTGCCGCTCATCACGGTAAACTGCGCCATCCTCGGCGCCATCCTGTTCATGCAGATCAGGAACTACGATTTTTGGCAGTCCCTCACCTTCGGTATTGGCTCGGGCGCGGGCTGGTGGCTCGCCATCATGCTCC
This sequence comes from Spirochaetota bacterium, assembly GCA_023406985.1. Classification (GTDB taxonomy): domain Bacteria; phylum Spirochaetota; class Spirochaetia; order Treponematales; family Breznakiellaceae; genus JAEXTK01. The sequence continues at coordinate 1,910 of JAEXTK010000255.1, read as the reverse complement.
TCGCCGCGATCCGGAAGAAGGTTGACGTCGCTCCCGTGCCCGCGGGGCTCAAGGGCACCGGCATCACGATGATCACGATCGGTTTCATGGCGATGGCCTTCATCGGCTTCTCCGGCATGCTGAACGTCCAATAAGGAGGCAACGTCATGCATCCTCTGCTGCTCGGACCCCTCGTCGTCGCGCTCGTCTCGACGGGACTGGCGTTCCTCATTTCCGTCTCGGATCGAATCCTCAACGACTACGGCGAGGTCACGATCGACATCAACGGCGGAAAGAAGCTCCTCAAGGTGAAGGGGGGCGCTCCGCTCCTCGGTACGCTGGCGACGCAGGATATTTTCGTCGCCTCGGCCTGCGGCGGACGCGGTACCTGCGGCGCCTGCAAGTGCAAGGTGCTCTCGGACGTCGGCCCGCACATGCCGACCGAATTGCCCTATATGACACCGGTGGAAATTTCCCAGAATGTCCGCTTGGCCTGCCAGGTGAAGCTCAAGAAGGATGTCGCGATCGAGCTGCCGGAGTCCCTCTTCAACATCCGGAAGATGAAGACCAAGGTGGAGCGGATCCGCGACCTGACCTACGACATCAAAGAAGTCTATATGCGCCTGGATGACGCGACCATCGCCGCGGGGGGCATCAAATTCGAGCCGGGACAGTACGCCCAGCTCGAGTCGGCCCCGTACGGCGAGGTCAAGGAAGCGACCCAGCGCGCGTATTCCATGTCGTCCTCCCCGCAGGACAAGGAACACATCGAACTGCTCGTGCGGCTCGTTCCGGGCGGCATCGTGACTACCTGGGTGCACACCGCATTGAGGGAGGGCGACACGGTCAACGTCGTCGGGCCCTTCGGCGAGTTCGGCATCAAGGATACCGAGGCGCTCATGGTCTTCGTCGCGGGCGGGTCGGGCATGGCTCCCTTCAAGAGCATCCTGAACCACATGGTGGAAACGGGTGCCTACGCGAACAGGGACGTCTGGTACTTCTTCGGCGCGCGGTCGCGCAGGGATATGTTCTATCTGGACGAGATGGCGGCGCTCGAGAAAAAGCTGCCTAATTTCCATTTCGTGCCGGCCTTGTCCGAGCCAAAACCCGAAGATAACTGGACCGGTCCGACCGGCCTCATCACGGACGTGCTGGGGTCCTACTTCAAGGAAAAGATGCCCAAGGGCGTGCCGATGGAAGGCTACCTCTGCGGAAGCCCCGGTATGATCGACGCCTGCATCAGGGTGATGTCGGAAAACGGTATCACGCAGGACAAGATCTTCTACGACAAGTTCGCGTAAAAACCAAGGCTCGGAGGTTCGTCCATGAAGATGCTATACGACGAGAAAGCTGCGGCCGAGCGGATGAAACCCGGCGTGATCACGAGCGGCGGTTTCCTCGGTCATGACGCGCGCGCCCTCGCGGATATCGTGGCCGCGGACGAGGAGCGCTTCGCCGCTCTCGGCCTCGATATCGAAGCCGTGGCCGACAGGCTCGAGATGCTCGCGAAAGACGGGGCGGCCGGACTCGGGGAGCCGATCACCGTCGGCGACGTACTCGTGAAAAGCGACGAGGCCCGGGGAAAATTCCCCTGTCCCTACGACGACGGCCTCTTCCACAAGAACTCGGTGACGGTGGAGCGGACGGGCACGGGTGAACGGCTCATCTATTCGGATCTCTCAATCCATCTGCTCCGCGCGCACCATTTTTGCCAGGGGGAGGGCAGCGCCTTCCGCCTGGACCCCGACGCGTTGAAGCGGGTGCTCGGCCTGTAGGCCGTCTTTGACGGAGGCGCGCTCATCCGGTATAGTGACCGCATGAAGCACTGGCTGAGCGCGCTTCTCTTTTCCCTGACCGTCCTCGCGGCGACGCCGCTTTTCTCCCAGACGCCAACCGGCGCCGCGGCCGGGGCGGCCGCGGGGGCCGCGGGG
>JAEXTK010000242.1 GCA_023406985.1 Spirochaetota bacterium | reverse complement strand
GTCCGCGGTTCGGCCGAACCGCGCGGCGCTCCGGCCGCCCGCGGCTCCCCCGCCCCCGGCCGCCGCCTCCGCCTCCGCCGCCTCCGAGGCCGCCGCCTCCGAGGCCAGAGCGGCGAGTTCGGCGAGCTTTTCCTCCGCGAAGGCCAGGCGCGAACGGATCGCGGCATCCAGCTTCGTCTCGGCGGCCAGGCTCACCGGGACGTGGAGGAGCGAACACGAGGTCCCGAGCTCCAGGGTTCCGTCCGCAGCGGTCCTGCCGCTCGCCGCGGCGATCTCGCCGAGGAGCGCGAGGACGCGCTCCCGGTCGGTCCGCCATACGTTCTTGCCGTTGATCAGGCCCGCCGTGAGGGTCGCGCCGGCAGGGAAGCCGTACGCGCGGAGGAGCGCGAGGTTCTCCTTCCCTTCCACGAAATCGAGCGCGATGCCGTCGAAGCCGAGATCCATGACCTCCCGGTAGCAATCGCGGATGTCCCCGTAGGGCAGGTTGAGATGGGCGCTCAGGATCCGGCGGCTCAGGATGCGCCCGTAGACGCGAGCCAGGAGCCGGAGGTCGTCGGCCTCCAGGTCGGTCACGAGCGAGGGTTCATCGAACTGGAGGGACGACGCGCCGACCGCCGCTAAGGCCTCGGCGAGGGCCGCGTAGGCGTCCGCCAGGGCGTCCGCGTAATCGGCGGCCCCGCGTCCCGCGGGATACTGCGCGAGGCGGAGGAAGGTGAAGGGCCCGACCACGACGGGCCGCGTCCGGATGCCGGCGGCGAGGGCTTCCCGGAACTCGTCCATCGGCTTGGAGAGGGAAAGGACGGGCACCGTGTCCTCCTCGAACTCGCTGACGAGATAGTGGTAGTTGGTGTTGAACCACTTGCGGAGGGGCCGCGCCTTGAGGTCGAGCCCGCCCTCGGCCTGGCGTCCGCGGGCCATGGCGAACATCGTATCGAGGGCGGAGAGTCCCGCCTCCCGGTAGACGCGGGGAACCACGCCGAAGAGCAGCGCGGTATCGAGCATGTTGTCGTAGAAGGAGAAATCGTTCGAAGGGATGTGGGTGATCCCGGCCGCGGCCTGCGCCTTCCAGGACTCGAGCCGTACGGTCCGGCCTGCCTCCCGCAAGGCCGCTTCGTCCAACTCTCCGTTGAAGTACGCCTCCACGGCGAACTTGAGCTCGCGCCGGCGGCCTATCCGCGGGTACCCAGATACCGAAGTCTTCACGATCGCACCTCCATCCCGATAGGGCATTACTCGGAGGGTAGCGATATTGAAGGCCCGTGCATAATACCGTTTTCTTATCCCGCGCCATAGCGCGCGCCTATGCCGTCGCTCGCGTGCCTACGGCATCGCTCGCGTGCCTACGGCATCGCGGCGCAGAACTCCTTGAGCTTCTCCAGGAAGACCGACGCGCCGCGGCTATACGTCGCGTTCCGCTGCGTGATGTAGCCGACGGTGATGGCCTCGTCCAAGAGGAGCGGGACCGCGACGATCTGGTTGCCGTTGAGGTCCGCGGTGAGGATACCCGTCGATATCGTGTACCCCGAAAGCCCGATCAGGAGGTTGAAGAGCGTCGCCCGGTCGCTGACCTTGATGCTCTTGGGGTGGACCACCGTGCTCGCGATCTCCTCGGAAAAATGGAAGGAGTTGTACTCGCCTTGCTCGAAGGATAGGCACGGATAGGGAGCGAGGTCGGGGAGGCTCACGCGTTCGGCGCGGGCGAGCGGGTGGGCGGCGCTCACGAAGATATGGGGCTTCGCCTCGAATAGGCGGATGAAATCGAGCTTGGCCTCGTGGAGGATGCGGTCCAGGACCTGGCCGTTGAAGTCGTTACGATAGAGGACCCCGATCTCGCTCCGGAGGTTCCGGACGTCCTCGATGATCTCATGGGTCCGCGTCTCGCGGAGGGTGCATTCGTATTCCTCCACGCCCAACTCCTTGATGGCCTCCACGAACGCGTTGACGACGAAGGCGTAATGCTGGGTGGAAACCGAGAACAGCTGGCGGGGGAGTTTGGAGTCGCGATAACGGTTTTCCAGGAGCGCCGTTTGGTCCAGGATCTGACGGGCGTAGGCGAGGAATTCCGAGCCCTCGGCCGTGACGTTCACGCCGGTCCGCGTGCGCGCGAAGATCCTGATCCCGACCTCCGCTTCCAGGTCGCGGACGGCCGCGGAAAGGCTCGGCTGCGAGATGTACAGGTGCTCCGCGGCCTCGCTGATCGAACCGTACCGCGCGACGCCGACCACGTACTTGAGCTGTTGGAGCGTCATGACGAAGATCTAACCCCACTGGGTCGGCCGCGGTCAAGCGTCCGGGAAGGTTCCCAGGGGCGCGGGCGGCGATTTATCCGGCAGAGTCCTGAGCTGCCCGGCGTCGTTCGTTCCGCCTCCCCACCACGCGTCGTTCCCGACGGAGAACACGAAGTGGAAGGGCCCCGTCTCCAGGTCCGCCGCGTCGGCGGGTACTTTGAGGGACAGGCCCCCCGACTCGTCATCCACGGGGGGCTCGCCGAACGCGACGATCTCGTTCTCCCGCGCGAAGACGCTGTACCTCGAATCCGCCGCGATGGCGGTCACCCCGCTCGCGATCTTGAAGGGAGTCGCGTGGTGGGGGACCGCCTGCGGATCCTCTCCCGACTGGCCGAACGCGTTCAAACCGAAGAACCAGAGGCTTCCGTCGCCCTTCAGCACCAGGCTATGGTATTCCGCGGCGACGATGTCCACCGCTCCGTCCATCACGCGCTGCCAGCTGGTATGCGTGCCGGCGACGCCGAGCCCCAAGCGGTAGGTCGGTTCGATCGGCGAATCGTCCGTACCCGCGGACCATACGCTGCCGTCGGTTTTCAGGATGAGCGAATGGTGGACCGACATGGAAACCTTGGCGACCTCGGTCGCCGTGAGCGTCGGCTTCCACACCACCCCGCCCGGGTCTTGGCCGAGGCCCAGCGACCCTTCGAAGTCCATCCCGAACGCCCAGAGTCGGTTCTGGGTATCGATGGCGAGGATCGCGGCGTTCGCCGTCCCCAAGGCCGCGCTTCTGATCACGAGCTCCGTTCCGTCGTGCATGAGCGGGAACGGGAGCGGCGTCGCGATCTTCGGCTTGTACTTTCCCTCATCAGCCCCGGCCTGCGGCCACGGTCCATATCCGAAGATATGGAGGCGCCCGTCAGCGCTCAGGTACATGCTGCTGTCGCCCTCATCCCACACGCCGATCACGTCCTCGGCAACTTTGTAGGGCGTCCCGGTCCCGTCGTCCGTCGCTCCATTGCCGAGTTGGCCGTTGTGGTTCTGACCGAACGACCAGAGGGTATCCCCGTCTATGAGGAGCGTGTGGTTCGCGCCCGCGGCGGCGCGGGGGGGACGCACCCGGATATCCAACGCGATGCCGTCATCCGATTTGAAAAACAGATCGCAGGAAGCAGCCGTAAGCGACGCGGCTACCGCGAATACGGTTGCCGCCCCCCGAGCCAGGCGCCCCGAAGGCGTGACCGTCGGTTTTATTTCCATACTTTTCCCTTTTTCGCGTACGGTCGCCGATACCGTCCGCCTTCGGCTCGCGGAAGCAGGCGGGGCAGGCGCGTTGGCTCGCTCCTCGATAGAGGAGGAACCGGTGTGACCGTCTGCGAAATATAGGTAAAAAGGTCATATAAGTCAAAGGGCGCCGGCCGGGCCGTGGCGCGACGGAGCGCGGACCCTTCGACTCTCGCATCGCCACAAAAAATAAAAAGCCCATCCTTGCGGATGGGCTTTCATTCGGGGTTGGGCGATACAAGAGTCGCCCTCCAGGCCTCGACGTCGTGTCTCGGCCTTCCGGGACGGGGTCCGCGCTCTCGCTCGCGTCGGCGCTGCGCGCCTTCCGTGCTCGCTCGCCCGTCGTGCGTCCTCAAATGATCGGACGCGCGACGGAGCGCGGCCCCTTCGACTCTCGTATCGCCACAAAAAATAAAAAGCCCATCCTTGCGGATGGGCTTCATTTCGGGTTGGGCGATACAAGAGTCGAACTTGTGACCCCCAGCGTGTCATACTGGTGCTCTAACCAACTGAGCTAACCGCCCGAACGAGGCAATATATACCCCGGATGGGCGGAGCTTGTCAATACGGAGGAGCCCCTTATTTCTCCAGCACCTGGCTGATGCGCTCCAGGACCTTTTTGCGGTCCAGGGGCTTCACGATGTAGTTCTTGGCGCCGAGGAGCAGCGACTTCTTGACGAGATCCTGCTTGCCGAGGGCGCTGATCATGACCACGCGCGCGTTCTTGTCGAAGCTCATGATGTGCTCGAGGGCCGTGATGCCGTCCATCTTCGGCATGGTGATATCCATGGTCACGAGGTCCACGTTGGGGAAGAACTCCTTGTACTTCTCCACGCCTTCTTCGCCGTCCCCGGCGGTGGCGATCACGTCGTACCCTTCGGAGGTCAGGATCTGGCCGATCTGTTTGGCGACGAACATGGAGTCATCGACGATCAGCACCCGAAACGGCGTACCGTCGGGACGCTTGCCGTCGGGCTCCCGCTCATTGATCGAAGGAAAATCCTGCTTCGTCTTCATGCATCGCCCGCCCTATGCCCGCTCGCGGATCGCGACGTTGATTTCGATCTTTCCCTGCGGCACTTCCATCGGGACGATCAACGCCTCGACCTCGTGGTCGGACACTTCCATGTTCTCGCCGGTGAAGAGTGCCGGCGGGGTGAGATCGAATTTGAAACCGAGGTCATGGAGCTTGGTGACCGCCTGCGCGGTGATCATGTTCGCGAGTTCGGTGATGGTCGCCTTCGCGAGCTCGTCGAACGAGGGCAGCTGCTCGCCGTTCATGATGGAGGCCACGGAGAGGGCGGTGGCCTTCGACATGTCGAAGAGGACGCGCCCCTCGACGTCCCCCGCGAGCCCCACGAGGGCCGCGACGCCGAGGACCGGCATGGTGGTCGATTTCAGGTAAAGCTCGCCCCTGCGGACATCCTCGTTCAAGACTTCCTTGAGCACATTGAAGGCTGATTCCACGAAGGGGTTGATGTACTCGACTCTCATCCTATGCTCCTTTGCATGTCTTTGCTCCGCTCACGCTTCCCGGACGAAGGCGGCAATATGCTCGTTGCCGATCGCCTTCCAGTCGCCGCCCAGACGTTCGTTCTTTCCCAGGATGACGATTCCGCCGCTTTTCAGCTTCTCGGAGAAATCGTTGAAAACGCGCGCCTGATCCGCGGGCGTAAGGAAAGACAAGAGGTCCCTGGCCAAAACCAAGTCCAGTTCCGGGAACGGATTGGCGTTCAGGACATCGTGATACTCGAAGCTGATCGAATCCCGTATCGTCTGATCGAAGCCGTAGCCGTTGCGGCCCTTGACCATGTGCTCCCGGCAGTATTCCGGCACGTCTTCCAGCTCGAACACCATGTTCGGCGCGGTCGAGATGGAGAGCAAGTCGTTGTCGTTGGCCCAGATCTTGATGCGCGCGTCGGGGTATCGACGGCGAAGCACGCAGGCGAACGAGAACGTCTCGTGGCCCTTGCCGCAGCCGGGGTTCCACACCTGTATGGTCTTGTAGGGCAGATCGGGGAGCACGGCTTCCACCGCGGCCGCGTACTCCTCGCCCCAGAACCTGGCGGAATAGGGGGAGGCGAACGTCTCGAGGTACTGATCGCACTCTTCCACGTTCCTGAGCTGCAGGTCGGAGCCCTTCTTGAGTTTCTTCCACTCGGCGAAGCGGGCGGACGTCCATTCCTCGTTGAGCTCCGTGACCGCGAAATGCTTGAGCGCGAAGAGGGTCTCCACGATGAAGTCCAGCTCGGAGCTCGCGGGCCCCCGGTCCAGGCCGGCCTGGGCTTCGGCCGGGGCCATGATCGCCGCGGCATAGGCTCCGGACGGGGTTTCGGACACTATGCGGGACTTCTCTTCTTCCTTCTTCGGGGTGAAGATGCGCACCACGTCCAGGATGATGTAGAGCCGGCCCTGGTTCTCCACGACGCCGCTGATGTACTTGATGTTGATGTCGCCGAAGATGGGGTGCGGCGGCTGGATGTTGGCCGTGGAGATGCCCACGACCTTGTCGATGTTGTCCACGATGACGCCGAAAACGTGATCGTCCACGCGGAGGATCAGCGTGCTCTCCAGGGCGTCCTCTTCCTTCTTCTCGGCGGGGAGATGAAAGAAGATGCGGAGATCGATGACCGGGATGATATCGCCGCGGAGGTTATAGACGCCGCGGAGGTAGGGGGCCGCGTTCGGCACGAAGGTGAATTTGCCCGCTTTCGCGATCTCCTTCACGTTCATGATGTCGATGCCGTAGTCCTTACCCGCGAGGGAGAAGGTCACCATCTTGAAGTCGACGGCATCGGCGCGTTCCTTCACTTGCTTGTCGGCAGCCCGCGCGACCGCCTGTTCAACGGTCTCGGCGTCCGCCGTCGTTTCCTTGGCTTTCATTGCTTCCCCCGCTACCGTATCGTCGCTTCGCGCCGGCGGCGCTCCTCGAGCTCTTTCTTGAGGCCGAGATCCAGGAGCTGGCTCACGTCGATGATGAGCGACACCGAGCCGTCTCCCAGGATGGACGCGCCCGCGATGCCCGGCGAGTTGGTGAACTGGTCGCGGAGCGGCTTGATCACCACGTCCTCCTCGCCGATGAGGCTATCGACCATGAGGCCGACCTTCTTCTCCGCCGTTCCCACGATGACCACGAAATGGAAATCGCGCTGTTCGTTCGTCTTGATGCCGAAGAGGCGGTTGAGCCGCAAGAGCGAGATGACGTCGTTGCGGATATTGAAGACTTCGTAATTGTCGATCATCTTGATCTCGGTCGGCTTGATCCGGTGGCTCTCGATGACCGAGGTGATCGGGATGGAGTAGATCTCGCGGCCGACGCGGACGAGGAGGCCCTGGATGATGGCCAGGGTCAGCGGCAGCTTGATGGTGAACTTGGTCCCCACACCCCGCTCCGAGGCGACGGTGACCGTGCCGTTGAGCTTCTCGATCTGGCGGCGGACCACGTCCAGGCCCACGCCGCGGCCGGAGATGTTGGTCACCTGCTTGGCGGTGGAGAAGCCGGGCTCGAAGATGAGGTTGAAGGCTTCCACGTCCGTGAGGGCCTTGTTCGGGTGGATGAGGCCGCGTTCCACGGCCTTCGCCTTGACGGCGTCCACATCTATGCCCTTTCCGTCGTCGGCGATCTCGATGACGATCATGTTGCCTTCGTTGCTCGCCTTGAGGAGAACGGTCCCCTCCTCATTCTTCCCGGCGGCGATGCGCGCCTCGGGCGCCTCGATGCCGTGGTCGATGGAGTTGCGGACCGAGTGCATGATCGGATCGAGCAGGTCCTCGATGACCGACTTGTCGAGCTCCGTGTCTTCGCCCTCGATGACCAGGTTGATCTTCTTGGTGAGGCTCTTGGAAAGGTCGCGCACGAGGCGCGGGAAGCGGCTGAAGATCTGGCTGATGGGCACCATGCGGATGCGCATGACGCCTTCCTGGAGCTCGCCGGTGATGCGGCCCAGGTTCTGGGCGGTGGAGCGGAACTTGCCGACGTTGGTCTTGAGCGTCGCCTCGAAGGGGTCGAAGAGGGTGAAGAGGTCCCCGAACTTCTCCCCGATCTCCTTGCGCACGTCCTTGATCGTCCTGCCTTGCCGGATCGCGTCCAGGTAGTCGGGCAGCGAATCGAAGAGGTCCTTCACCTTCTCGCGGTACACCGTCTCCGTGGACTGGAGCTGGGTGAGGAGGTCGCCGAACTGGGTGGAGACCTGGTTGAAGGTAGCCTTGGTGATGACGGTCTCGGATACGAGGTTGAGGAGGTTGTCGATGCGCTTGGAATCCACGCGGAGGATGGCGCCCGCTTCGCGGCCGGCCTTCTTGGCGTCCGCCTCCCGCTGGGCCTTGTCCGCGTCGTCGGAACCTTTCTCCTCTTCGGCGCCCGCTTCCGCCGGCTCGACCGCGGGGGCCGCAGCCCTGGCTTGCGGAGCCTGCGCCGGCGCGCTCCGGGGAGCCGGAGCCGGTTTGGCCGCAACGGGGGCCGGCTTAGCGGGCGCGGGAGCCTCGGCCTTCGCGGGAGCCCCGACGCCCTCGATCTCGGACCTGATGGTCACGTCGGGGATGGAGACCAGCCTCCGCAGATCGTCCACGCTGCCCTTGCTCGCGATGTAGTATTCCACCACCGGGTAGAACGTATCTTCATACAGGCGCTCGAAATCGGGATTGGTGCGCAGGACGGTTCCGGCTTCCTTGAGCGCGGCGAATACCTGGATCCCGCCGACCGTATTCATCACGTTATCTTCATTGAAGGTGACCGCGACGCGGTAGACGGTGGTGCCGGGATCCGCGGCGGCTTTGAGTTCGAGCACTTCGTATTCGGTGAGCTTGCCGCCGCCGACGGACGCGGCAGCGGCGGGTTTCGCGGGAGCCGCGGCCGGTTTGGCGGCCGGCCGCTTCGGCGCGGCTTTCTTACGGCTCGATCCCTCGGGCAAGAGCGCGGCGAGGCGCTCTTCCACGGCGGTCGTATCTTCGCCGTAGACCCTCCCGTTCATGCGTTCCTGGAGCATCGCCTTGACTACGTCGATAGCCGCGAGCAGGGTGTCCACGACGTTCTCGTCCACGGACACCGCATCGGAGCGGATGGCGTCCAGCACGTCCTCCACCAAGTGGGTGAAGGCGGTGAGCTCCCCCATCTCGACGGTCGCCGCGCCGCCCTTCAGCGTGTGGGCCGCACGGAAGATCTCGTCGACCGCGTCCCGGTTGCCGCTCTCGTTCTCCAACACCAGAACGTTCTGTTCCAGCGCTTCGACTTGCGATTGCGCTTCGCTGAAGAAGTCCTTGAGGAGTTCTTCGTTGTTGGGATCTAAGTAGTCGCTCATGTCGTCCCTAATGTTCATACACAAAACGTCTTCCGTCAAGGGATGCGAATCTAAAGAAAAAGCTCTATTTCGCTGCGGGTTTTGTAAAGAGTTGGCGCGCATGCTAGAATTGGGTTGAGGTACGTCAATGAGAGGCACCTGCCGAAGCTTCTACTGCGCGCTCGCGGTCTATGCCGCCGCCTTCACCGCCGCGTCGCTCGGAGCCGCCGAACTCGCGGTTCCGAGGCTCGAATTGGAAACGCACGGGTCGATGGTGGACGGGGATTATACGCTCGCCTCGCACGCGGCGGCCGAGCTCGTGCTCCAAGCGAGTTCCGCGGTCGGCGGCAAACTGCGCTTCAACTTCGACGCCGTCAACCTGGAGGAGACGCTCGGCCTCGGCGGCGCCGAACCGCAGACGAACGGCGACGGCACCGTGGACGAGGAGGAATACCGGGACCTCGTGGACTTCTTCCGGAGCAGGAACGCCCTCGCCTTCGCGCTGGCCAAGGTGACGATCCGCGACATGTTCTCCCTCCCCCTCGAATTCTCCTATTTCATCGGCAAGGACGACGTCTTCTGTTCCGGCGACGAATTCCCCGTCCGCTTCGGCGCGGCCCCCTTCGCCACGCCGTTCCGCGGCTTCGCCTACGATCCGGACGGCATCGGAGGCGATCCGACGTTCCGCTACGACGGTATCCACGCGCCGATCGGGACCGGGTTCTCCCTGGCCCTGAAGGCCTGGAAGAACGTCATCCCCATGGTCTACGCGTACCAGGATTCGGCCGCGCGGCTCGACGACGGAAGTATGGCGGCCGGCCGCTATTCCGGCGACCTCCGGCTGCTCGTGAACGCGCCGCTCGTCAAGCTGGAAGCCTTCGTCGGAGGCACCACGGAAGGCGCCCTCGGCCGCTACCGCGCGGGCGCCCTCGCCTTCCTTTCCTCCGGAACGGGCGCGGATCTCCTGATGCAGGCCGGCCTCACGGCCTGGGACGTCGGCGAGACCCCCACCATCGAAGACTGGTTTTTCCTCTTCGAGCCGCGGATCGACTTCGGGCCCATGGCCATCGTCGTCACGCTCTTCACCCACCCGCTCCGCTATCTTCAGCGGCTGACGCCGGAGGAACGGGGCGCCATCGACATCAACGCCAAGATCATCGCCGGAGAGGCCAAGGACGGTACGTTCGACGGGGGGCTCGAGAGCACCGTTCGCCTCAGGTCCGCCGCCGCGGCCGACGAGGATAACTTCTCCCTCGCCATCTCCCCCTTCCTCGGTTTCATGACCGACAAAGTCCGCTGGGACTTCAAGGTCCTCGTGTATCCCCTCCGGTCCGACAGTCCGGATGAGATGGTCGAGACCAGCATCGGCATACGGACGGCATTCTAATGAACAGAAACGGTTTGCTGACGGCGGTCTTGGCCGCCCTCGTCGCGGCGGCGGGCCCCGCCTTGGAAGTGGAGAGCGTCCTCGGCCTCGGTAATGTGGCCTTCGATCTATCGGAGAATAGTCCGCTCTCCGCGGCGGAAGAGTCCTTCGATCCCCTCCTCCACGGTTTCGGGAGCCTCACGATCACCGACCGCATCAACGACGCCTTCGACCTCAGCGCGGGGTTCGAACGGGATCCCATCCTCCGAAACACCGTCTTCACCAGGGTAGCCTTCGGCCAGGATTACTTCCGGTTGACGCTGGGCCCGGTCTTCGGTCCGTTCAACGCCGAGGGCACCGTGCTGAACGGCGGCATCTCCGCGGGCCTCCGCCTGGAGGTCCCGGGAATCGCCTTCGTGACCTTCAGGACCGATTCCACGATCGGCGCGGGACTCTCCGTCCCCGGCGATTACGTGCAGGAACGCAACGAGGTCGGGGTGGGATTCTGGACGCCGAATATCGTCATGACCTTCCGCATCTCGTCGCGGTCCTTTACGGTCCGGGACACGCGGGAACTCGATATCATCGACGATTGCACGCGGTACGAGCTGATCGCCGACGTGTATAAGAAGAACGTTCCGTATACGGCCACCGTCAATCTCGGGTACCAGGCCCTCTCTCGCTCCTACGTCGCCGCGGCCGATACCGTCGCCGATGAGCTGCGGTCGGCCATCGTCGGCATCGAATTCGGGGTGCGGGCCACGCCGGTCCTCGGCCTCATGGCCGGGACCGAGGCCGCGCTCTATTCTTGGGGCGTGGAAGGCCTCGGTAATCCCGACGCGAATGTCGCGCTCTTCACCGTACGCCTCGGAGCGACGATTACGCTGCCGAACGTGGGCTTCTCCGCGCGGCAAGCCGAATAGGCGCCCGCGCGCGATCGATCGGTCTCAGAGTTCCTCGAAAACGCCCTTCTCGTAGTTCTTGCGGACCTTGTCCCAGGCGAAGGCGCGGCCGTTCATCACGACCCAGACGCCGTGGGGAAGCAGCTGGACCGCGGCGAAGGCGCAGCCGAGGTTGAAGAGGGAGTCGCTGCCGGAGACGGAGTACGGCACCATGGCCCCGGTCAGGACGATGGTCTTCGGGAGGCCGGCGGGCCCGAGGACGCGGGCGGTCTCCACCATGCGGTCGGTGCCGTGGGTGATGACGATCCGGTCCTCGCCCGCGCGAGCGCAGGCCTCCAGGACGCTCTTCCGGTTCTCGTCCCCCATCTCGAGGCTGTCCACGAGCTGGTTGATCTCGAGTTCCACGGTTTCGGTGATGCGCACCTGCCGGATGATGTCCGGGAGGTGGCTGTCCTTGAAGGTGAGCACGCCCTTGAGTTCGTCGTACCGCTTGTCGAAGGTCCCGCCGGTGATGATGATCCTGATCGCCATGGTGCCACTATACGCCCGCCGCGGGACCGAAATCAACAACCTCGCGGTGGCTGCGGCCACCGCGATACCGAAGTGTCAGACTTTTAGCTTTAAAAGCCTATTACAGGCCTCTTCCACGTCGGCGCGGTGGCCGAAGGAGGAGAAGCGGAGGTAGCCCTCGCCCGCGCTGCCGAAGCCGGAGCCGGGGGTGGTCACGACGTGGCACGTCTCCAGGATTTCCGCGAAGACATCCCAGCTCTTCCGGCCGGGGAAGCGGGCCCAGATGTAGGGCGCGTTGTCCCCGCCGACGCACTCGACGCCGAGCTTTTCCAGGGCGGAACGGATGAGGGCGGCGTTGCCGAGGTAGAAATCGATGAGGCTCTTCATCTCGGCGAGGCCTTCCCCGTCCAGGGAGGCGAGGCCTCCGTGCTGAGCGACGTTGGAGGCGCCGTTGAAGACCGTGGTGCAGATGCGGTTCCAGTCGGCGATGACGGAGGCCCCGTCCGCGTATTTGAGCTCCCGCGGGACCACCGACCAGCCGAGGCGGACGCCCGTGAAGCCGATCGGTTTGGAGAAGGAACTCACCTCGATCGCGCAGGTCCGCGCGCCTTCGATCTCGAAGATGGATTTCGGGAGCTCGGGATCGCGGATGTACTCGGCGTACGCCGAATCGAAGATGATCACCGAGCCCTTCCGGTTGGCCGCGTCGACCAGGGCCTGGAGCTGGGACCGGGTCGCGACCGCGCCCGTCGGGTTGTTCGGCGAGCAGAAGTAGATGAGGCCGTTCTCCGGCAGCAGGGCGAGGTCCGGGAAGAAGGCGTTGTCGGCGGTGCACGGAAGGTACCGGATGCCCTCGTAGCCCGAACCGTTCCAGCCGCCCGCCGCGCCGATGAGGACGGAGCCGTCCACGTACACCGGATAGGAGGGATCCTGGACGGCCACGCGGACATCGCGGCCGAAGAGGAGCTGGAGGCGGCCGATGTCGCACTTGGCGCCGTCGGAGACGAAGACCTCGTCGGCGGCGACCTTCCCCCGGTAGAGGACCGCCGCGATCTTCTCGCGCAGGGCGGTGAGCCCCTGCTCGTCGCCGTAGCCCGTGTAGCCCTCCGCGGTCCCGAGGCGCCGCGCGCCTTCCACGAGGCCCGCGTCGATGTGGGCCGTGAGGGGCTCGGTGGTGTTCCCGATGCCGAGGCTGATGATCTTGGCTTCGGGGTGGGCCGCCTGGAATTCCCGCCGGCGGCGGGCGATCTCGGGGAAGAGGTAACCGGCCGTGAGGTTCGAAAGGCCGCTATTGCGCTTCAGCATGATGTCTCCTCTGGGGTCAGTCGGCGGCCCGGCCCGCCGCGTCGAACCGCGCTACGGACTCGAAATCCAGCGTGGCGAAGTAGTCTTCCACGGTCTCCGGCCGCCGGATCTGGACCACCGACCCGTCGCCGCGGAGGAGCAGTTCCCCGCACCGGAGCTTGCCGTTGTAGTTGAAGCCCATGGCCCGGCCGTGGGCTCCCGCGTCGTGGATCACGACGAAGTCGCCGACGGCGATCTTGGGTAGCTTCCGCTGGACCGCGAACTTGTCGTTGTTCTCGCAGAGGCTCCCGACCACGTCGTAGGTCTCGGTGAGCGGCGCGCCTTCCTTTCCCGGAACGGTCACGTGGTGGTAGGCGCCGTACATGCCGGGCCGCATGAGGTCCGCCATGCAGGCGTCCAGGCCGACGTACTCGCGGTAGATGCTCTTGGTGTGGACTGCTTTGGCGACGAGCCAGCCGTAGGGCCCCGTCACCGCCCGCGCCCACTCCATGCGGAGGCCGAGGGGGTCGAGCCCCGCCGGAACGACGATCGCGTCGTAGGCGGCCTTCATGCCCTTCGCCATATAGCCGTAGTCCAGGGCCTCCTGCTCCAGCCGATACGGAATGCCCGCCCCGCCGCCGATGTTGACGAACTCCACGCGAATGCCGGTCTTCGCCTTCACTTCCGCGGCGAGCTCGAAGAGGATGCGGGCGGTCTCGATGTGGTAGTCCGCGTTGAGTTCGTTCGACGCGACCATCGCGTGGAGGGCGAAGCGGCGAGCGCCCTTCGCCTTGAGCTTCGCGAAGCCTTCCAGGATTTGCGGCCGGGTGAACCCGTACTTCGCTTCCTCCGGCTTGCCGATGATGGCGTTGCCGCCCTTGAGCGGGCCGGGGTTGTAGCGGCAGGAGATGAGCTCGGGGATGCCGGCGGCCGTCTCCAGGAAATCGATGTGGGTGATGTCGTCCAGGTTGATGACCGCGCCCTGTTCGCGCGCGGCGACGTATTCCCGGGCCGGCGTCTCGTTGGAGGTGAGCATCACCGCCTCGCCTTTCATCCCCGCCTTGTCGGCCAGGATCAGCTCGGGCAGGCTCGCGCAATCGGCGCCGAATCCCTCGTCGGCGAGGATCTTCAGGATGAAGGGATTCGGCGTCGCCTTCACCGCGAAGTGTTCCATGAACGAGGGGAAGATGGAGAAGGCCGCCGCGATCGCGCGCGCGTTCGCGCGGATCGCGGCCTCGTCGTAGATATAGAACGGCGTCGGGAAGCGGCCGGCGAGTTCGCCGAGCCGCTCGCCGCTGAGGGGGAACGTCTTCGTGCTCATGGCCTTAACTTAAATGAAACCCTTGGCCTTGAGAAGCTCCGCGTTGAGGATACCGCCGCCGGCCGCCCCCCGCACCGTATTGTGGGAAAGGCCGACGAACCGGAGGTCGAAGATCTTGCAGGGCCGGATGCGGCCGACGGACACGGCCATGGCCTTGTCCGCGTCGCGGTCCAGCCGCGGCTGCGGCCGGTCGTTCTCTTCGCGCACGATGATCGGGCGATCGGGGGCGAACGGCAGGGACAGTTCCTGCGGGAGGGCGCGGAAAGAGGAGAAGATCGCCTTGACGTCTTCCACCGACGGCTTCTTGTCGCCGAATTCCAGGCTCACGCACGCGGTGTGCCCGTCCACCACGGGGACGCGGTTGCAGTGCGCCGCGACGAGCGGGGCGGCGGCGTTCGCGATCACCCCGTTCTCCACCTTCCCGAAGATCTTGAGCGGCTCCTGTTCGGACTTCTCTTCCTCCCCGCCGATGTAGGGGACCACGTTGTCGATCATGTCGAGGCTCGGCACGCCGGGGTACCCGGCGCCGGAGACGGCCTGGAGAGTCGTCACGATCATGCGGCGGACCTCGTAGCCCGCGAGGCGGAGGGCGTGGATCGGGGTCATGTAGCTCTGGATGGAGCAGTTGGGCTTCACGACGATGAACCCCTTATCCCAGCCGCGGCTCTTCTTCTGCGCGGGAATGACCTCCACGTGGTGCGGATTGACCTCCGCGATGAGCATCGGCACGTCGCTCGTCCACCGATGCGCCGAGGCGTTGGAGACCACGGGGATGCCCGCGGCCGCGTACGCCTCCTCCAAGGCCTTGATCTCGTCCTTGGACATCTCCAGGGCGGAGAACACGAAGGCGCAATCGCCGCGGGCGGCGGCGGCCTTCGCCGCGCCCACGTCGTTCGCGTCGGCCACCACGAGGCCGCCGACGTGGGGGGAGTAGGGGGCGGCGAGGTGCCACCGTCCCGCGGTGGCCTCGGCGTAGGTCTTGCCCGCGCTCCGGGGAGAGGCCGCCACGTAGCGGACCTCGAACCAGGGGTGATCGTTGAGTAGGGAGATATAGTTCTGTCCGACCATGCCCGTCGCACCGAGCACGCCTACCGGTATCTTCTGCATTTCAAAACTCCTCATTCATGGTGATCTCGCGCGGTCGCGCGAGGCATTTCCGTCCGCGCCTAGGCCATCGCTCCGGCGGCCGCGAGGGCCGCGCGCAGTTTCGGCTCGTTCTCCGGAAGGAGCGGGCACATCGGCAGCCGCGTCGGGCCGGCGGGAAGCCCCGCCCAGTCCATGGCCTTCTTGATCGGGATGGGGTTCGTCTCGATGAAAGCCCCTTTGAAGATCGGGAGCAGGCCGTAATGGAGTTCCCGGGCTTTCGCGTAATCCCCCGCGAGGCAGGCGGCGGCGAGCGCCGTCACCCGGCCGGGCAGGAGGTTGGAGACCACCGAAATCACCCCGTCGCCGCCCATCGCGCAGAGCGGCAGGGTGAAGGCGTCGTCGCCGGAAAGGATGGAGAAGGCGCGGCCCTCGGCCTTCAGCGGAGCGGCGACCTCTTCGATGAAGTCGCCGATCTGGCCGATGTCGCCCGAGGATTCCTTGACGCCGACCACGGTCGGGATACCGGAAAGCCGCTTCATCGTCGGCAGGTCGATGTTCTTGGCCGTGCGCGAGGCGATGTTGTAGATCACGACGGGGCAATCCGACGCGTCGGCGATCGCCGCGAAGTGGCGGTAGATGCCCTCGTTCGTCGGCTTGTTGTAGTAGGGAGTGACCACGAGCGCCGCGTCCGCGCCGAGCTCTTTGGCGCGTTTGACGTTCTCCACCGCGTGCTTGGTCGAATTCGATCCGGCGCCCACGACCACGGGGATGCGCCCTTTGGCTTCCTCCACCGCGATCAGGATCAGTTTGTCCTGCTCGTCCCGCTCGAGGGTGGGCGTTTCGCCCGTAGTGCCGAGCGGCACGAGGCCGTTGATACCCGCTTCCATTTGGAAGCGGACGAAGCGGCGGAATCCGTCGTAGTCGACGTCTCCACCTGCCGTCATCGGGGTGACCAGGGCGGTGAGCGCCCCCCGAATTTGTTGCATGGCGAGCTCCATTTGAAAGAATATTGAGAACGTCGCCGTACTATTGCATAAATATACAATAATGACAAGGGCGCGCCGGCCGGATCGGCAGACGCGCCCAAAAAACGTCCGGCCCGAGCGGCCGGAGCGTCCTCGCTCGACCCTACGCGAGCAGGTCCGCGAGCGCGTCGTCCATGGTGAAGACCCCGCGCCGCCTTTCGCGCGTGAGCCATTCGGCGGCCCGCACGGCCCCGCGCGCGAAGCCTTCGCGGCTGCGGGCCGTGTGCGTGATCTCTATAGTGTCCGCCGTGGAATCGAAGAAGAGGGAGTGGGTGCCCGGCACCGCGCCGACGCGGAGGCTCGGATAGTGGAGCTCGTCGGCCGCGGGGGGTCGGTCGAGCGTCTCGTAGACGGCGCGCTTCTTCCGCGTCATGGAGGCGAGGACGCGCTCCACGAGCGTCTTCGCGGTACCCGAGGGGCTGTCGGCCTTCTTGTTGTGATGGGCCTCCCAGCCTCCGACGTCGTACTCGGCGAAGGGATCGGCGAGCTTGGCCGCGTACGCGGCGATCCGGTAGAAGAGGTTCACGCCGAGGGAAAAGTTGGAGGACCAGAGGAGGCTCGTGCCGGCCTTCTCCACGGCGGCGCCGGCTTCGTCCAGGGAGGCGAGCCAGCCGGTGCTCCCCACCACCACGCTTACGCCCGCGGCCGCGATCGCGCGGACGTTGGCGAGGGCGGTGGCCGGCGAGGTGAACTCGATGGCTACGTCCGCCTCCGCGAGCGTCGCGGACTCGGCGACGGATTTGGCGTCCGCGTCCGGAGCGAACGGGTCAATCCGCGCCACGATCGTATGGCCGGCCTCCTTCGCGGCGGCCTCCACCATACGCCCCATCTTGCCGTAACCGACCAACGCGATCTTCATCTGAGTCCTCCCTTCCGCCCGGCTCCGTCCGCCCTCATCCGAAGAAAGCGGCGTGCAGGGCCTTCACCGTGTCGCCCGCCTGGGCGTCGTCCACGATGAAGCTGATATTCACCTTGCTCGCGCCCTGGGAAACCATCTGGACCTGGACGCCGAGCCGCGCGCACACGCCGAAGGTCTTCTCCAGGATTTCCGAGGACCGGCGTACGTCGCCGATGAGCGTCACGATGGCCTTCCCCTTCTTGATCTCGACGCTCGCGATCCGCTCCAGGTCGTGCTTGAGCGCGCCCATGTCGTGGGCGGCGTCCAAGGTCAGGGAGACCGAGACCTCGCTCGTGGCGACCATGTCCACCGACACTTTCCGGGAGGCGAAGGCGTCAAAGACCCCCGCGAGGAAGCCGTACTGGCCGAGCATGCGCGTGGAGACGATGTCGACGAGGGTGACGTTCTTCTTGGAGGTGATGGCCCGGACCGGGAGCGCGCCCGCGTCGAGGGACGCGATGATGCGGGTGCCCGGCGCCGCGGGATTGTAGGAATTCTTGACGCGGACGGGCGTCCCCGTACGGATGCACGGCTGCATGGCGCGGGGATGGAGGACCTGGGCGCCGAAGTAGGCGAGCTCCGCGGCCTCCTCGTACGTCACCGTGCTGACCGGCGTCGCGGTCTTGACGAGCCGCGGGTCGGCCGTGAGGATACCGTCCACGTCCTTCCACACCTGCACTTCCTCGGCCCCGGCGGCGGCCCCGATGATGGTCGCCGTGAGATCCGAACCGCCGCGGCCCAGGGTCGTGATGCGGCCTTCGCCGTCCTTCGCGATGAAACCGGTGACCACCGGCAGGGTGCCCCCTTCCACGAGCGGGCCGACGGTGCCGGCGATGGCGGACCAACTGGATTCGAGCACCTCCGCGGAAGTGAAGTTGGAATCCGACCGGAATCCGGCCTCCCAGGCATCCAGGGCCACGGCCTTGACGCCGACGGAACGGAAGTAGGCGGCGGATACGCGGATGGAGAGCCGCTCGCCGAACGAAACGAGGTAATCCTTGGTGCGCCCCGTGAGTTCGCCGATGAGGGAGATGCCGACGAGCAGACTCCGGAGTTCCGCGAGGAGCGGCTCGATCTGCTCATCCGCCACCGAGGCGGGAAGCCCGAGTTCCGCCACCGTTTGACGATGCAAGGTTTCTATCCGCTCGACGGAAACCGTGCCCGCGAGCGCCGCGTCCGCAGCCTCGAGCAGGTGGTCCGTCGTATCGCCCATGGCCGAGAGGACGAGCACCGGTTTCCGGGGAAGCGCGTCCCTCACGATGCCCGCGACGTGCCGAATGCGCTCCGCATTGGCCACGGAACTGCCCCCGAATTTCATGACGATCATGCTGCTCCTCCTGCGTGTGGGAGCGGACTATACACTTTATTGCATCTTTATGCAATATGAATCGATAAAATGAATACATATTGAAGAACGATGACCGCGCGTCGTGAGCGTCCGGCTCCGCGCAGGGCGCGGGACCGACGGCCGATCCTTGAGGGACAGAGCCGGACCGTGGTACAGTGGCGGCCCATGACCATACGCGAGAAGAGCCTCGTCCTCTACAAGAATCGCCCCGCCGTCGTCGCCGAGATCGGCGAGAAACTGACCATAGCCCTGAGCGGCGGCGAAACCATCCGCGTGCGGGAGAAGGACGTGGAGCTGCTCCACCCGGGCCCCTCGCCCAAGAGCGAGGTCGTGGAAGGATCGGCGCCGGAAGGCGACGTGGAAGGAGCCTGGTCCATTCTGGAAGGGAGCGAGGTTCCCCTCTCCGAGCTCGCGGAACTCGCGTACGGCGCGTTCGCGCCCGAGACCGCGTGGGCCGCCTACCTCCTCATCAGGGACGGGCTCCGTTTCGCCGGGTCCATAACGGCGGTCCGCGCTCGGAGCGCGGAAGAGATCGCGGCGGAGGAATCCAAGCGCGGCGGCAAGGCCCGCGAGGCGGCCGAGCGCGAGGCCTTCCTCGCGCGGCTCGCGAAAGGAAAAATCGAGCTTCCCGACGACGCGCGCAGGCTCCAGGACGTGGAAGCCTTGGCCCTCGGCAATACGGACAAGAGCCGGACCCTCAAGGAAGCGGGCAGGCAAGAGACGCCCGTTGAGGCCCACAAGATCCTCCTGGAGACCGGCTATTGGGACGCGGCCGTGAATCCCCATCCCTCGCGGTTCGGCCAGACGCTCGCGTCCGCCAAGGAGGCGGTCCCGCCGCCGCCCGACGAGGAGCGCATCGATCTCACCCGCCTCGCCTCGTTCGCCATAGACAACGCCTGGAGCGCCGATCCCGACGACGCCGTTTCCGTGGACGGCGATAGCGTGTGGGTCCACGTCGCGGACCCGGCGGCCTCCGTGGGCGCAGGCTCGCCGGCCGACCGCGAGGCCCGCGGCCGCGGAGAGACACTCTACTTGCCCGAGGGCGTCTATCGCATGCTCGCGGAGGAAGCCCTCCCCCGCTATGCCCTCGGCCTTTCGGACCGCTCACCCGCCCTCTCCTTCCGCATGGCCCTCACGGGCGAAGGCGACGTGAGCGAGGTGGAGATCGTCCGGTCCGTGGTCAAGGTCGAGCGGCTCACCTACGGCCAAGCCGATGAACGCGCGGCCTCTCCCGAACTCGCCCCGCTCTTCGCGCTCGCCGAACGGCTCCACGGCCGCAGGCTCGCCTCCGGCGCGGTGACCATCGACCTGCCCGAAACCCATATGTCCGTCGTGGACGGCAACGTGACCATAGAGCCCGTGCAGGACTTCCGGTCCTCGGCGATGGTCCGCGAACTCATGCTCCTCGCCGGTATCGGTGCGGCCCGGTGGGCCATGCGGAACCGGCTGCCCTTCCCCTTCGTCGCCCAAGAGGTGGGGGACCTTCCCGGCCAGCCGCTTCCCGGCCTCGCGGGGTCCTACCAGCTCCGCCGCTGTATGCGGCCGCGACGTCTCTCCGCCCAGCCGGGACGGCACGGCGGACTCGGCCTACCCGAATACACCCAGGTGACGAGTCCCCTCCGTAGGTACACGGACCTCCTGGCCCATCAGCAGATCCGCGCCTTCCTCACCGGGAAGGAACCGCTCAGTACGGAGGCCGTGCTGGAGCGGGTGGCAGCGGGCGAGATCGCGGCGCAGGCGGCGGTGCAGGCCGAGCGGGCCTCCCGCCTCCATTGGACGATGGTCCTCCTGTCGCGCGAGAGGCAGTCGGAATGGGACGCCGTCATCGTCGACCGGAAAGGAGGGCGCGCCACCGTCCTCATCCCCGCCCTCGCGCTGGAGACCCAGGTGGCCGTCAAGGGCGAGTGCGAGCTCAACGAGACGATCAAGGTGGCGGTGAAGACGGTCAAGATACCCGAACTGGAAGCGACCTTCGTCGCGGTCTAGGCGATCGGACCTCAGGGTCCGAAGAGCGTGACCTCTCCCGACGCCCCTTCCTTGCGGACGATGCGCTCCAGGTAGGTCCGCTCCTCCAGTTTCACGGCCGCGATCAGGGTTCCGGTGATGCGTTTGAGCAGGACCTTGCCGTCCCGCACGAAGAAGAGGATCTTGCGCGCGGTCGTCCCGCCCACGTCGCGGGAGAGGACCGGGATACCTTCGGCTTTCAGGAATTCTTCGGCGAAATCGATGTTGTTTTGGGGGACGGTGTTCCGGCTCGCGGTGCCGAGGGCGAGCACCGAAGCGCCGCCGAACACCTTCGCGGTCAGCCGCTCCCTCCGCGCGCCCTTTTTGAGCATCTCGTTGATGAGGAGCTCCATGGCGTACACGCCGTACTTACCGGAATCGGAAGCGAAGGGGGAGCCGTCCTTCCCCGCCCCCTTCTTGAAGGCCCCCGCGAGCATGAAGTGGTTGAGGCCGCCGATTCCGGCGGTATCGTCCTTGAGCGCGACCGCGACGCAGGATCCGAGGACCGTGGCGATGATGATGTCGTCGTCCGTGGAAAGATACTCCCCGGGATGGATGAAGGTGACCGGTTGGCTGAAGCCGGTGATCCGATGATCGTACATACTTAAAAGAAGGTGACTTCACCGAGCTCGGCGCTTTCTTCCACGCGGAACCCGCCGAGGTCGGCCGCGACTCGCTTGTGGGCGTAGATGGTGAACCGGTCGATGATCTCCTTGAGCCGCTCGGAGTGGAGGTCCTCGTGGCGGTTTTTCGCGCCCGCCCGCTCGAGGGCCTCGTTGGAGCGCCCCCGGAAATCGGACAGCGCGGCCGAGACCGCATCGATTTCCCGGATGAATTCCGCGCTCCCCTCCATGTCGCGGGCGGAGGCCTCCAGGAGCGCGATGAACTCCTTCGTGAAGAGCGAAAAATGGAGGACGCCCTCGCGGATGGAGGCGGAGAGCTCGCCGAGCCTGCCGTGGGTCTTGCCGAGGTGCTCCGCGGTCGCCGCGATCAGGGCCGATTCCTGCTCCGCGTGGCCCGCGTAAGTCTCTATCGTGGCCTTCGTGTCCTTGATGAAGCCCTTCGTCGCCTCCAAGGCCTCATCGACGTCGGCTCCGATGCGGTCGGTGAGCTCGGACATCTCGATGACCGTGTCCCCCATGGACCGGAGCGCGTATTGTTTGGAGACCTCGATACGGGAGGCGATATCGATGGTCCGGAAGCGGGTGAGGATCTTGGCGAACTGGCGGAACCGGTTCTCGAGGCCCTCCACCGACGCGGCCAGGCGGGTCCCGTTCGTCGTGATGGACGTCTTGGTCTTCATGTACGCGTCCACATCGGCCGCGATGCCCGACAGGGCCTCGGATGCCGCGGCGAAGGACCGGACGGCCTCCCCCGAATCCCCGTTGCCGAAGGCCCCTTCCAGGATCGCGCGTCGGCGCTTTTCGCCGTCGGCCACGATGCTGCGGACCAGGGCCGACTCCGCGCGGAAGGAGGCCTGCGCCGCCTCCAGCCGCGAACGGACATCCGCGAGGATGGATTCCGCCAGTTCCGCGAGCCGCTCGCGGAACGCGATGTCGTCCAGCTTGTCGTCCGAGGAAACGGACTCCAGTTCGTCGAGCGCCATCACCACGTGGTCCAGCGATTGTCGGACGAGGTCCTGGATCTGGACGGTCTCCATGATCGTCCGCACGGGGGCTTCCACGCCGCGCGATCGGGACACGAGGTCCGCCATGGACGCGGCGAGGCTGCTGACCGACGATTCGAGCGCCCCGATCCGGGCATGGAGGCGCTCGTCGAGGCCGTCGAAGAGAGAGACCTGCCGTGCTTCCAGGCGCTCCACCTCCAGGCGGTACTTCTTGAACAGCTCGAGGAGTCCCCGGCCGTCATCGGTGAGGAGTTCGGTGAGCGAAATGGTCCGGGCGGAGAGCCGCTTGAGCTCGTCGGTGATGACGGAAAAGGCCTTGCCCGCGCTGCCCGATTTGAGCGCGACCGTCATGGCGTTGAGCGAGATGAGTTCCATCTCGATGGAGTCGTCCTTGATCCGGGAGATGACGGCGTCGAGCCCCGAAAGGGTTTCGATTCCCCGATTGAGCGAAGAGAGGAGCGCGTCGTCCCGCTGACGCATCTCGCGGAAACTTCGGTCGGACTCGGCGATGGTTTCCCGGGTGGAAACGGAGAGGGAGCGCATCGCGTCTTCGGAGGATATCCCGGCGCCGAGGGAGCCGAGCGCGCGGGTGGAGCCTTCCAAGCTACGCTGCATCTCCACGACGAAGGCCGGATAGGCTTCCGCGAATTTCAGGAACAGGCGCTCGGTTCCGGAGATGATGGACTGGATGCGGGGGCGCAGCTCGCCGATATCCGCCGCGACTTGTTGTTCCATGGATTCCAGTATAGGCTCCGCGGACCGCCCGCGACAAGCCGAAACGCGTGCGCGCTCGGCGCGTGGGCAAGGATAAAAAAAGGGCCGCCCGGATCGGGCGGCCCGCCTGGGATCAGGGGATCCGGTTACGCCTGGGCGGCGGTGTCAAGCTCGGCGAGGATGGAAAGTTCCGTGTCCTTGTCGAAGTAGCGGGCCTTCTCCATCTTCGGAACGAAGTTGGCCGTATCGCCGATGCGGAACGTGTGGTGGGGCTCCGTGCGGGCGACGAGGGGCTGGGTCTTGGAGGTGAGCCAGAGGTGGATGTCGGCGCCGAGGGGCTCGACGACGGTCACCTTGAGGCTCATGTTGTTCTCGCCGGCGGCCTTCTCGGTGAAGATCAGGTCCTCGGGGCGGATGCCGAAGTAGATTTCCTTACCGACGTACTTCTTGATGAACTTGGCGTGCTCTTCGGTCGGCTTGATCTCGAAGGAGCCTTCGTCCAGGACGATGGCGCCGTTCTTCTCCAGGACCTTCACGGTGAGGAAGTTCATGGGCGGCGAACCGATGAAGCCGGCGACAAACTTGTTGATCGGGTGGTTGTAGAGGAAGAGCGGGGAACCGATCTGCTGGACCTTTCCGTCCTTCATGACGACGATCTTGCTGGCCATGGTCATGGCCTCGACCTGGTCATGGGTGACGTAGATCATCGTGGCGTTGAGGCGGAGGTGGAGGTCGGAGAGCTCGGCGCGCATCTGTACGCGGAGCTTGGCGTCCAGGTTGGAGAGGGGCTCGTCGAAGAGGAAGACCTTCGGGTTGCGGACGATGGCGCGGCCGACCGCGACGCGCTGGCGCTGACCGCCGGAGAGGGCCTTCGGCTTGCGGTCCAGGAGCTTCTCGATGTCGAGGATGCGGGCGGCTTCGTGCACGCGGCGGTCGATCTCCGCCTTATCTACCTTCTTGATGCGGAGGCCGAACGCCATGTTGTCGTACACGGACATGTGCGGGTACAGGGCGTAGTTCTGGAACACCATCGCGATGTTGCGGTCTTTCGGCGGCACGTCGTTCATGAGCTCGCCGTCGATGTACAGCTCGCCCTCGGTGATGTCCTCGAGGCCGGCGACCATGCGGAGCGTCGTGGACTTTCCGCAGCCGGACGGGCCGACGAAAACGACGAATTCCTTGTCGTTGACGGTGATGTTCGCGTTGTCTACGGCGCGGACCGAGCCCTCGTAGACCTTACTGATACCTTTGAGTTCTACCTTTGCCATACGTCCTCCCTAAAGGGTTAGTTTATCGTGGTCCAGTGTAAGGGCGGATCGGCTAATTGTCAACCAAAGGGACGCGCAGGCCCCGCTCGTAGGACTTTGGTGGGGGTCCGCCTCCCTCCCTAACACGGTACGAGCGGGGCCTGCTTTCCGGCTGGGGTGAAGACCCGGCGGGCTGGGGGGTAGAGCCTCACGGGCTGACGGGGAGGGGGCGACCCCTCGGCGGCCGCCCCGCCGCCCCGGGTGCGCGCGCGAGAGGGCGAGGGAGGCGCCGCTGCGC
>JAEXTK010000170.1 GCA_023406985.1 Spirochaetota bacterium | reverse complement strand
GGCGCGGGGGGGGCCGGGGCCGCGGGGGCCGCCGGGGCCGGGGAGCGCGGCCGCGGTCCGCGTCTTGTCTCCTCTGCGCGTAATCGCTATCATCGGGCATTTCCGGAGGCACCCATGTCCACGCGCGGCTTCATCGATACGCTCTTCACCAAGAAACCCAAGCGCACCCTCGTGCAGCTTTTCCGCTACTTCATCGTATCGGGAGCTTCCCTCGTCATCGACTTCGCGGTCCTCGCCCTCCTCAAGGAGGTGTTCGCCGTCCACTATCTCTTCGCGGCGGCGATCTCCTACCTCGTGGGCCTCGTCTTCAATTACCTCGTCTCGGTGGCCTGGGTCTTCTACGCGCGGAAGGTGGAGAGCCGGACGGTGGAGTTCGGCGTCTTCGCGCTGATCGGCGTGGCGGGCATGGGCATCAACGAGCTCACCATGTGGCTCTTCGTCGATGTCTTCGCCATCCACTACCTCGTTTCCCGCGGCATCTCCGCCGGCATCGGCTACGCCTGGAAATACGTCGCCCGGAAGCTCGTCCTCTTCAAATAGGACGAGCGCCGCTAATACTAGCGCCGCGTCCGCTTCTCCACTACGTCGGCGATCATGCCGATCGAGAGCGTCTGGACCGCGCCGACGAAGAGGACCACGAAGGTCGTGTCGTACATCTTCCCGAACGGCAGGCCCGCGAGGAAGATGGCGAGGCCGAGCAGGAAGAGGCTCATGCTGAGCGGGACGAATACCTTGAGCGGATCGAAGTAGAGCACCGTCCTGATGATGAGCTGGATGAAGTTGAGCGTATCCTTGATCGGCTTGATCTTGGACTTGCCTTCCCGCTTGAGGTAGTCGATGTCGAAGTACCGCACCCGGAATCCGTTCGTCATCATGGAGAGGGTGATGGTCGTCGTGAACGAGAATCCGTCCGAGATGATGTTGAAGTACTGCATCGCGATCTCTTTCTTGAAGATCCTGAGGCCCGAGTTGAGGTCCTTGATGCGTTCGCCGGTGAGATACTCGGCGAGCCTCGTGATGGCCCATTTCGCCGGTTTGGTGATCGTCGGGAGCTTCTTGAAGGGCCGCGCGCCGACGACCATGTCGAGCTGATCCTGGACGTAGAGGCGGTACATTTCCGGAATCCGCTCGTTCGGATAGGTGCCGTCCGCGTCGGTGATGGCGATGACGGGGGCGGCGGCGGCCCGGATGCCGTCCTTGAGGCTCGCACCGTAACCTCGGTTCCGCTCGTGACGTACGAGGCGCGCGTCCATCGCGCCGCGCTCCGCGAGGTAGGCGGCGATGAGCTCGCCCGTGCCGTCCTTGGAGCCGTCGTCCACGACCACGACTTCCGCGGCGATGCCCGCCGTCGAAAGGGTCGCGAGGACCGCCTCGATGGTCGGGATGATGGCGTTCTTTTCGTTGTACGCGGGGATGACGACGCTCAGTTCTTTCGTGTCCATGGAACTATCCTTACTCTTCTGCGTTCTTTCGCGCGCCCGGTTCCCCGGGGAAGCGGGTGTCGGTGAGGGAGCCGAGCTCCGAGAGGGGGAGGCTCTTGAGCCGGTGCGGATTGCGGACCGCCGCGATTACGGATTCGGCGGTTCGGTCCAGGGACTCCGGCCGGCCCCAGGCGACGAGGGCGACGCCCCCGCTTCCCGCGAAGGCGACCCGCGCGGGCTTTTCATCGGCTTGGTCCAGGAAATAGGCCTCGCAGGCGCTCAGGGCATTGAAGCCGCCCGAGGAATCGACGGCCACGATCGGGACGCCGGTCCTATAGGCCTCGTTCACGATGAGGCGGTACGCGCGGTTGCGGACGAGCGGATGGTCCGCGGGGCGGAGGGGAGAGGCGCCGAATTCCCGCGCGTAGTCGGGTCGGTCGGCGGCGGCGAGGTAGGCGAGCAGGGCTACGACGATCGCGGCGGCGGAGCCGGCCACGAGGAGCGGCCGCGGCTTCCGATCCTTCTTAAGCACCGCGGCCAGGAGATCCGAGGCGGCCGCGGCCAGGACGAGGAACACGGGGCCGAGCACCGCGCAAAAATAGCGGTTGATGAAATCTTCGGCGGGGAGGAGGGGCGAAAGGCTCTTCACCGCGAAGGTCACGAAAAAGAAGAAGCTCGCGGAGACCGCGATCAAGGTCTTTAAGGCCGCTTCCGCTTTCCGCGAGAGATAGTAGGCCGCGGCGACGGCGAAGGCCGCGAAGGGCGCCTGCCAATACGACTGGAGGTAGGGGCGCGCGTACCGCTTGAAGAGGTCCGCGAAGCCGCCGAGCGTTACGTCGGGTACGTCGTCGCTCAGGTGGCTGCCGAGGATGACCTGGAGCTGGCCGCCGGGGAAGTCGGTGAAGAGGGCGTAGGCCGCCGTCTCCGCGAGGTACAGGCCGAAGAGGAACCCAGAGAAGAGCAGCGCGTGGGCCGGCCGCCGCTTGGCCAGGAGGATCGCGAGCGCGAAGCCGGGGAGGAAGAAGAGGTTCGTGATCTTCGATTCATAGGCGAGGAAGATGAAGGCCGCCGAGAGGAGAAGCGGTGTCGTCCAGCGCTCGCGCCGGCCGAGGTACTCCAGGAGGCAGAGGATCGCCGCGAGAATGTAGGTCATGGAGAATATCTCGGGCCGGACCTGGCTGCCCGCGCGGATCATATAGGGGAAAAGCACGAGGGCCAGCGCCCCGAGGACGCCGGTCAACCTACCGCGGATCTTCCGCCCGATGAAGTACGCGAGGGCTACCTGGGCGAGGGTGTTGAGGATCGGCGTTACGTAGTAGACGTTCGGGCCGGTGCCGAGGATCAGCTGGAAGAGGGCGACCGGGAGGATCACGGCGACCCGCACCGTCCGGTGCGTGAGCGCGGGATAGTCGGTGCCTTGGACCAGGGCCTTCGCCGCCGTCCAGTAGTCCCGTTCGTCCACGCCGCTGTGGATCGGCATGAGCGTGACCAGGCGGAAGAGGAGGGCAAAGATTAGAAGCGCAATGAGGATCGCGCCCTCTTCGCGCCGCTCCTCCCGGCTCCCCTGCGGGCGTTTCGGTTCTCGCATGGCGTCTCGCGCTCCTCACCGTGCCGCGTGCATGTCGCGGTACATGGTCATGAGATGGTCGGTGACCGGTCCGATGTCGTACTTGGCCGCCACGAAGGCCTTGCCCCGCGCTCCCATGGCGGCGCCGCGCTCCTCATCCTTGAGCAGGAGCGTGAGCCGATCAGCCAGGGCTTGGACGTCCTTCTCGGGAACGAGGAAGCCGGACTCGTCGGCCAGGACGCCGTCGGGTATCCCGTTGTGGATCGTCGTGACGACCGGCAGCCCGCAGATCTGGGCTTCCTGGAGGACGAGCCCTTGCCCTTCCATGTCGCCGTTGGAGGCGGTCACGCTCGGCAAGGTGAAGACCGCGCAGCGCGCGTAGAGCTTCTTTATCTCGGTATTGGTGCAGAGGCCGAGGAACTGGACGCGATCTTCCAATCCGAGGTCGCGCGCTTTTTCCTTGAGCGCGCCTTCCAGCGACCCCGCGCCCGCGACGTAGTAGCGGACGTCGGGGATCTCCTTCCGCACCAGGGCGATGGCCTCCAGCGCGTAGGCGTGCCCCTTCTTCTCTTCCAAGCGGCCTACGGTGAGCACCGAGTGCCGCTCGACGGCGGTCCGCTGGACGTCGGCGTAATCCGCGGCGATCAAGGTTTCGGGGACGATGCCGATGAGGTCCGCCGCGCAGCCGTTGGCGACGATCTTGCCCTTGATGAAGCTGGTATTGGCGGTGATCTTGTCCGCCGTCGCGTACAGGGTGCGATACACGTCGGCCCCGTGCTTCTTCGGATACGTGTTGATATCGGAACCGTGGAAGGCGGTGATGAGCCGGTCGCAGAATCCGCACTCTTTGAGGTACGCGCCGATGAGGCCATTGACGCCGAAATGGCAATGGACTATGTCGTACCTCTTCCCCGCGAAGGCGAGGCCGAAGTAGAGAAGCTTGCCGTTGAGCGCGACGGTTCGGTACTTCCCGAAGCGGAGCGCTTCGATGGCCGCCTTCGGGCTCCGCACGAAGAGGCGGAGGAAGAGGAGGGGGAGCCGCGCGACGCGGGCGGGCCGGGCGCGGGGGACGTCCACGTAGCGGACGTGGTCTCCCACCCGGAACTGGTCGTAGATATCGTGGCGTTTGTCGGAGAGCGGCCTGTGGGCGGGATAGATATCGAGGTCCACGTCCGCCTCCAAGAGGCCGATGATGTGATTGAGGAGGAATTTTTCCGAAATCTCCGGAAACGAGTTCAGAATCATCGCGACATTCATTCGTCTTTGTCCTTGAGGTATTCTTTCCGGATCCGACTCTTGCGCAGGAGGGAGCCGACATAGCGTCGGGCGTAGTAGACGGCGCGCGCGGGGCTCGTCACCTTCTTGAGCCGGGTGGCCCATCCGATGCGGGACGTGGTGTTCTTGATCGGCACGTTCCAGGTCTCCCCGTAGAGATTCCGGAGGAATCCTATCGGATCGTGCGGAGCGGCGAAGGAGTGCCCTAAGAACTCAACCGTATCGAGGGTGGCGAGGAACCGGTGCGGAATGGTGACCCTCCCATCGATATCCCACCCCTTGCCGAATATGGCCTTCTTCTCGTAGGCCAGGAAGATGTCGAGCTCCTGTTCCTTGCGCTTAAATTTGTACATCCGGAAATTACTGGAAGCGTCTTCCGAGTGCTTGGTCTTGGTGTACCCGTCGTCGCGGATGTACACGATCGAGAACCCCGCAGCCTCGAGGTCGGGGAAGGTCTTCAGGAACGCGTCCTTATCGCGACCGTAGAGCCCCATGTCCGCGTCATCGTCGTAGGGGATGAAATCCCGTTCCCGCATCGCGCCGAGGAGCGTGCCGTAGTGGAGGAACGGTACGATCCCGCGCTTACCGAGTAGGTCCCGTATGAGGACCATGTTCTCGAGCGCGATATCGCGATCGATGAATTGCAAGGTAGGCAGCATCGGGTTTTTCCCTTTAGTTGTTCCGGACGAAGTCCGTGAAGTAACGGATGGTCTCCTTGAGGCCGTCCTCGAGCGAAACCTTCGGTTCCCAGCCGAGCTTCGACTTGGCCAGGGCGATGTCGGGTTTCCGCTGCCGGGGATCGTCCTGGGGCAGCGGCTGGAAGATCATGCGGGACTTGCTGTCCGTGAGCCGCAGGATCGCTTCGGCGAGCTCTCGCATGGTGAACTCGCCCGGATTCCCGAGGTTCACGGGCCCGGTAAAGTCGGCGGGCGAAGCCATCATCGCCATGAAACCGTTTATTAGGTCGTCGACGTAACAAAAGGAACGGGTCTGGAGGCCGTCGCCGTAGATGGTGATGTCCTCGCCCCTGAGCGCCTGCATGATGAAATTGCTCACGACGCGTCCGTCGTTCGGGTGCATCCGCGGCCCATACGTATTGAAGATGCGGATGACCTTGATCTCCACGCCGTTCTGCCGGTGGTAATCGAAGAAGAGGGTCTCCGCGCACCGCTTGCCCTCGTCGTAGCAGGACCGGATGCCGATGGGATTCACGTTTCCCCAGTAGGACTCCGGCTGGGGGTGGACCGAAGGATCGCCGTAGACCTCGCTCGTGGATGCCTGGAGGATACGGGCGCGGGTGCGCTTGGCGAGGCCGAGCATATTGATGGCGCCGTGGACGCTGGTCTTGGTCGTCTGGACGGGGTCGTATTGATAATGCGGCGGGCTCGCAGGACAAGCTAAGTTGAAGATCCCGTCGACCTCGACGTAATAAGGGAAGGTTACGTCGTGGCGCACGAGTTCGAAGTAGGGGTTCCCGATGAGGTGGGCCACGTTCCGCTTCTGCCCGGTGAAGAAATTGTCCAGGCAGATGACGTCATAGCCGTCCTTGATGAGCCGGTCGCAAAGGTGGCTGCCGAGGAATCCGGCACCGCCCGTCACCAAGGCCCGGGGATTGAGCGAATAGGCCATCTTTCGTTCGTCGGTCATGATTATTGCTCCGGTAGTCCGGCAAAGAGCCGGTGAATGGGATAGACGCTAAGGCAAACCTTAACGCTGATGGGAATAAGTTCATTTAATTATGCGTGCCGAGACACGGATATTGTTTATTGCCCCAAAGCATGAACCTCTGGAGTGTTGAATTCTTGCATCCATTTTTGCCAAGTTGCAGTCCAGTCAAAGACAAATGAGTCGCGACGCAGACCGCATAGGCGCCTGAATTCTCTGTATATATCATTATCGCGGTATGCCTCCTCAATACGGTCCGCAATTGATTTTGCGTCACGTATCGGAAAGAGAAGTTCATCGAAGCACAGTTGGTCAGGAATGCCGCCAGTCTTTGCGGCAATTACCGGAAGGCCTACATGTAACGCTTCTAAGACTGTGTCTGGATAACTATCAAATAGCGAAGGCACGACGAGTAAATCAGCCGACGCATAAAAGGGAAAAGGATCACTTTGCCTTCCATGGAACCTAACACGATCCGTGAACCCTTGAACGCGAGTATACTCCAAATGCGTTTTTAAGTCGGCACCTTCGCCTAGTACGTCAAGTTCAATATCCCTGACCCCTCGGGAATTAAGGATAGAAAGAGCCTCAAGTAAATAACGGAGCCCTTTCCGCTCTCCAAGCGTACCGACGAACAGGAGCTTCTTGAGCTGTTTACTTTGATTGGCGCGATCATAAATTGTCTTGAAGCGTGGGCCACCTATATTCCCGCCGATAATGACTGTCGTCGGTGAAAGGCGAATTTGGCGAGCCAGGAAATCATCACGATCATAAGTGCTTTGAAAGCAGATAAGATCTGCGACCACGGCACATTTTCGCTCGTAACGGCGATAGATAAGGTTATCTCCAAGCGCTTCGAGCCAAGCAAAAGGTTTTTTTCGGTTTTCTTGCATAGAGATAGCACTGGCACGAACCACGTTACTTCTGCTTCCGAAAAAGAGCTTCGCACCTAAGCGTCGCTTTAGGTACATAGCAGCGGATAGATGAGTTTCGCCATGAATAAGTATCCAATCTACCTTACCGAGGTTATTAGGGTGATTGTTAACTTCTGCTCGTACTGCAGAAGAAAAAACATATGAAGCAGGAGGAAATCCGCGCCGACTATAGGGGGCGTCTACACGTATCTCGCGGAAATGTGTTGGTGTGTAATCAAGGCTACTGTTGAGAAAAACAATGACACTATTTCCGCGCGCCGCGAGGTCCTCCAATAGTTCCAGGTACCTACGATGACCACCTGTGCGGATCTGGTTGTTAAGGAAAAGGCCAAGGATGGTTATCATTTATCGCCCTCCAGATCGACTACAAACAGATGAAAATGATGCTGTAAGGCAGTTCGTTTATTTTTTTCTCTTGAATAATTTGTATAATTCGGAGTCATAGGGAATAAGCATGTTGAGGACTTTTTCAATAATTTGGATCTGATTAGGCTTCAACTCCCATTTGGGCTTGTCCGGGGAGAAATCAAGGCCAGGATATCGCTGCTGGATCCGCTTAACCAATCCCGGTTTTACCATGTAATCTCGATCTCTCAACGCTTCAACGAATAGCTTTGCGCTCTTTATCGTGGAAGATTCTTTTCTCCAAGTCGCTGCAAAGTGATGGCAGAGGCACGTTTCTGGACCAAAAGAGCTCACAAACATTCTATCTCCTCGTGTTGTCAGTGGCGAGAAGAATGATGGTGGGTATATCTTTATATTATCAACAATAATAGGCCTTTCAATATCCCGGAAGCATCCATTTTCAGAGGCGGAAGAAATGGATTGCTTCTCTAGATCGATGAAATACAGAGACATAAGGAACGGCATATCAAATTTTTTGATTGCGTAATGAAGGGGACCCGAGAAAGCGGTTTCGTATAGATCCATGAGGAAACGTAGTATTGGGTGAGAAGTGCTTCCCTTTAGTCCCATCGAATGTGCCGTCAGTTTTCCATTCGCAGCGCTCTCAACGCCAATGAATAATGAATGGTCAAGGGCAGAATGCGTTTCTTCATATATTTTCCTGAACCCTTCGCCGTCAAGAACTTCGATGTCTGCATCAAGATAAACACCTCCGTACTTTTCAAGTAACCAACAGCGAAAATAGTCGCTCAGAAATGCGTGGTTTTTTTCTTTTGTGAGGATCCGGGTAAAGTCGTTGAGATCAAGCGGAAGATTATTCTTGTTCCATTGCATTATCTGGAAATCAGGTAATTCACGTTTCCAGGTTTCTAGAAGTGGGAGGAACGGATCCCCGGAATCATTGAAATCGAAGAATATACGGTGAATTACCTTATTCATAGTAGATGGAGCGGTCAAGTATCGCCATCCTTTCGTATCGGTCTTTGCCTGCTGTACTCCCAAACAGGATATGCAGGAGACGTTTATAGTAACAATAGAATTGGAAATACCAATGCGCTCGCCATGCAGCGCGCGGGCCATATGTTTTCTTAAGATAAAGATATTTACTTCTATAAACGACACTCTTCGCACTGGAGAGGAACTCAAGTGAAGAACCTTTTAAGTGCAGTATGCGCGCCGCAGGTACTGAGTAAGCCTTTTGGCCAGAATTGCGAACACGTCGGGTAAGCTCTGCCTCCTCATAATACATGAAAAAATCTGGATCGAATGCCCCTAGCCGTGTGAAAAGGTCTCTACGGATCATCATATCCGCGCCTGTGATATACCCAACCTCCATCGGCTTTCTAGTATGATTAAAGTGCCAGTTCTTACCCTCGACGATTGGGATAAGGCTTGGGATGAACCTATAAAGCTCTGAGATAGGGCCAGGAAGAGTACGACGGTAGCTATGCGTCGGATCGCCAGATGCATTGACGAGATTTCCCCCGGCAATTCCACAACGGGGATGCGTCTCCATGAAATGGAAGAGATGAGATATTGCATCATTTAAGAGTTCTGTATCACTATTGAGAAAGAATAAATACTTGCCTTTCGCTTGCTCTGAACCAAGATTGTTCGCTTTTCCAAACCCTATATTGGTTTCTGACTCAATTACGTGTACGTCAGCATGATTGCTTTTAACGAAGCGAACTGAATCATCAGAGGAAGCATTATCAATAACAATAATCTCATATTCGACGCCAAAGGTCTTTTCTTTTATTGAATGCAAGCAGCGATGCAATAAGGTTGAGGTGTTAAAATTAACTATGATTACCGAAACATCCATGCTTAAATGGAATCCCAATCGATAACCGGAGCGAGCCACTTGACTTCGGCATGCGTTGCGCGTGCAGGAATCGAAGATATAATCTTCCTCATCTTTTTCCCACATAATCGATTCTTCATAATCAGTTTAAAAAAAAGTTTCTTCTTTTGTAAGAACAGGAAAGAGAAGGCATCGATAATTCCATTCTGTGATAATTCTACGAAAGCATGAAAATCTTTAGGATTCCTTGATTCTGTATATTTTTCCCAAATCGGCAAATCTTCTTTGAGCGTTTTCACTCTACACGCAAAGGTCATAGTAGTAGAGTTGATTGTCGCCCAATGACTATTTTTGGTTACCATAAGCCTGGTTGGGTGTAATCGGTTGAAATTGAATGGATTCCCGTGTTCATTAAACGCTATGTACTTGTCAGGATGGTCGTACAGGGTGACATAGTCAGCAAGAGTGAGTCCTTCTTGTAGGAGCTTTGAAGCTCCCGGCAAATGAATATAATCATCTTCCAGTAAGTAAACTAACTCATCTTCTTGAACTGTGTTCACTATCAATCTTGCAACGTAAACAAAAGATCCCGAATTGCCCAGAGTTGTAACCTCGAATCTAATCCCGATCTCTTCAAGATGATCTAACGTTTTACTACTGCAGTTGTCTGCGATGACATATATCTCATCCTTTCCGAATTCTCTAATTGCATTTTGTAGACATCCAAATTTATCTGCGGAAGGGATTTTTTCCTTTGGGTTTCCCTTGTCGGAAATTCGATAAAAAACCTTCATAGTTGAATCCCCTTGATAGATTTTTGAGCCCGAAAATATCTTGAGAAGAAATAAAACGGCGCAATGGCTGTCGCAGAAAGTACTGCAGCGATATGCGCTCTTTTTCTAGATGAGCCCCGTCCGATGATTATCTGCAATATGTATCTAAACGATTTTTGGATGTCTTTTCCGAACTCTTGAATGACAACGTAAATTGGGTAATGTCGTGTAAGGAATAGTAGCCTATTACGGATAATGTAAAATGTCACGGTAGGGTTCTCACTTGATGATCCCATGTGAAAATGCCGAACAACTGCATCCGGACAATAAATGATCGGAATACCGGCTTCTGTCGCGGTACGTGAAAGATCGCTATCTTCATAATACATAAAAAAACGTTTATTAAATTTCCCAAGTCGAAAAAACGTATCTTTCCGAATGCATAACGATGCTCCGCAAGCAAGGTTAAGGGTTCTTTCATAATTGAATTCGATGCCGTCTTTTCTTCCGAAGCCTATGTCTTCGCCGGCGAAAGAGTCATTTATTTGTGAACCTGCATTCTGAATAATGGAAAAGGTTTTCATCTGCAGGGTATCAATGGTATATTGGTATATCTTTGAGTGACCGTTGATCGAAATCTCAATGACGTATGGAACGTTTCGCCCATCGAGGAGCGGGATCCTAATCTGTGATTGCGGAGTGCATAGAAGGCGGCCGTTGGTCTCCTCAACATTTACAAGAAAGCGTTTATCAATGGACCATGTTTTTCCGTTTATTATTGCCGTATCATTCAAGATGCCGAGGAGTTGATCCTCTATTTGGATGAACTCGTTAAAGAATACCAGCTTGGGGGTAACCAGGCAATCTTCGCGCCGTGCTATAACATCGATGCTATGTAGCCAACCGCGATCAACTGCGGTATCGTTATTCAGGAAAATTAGGAATTTTCCTTTAGCGACTTGGGCCCCACGGTTGTTTCCTTCGGCGAACCCCAAATTTCGAGTACAACATATGATATTGAATTGATCAAACCTTGTCGCGTATATGTTCTTGAGGATGAAAACGGAATCATCTCGTGATGCATTGTCTACTACAATGATTTCATAAGAATTGCCTTTTTTATCCATAGTTTCAAGAGATGAAAACAATGTTTGAAAGTATTTAGAACCATTGAAATTGACAATAATAATAGAGTAGTCCAGCATCAGTCGCCCGTGTAAAATAAAGAGTCACATTTCGCATAAAAGGCTTCAACAGTATAGTTCAAAACCTTTGCCTGCGCGCTTATCGCCATCTCCTCCCGCTTATCATCATTTCTCATAAGATCTTTTGTTGCTTCTAGCCAGCGTTCTTCGTCATTCCAGCGATATCCGTTAACACCATCATCGACAATTTCGGTCTGACCACCTTTGTCGATAACTACCGGTACGACCCCATAGGACATCGCTTCAACTGTGGTAATCCCAAAATGTTCCATCTTTGCTGGATCTTCGGATTCGGATAACCCGAATCCGGCTGCGTGCCAATAGATTTTTGCTTCTCTGTATAATCGTTCTAGTTCCGGAAACTTTAGGTCAAAATGAATGAAAATACGGCTCGATTTCTTTGCTTTCTTCAGGATCTGTTTTATGAACTTTTTGTCGACTGCGTTCTCCTGCCTGTTCCCAACGAGGTGAAATTCCCAGTCTGTGAAATTTTGCTCATTCTTAAGCCAGAAATCGATCATTGCATCTTGTCGTTTTGAGTGTGCTCCGTAAAAAAATCTTCCCACGGTAATAACAATATTCCTTTTCTTCATCTTTCCTACCCTTCCATCGAGGTCCTCAGAAGAAAGGACGGGAGGATATATGCAAAGTGATTTTATGTCGTCACCCCAGTACTTATGTAGCCACTGGTCAGTAAAGTGTGAATTTGTTATGAAACATGAATATGTTTTCTTTATGACCGAATCTGTCAGGTTGAAGTGTGCTTCCGGTGTTGGTGGAAACATGCAGTTGTAATAATTCTTTTTTGCAAGTCCATAGAATCGACTTCGTATCGTCGAGTTGATAAAAATATCGTAATGATACGATAATCGAGTGATAAAATCTTGATCAATGAAATGACGTTTTATTAATTTAGTCCGTTTCAGTTCTATATTGAACTGTTCCTTGAGTCGGTCTAGATTAGGATAATTGTAGGCAAATACTTTTCTCGTCCTGGAATTATCTACTAGGATATTGATCTCAGCAGTAGGGTGTTTGTTCTCGAAATACTTACAAAAATACGCCATGTGTTTCTCCCCGCCGCCGAAGGCTGGGAAATTACGAGCGTAAATCAATATCTTCAATGTATTTCTTTGCAAGAAATTCTCGTCGATATAAAAACGATCATCTGTCATATATTCGTAAAAGGAGTCACATCCGAGGTGTCGTAACGTGATGCAATTATCGATTATCTGTTGAAATGAGTTACGGATGGGAGAAAGCACTTTCCTTGCGATCAGCATTGCTTTTGACATGCTTCAATTTCCTTGGCGCTGAGCAGGTTGAGGAGAATTAATCTATGTACTTCCAGTTCCATTTGGGTTCGATTATGTTCTCTCTGATAGTTGCTTTGTGGCGGTGATTGCGTTGGTCATACACTTGAAAATACAAACGCAGGCTCGGATCGACTATTCGCTTTACTGCGTGAACGGCGAAATCAAATTCAATAAAATACTCTCCGGTGGCAAAAATATCGGTATTCATAGCGAGTTGGATAGTGTGAATCCCCTTTTGGCGCATACGGGAATATTCTTCATCGGTAAAATAATCTGAAGCCGTATTGACGCAAAGGTGCCTTCCGTCTTTATTAAATATCTGGATTGAAAATACTAAGTCAAGGTTTTCTTTGAAAACCTCATATCGTACGGTTAAGGTCAACCTGCTCTTATGATCGTCTTTTAGGTTGGCTTCATACATAGCAAGATTCGCATCACCGTTTGTTCCTGTCCAGGATGAAAACTTTTCAATTCCGCTCAGATCTGCGTATCTGGAAACGCAGTCTTCGATGCTGGAATTAGCAACTAGACGACCTTGATCTAAAATAATACCCTTGTTACAAAGTGACTGAACCGCTTGCATATTGTGACTGACGAATAAGACTGTGCGCCCCTGCTCCGAGCTTATTTTATTCATCTTGCCGATTGCCTTTTGTTGGAATTTGGCGTCCCCCACTGCGAGCACTTCGTCAGCGATCAATATCTCGCTGTCAAGATGTGCCGCCACGGCAAATCCGAGCCGGACGTACATACCGCTTGAATAGCGTTTAACCGGTGTATCTATATGCCTCTCTATGCCACTAAAATCGATAATTTCATCAAGAATCCGATCTATTTTCTTTTTCTTCATTCCAAGTATTGAACCGTTTAAGTAGATGTTTTCTCTGCCAGTCAACTCCTTATGAAAACCAGTTCCGACTTCAAGAAGGCTTGCCACCCTTCCTTTGATTCTTATGCATCCTTCGGTTGGGGATGATATTCTTGATATCAGCTTGAGGAGAGTGCTCTTTCCTGCGCCGTTTTTTCCAATAATTCCTAGTCGGTCGCCTTTGGTTATGCTAAAGGTGACGTCTTTTAGCGCCCAAAAGTGCTCATCGTTGTCAAAGTATTCATTGCCGATCTTAGCGTGCGGATCTGGTTTACCTGACCGACGCGCTATGAGGCTTTGCATGTCCCGGAAGAACATGCCGGTATTGATAACGCCAAGCTTGTAATGCTTGGATAGATGTTCAATGTCGATAGCAATATCACTCATGGTCGGTCCTTATGCGACATCAATGAAAGTCCGTTCGCCTTGATTGAAAGTAATGAGACCAATAAACAAGAAGGCGACAGTAAATAGTAAACTTGAGGTGACCATTGCCGCCGGAACGTAGCCGACATTAAAGAAGAAAACGCGGAATAATTCGATCGGCGCAGAAACAGGATTCATATAAATGAGCCAGGCATAGTCTTTTGGTATTTGGGAGAGCGGATAGACTATCGGAGTCGCATACATCCATAGGTTGACTCCAAAGGCTATTAATTGCTTCAAATCCCTATATTTTGTGGTTATCGCAGACATAACCAATCCCATACCAGTCCCGAGCGATGCGAGCCAGACTACGATTGCTGGGAATAGAAGCACATTCCATGAAAGTTCAATTGAAACTTTTGTGAAAAGGTAATATATGTAAAAAATGATCAATAGCATGAATTGAATGGAGAGGCCAACCATATTGATCAGCACTTTCGATATTGGGACTGTTAGCCTAGGGAAATAGACTTTTCCAAATACGTCGGCATTACTAATAAACGTATCGCTGGAGTCCTTAAAGCATTTTTCAAAATATGTCCATAACATAGTACCCGAATAGTAAAAAAGAAGATATGGGATCCCCTCAGTAGAAATCTTTGCGAGATTACCAAAAACAAATGTAAACATCACTGTTGAAAGAAGCGGTTGTACGACGTACCAGAGCGGGCCGAGCACCGTCTGCTTATATTGAGTCGTGAAATCGCGTTTTACAAACAACAATATTAAGTCTCGGTATCTTATCACCTCTGCGAGCCGTAAATCGAGCAGCTTGTGCTCCGGACGGATGATCGTGGTCCAGTGCTGCTCTTGACCATCCGCATGAATCATGGATGTGTCTCCGCTCATGTATGCTTGGGTCTCCTTCTTTATCTGCTTAGGTTGCAACGGGATTACCCATAGTGGATAAGATTAAAATCGATATTGCAGACCGGTGGTAATGCGGAAGTTATAGGTTCTTTCAGTTTCGCCATAACTCGGTGAGTAATAGAGTTGGTTGTGCATCTGTACGAGAACGAGTCCTCCGCTGATGGTAAGCCGATGGCTGAAATTATATGCTGTCGTGATACCAAATGAGAGGTCGGCACGGAAGTCCTTGCTCCTAGTCTCGGTATTTTCGTTGGCCGTGCCGTGAGCCATAGTGTAAATATAATCATTGTCTGGATTGACTCGTTGAATAAAGGCCTCAGAGAAGCCGCGTGGGTAATATATCCTTAAGCCTAGATATTGGCTGTTGCCGCCGGTACCGATACCCGCTCCAATCCATTGACCTTCGTTAGTGTACCCTTGAAGAATCTGGTAATGCATATAGAAGCTAGCTGGGTATTGTAATTGATAGTCTTGCGAAACCTCGAGGCTTAACCATTCAAAGATCAGTTCGCCTTTGATATCACTTTGGTTTGGGAACGCAATAGACTTTCGGATACCGGTAAGGTAGACCATACTATGGAAAGGATAGCGGATGTAGGCCTCAAGGCTAGGTGCATAATCGTTTATTCCTAATTCTCCGTAAATTTCGAGTCCGACGGAGCTGAGGAGGTAATCGAATCCAATTGAAGCTCGTTGATCCCATACGTCTTGCGCTCCACCGCCGCTTAAGTCGACGAAGAAGAGGCTTAAGAGGGATTTCGCGCTTTCTGCTTCCCAAGGCGAGAGATAAGTCCTATTGAGAAAGAATGTCAAGCCAGGCGTTATTGCTGGCGCGTAGGCAACTGCTAGGCCGCTGATCAAGTTATGGTCGTTTGAATCATCACTATCGAAGTAATCGGACTCGCTCAGATAGCCGGCCCAAAGACGAGCCTCAATATCTCCGAGGTACCTGCCAAAAGCTGTAATACGGTTTCGTCGCAGACCAAGGTCGAGCTTAGGGTAGGGTGGAGCATTATTTGAGTGCATGATCGCATTGATATGGCCAGGACCGAGCCACGGTGACTGAGTGCCTAACCCGATAGTTGCCTTTTTCCAGTTATATCGGAGCTCCGAGTCACCCCAGCTATAATCAAACAAAAGTTCGTCCCCGAAGCGTTGCGGTGCATCCGCTCCGGCCCCAGGGGAGTATGCCCAAATATAGCCATAGTCGCTTTCGTACGCGGAGTCCATGATACGAAAATTCTGGTTCTGTGAAAAGGTGAACTGCGGCTTATAGATAAATTCAAATCCGTACCTAGAAAATCGTAGGCCAGCGGTGAGGCTGGAATTGAGGCCACGCCCCTGCCAGAGCGGACCATCGTTCGTACCATAGGGAGCCGAACTATTGAAGGAGGTAAAAAGCTCTGGCCCGTAAACTCGCCAAGTTTCTGGGCCATCCCAGTCAGAATCCGAAAGCGTTTTATAGTTTAGATATGGGCGGTCGGCCTTCCCAACGAGGGCAAGAAAGTCATAGAGAATATCGTCGTTGGAGTGGATGGCCTCCTGGGCGCCGAGCGGTGCGAGCGCGGCGGCCAGAAGGAGCGCCGCGATACGGTTTCTTCTCATCGAAATCTTTCCTCTATTCGGGGCTTACAGCGCGCTGATGATCCTGCAGACGGGGCGCTTACAGAGACGGTATATCCGGCGAAGGGCTGAAGGCGCCTTCCGGTTCCGCTCCGCGATGACCTTTTGCTCCGCGAGCCACTTCGGGTCGATCGAGAGCGGTTCGAGCGCCCCTTCCGCGTATCGGCGATACCAGTTGACGATTATGCCTTCGTCCGCGCAGGCGTCGATGAGCGCCAGGGTCTGTTCGATGACGGGGACGTTGTTGACCGGATCGGCGAAGGAGGGGTAGGTCGGGCGCATATCCTTGTCCACGACGCCCGCTCTGCCGAAATGTTCCACGCCCGGTAAATAGGTCCCGTGCCCGGCTCCGATGAGGTTGATCTCCGCAGCCCCCATCAGGACGGCCATGTAGAATGCCGTGTGCAGGCACGTCCCGTGGGCGCCCCAAACGCGGGCCGCGCCCGCGGCCGTCCGCCGCAGTTTTTTCCTCGTGAACGCGGGATCGACCTCGAACCGGACGCCCGTCGGCGGGTTCGAAAAGAGGCGGTGGTAATACACTTCCCCGAAATCGGAGAACAGCGCGGCGGTATCGGCCCGGTTCCGGCCGTA
Source organism: Spirochaetota bacterium (assembly GCA_023406985.1). Classification (GTDB taxonomy): domain Bacteria; phylum Spirochaetota; class Spirochaetia; order Treponematales; family Breznakiellaceae; genus JAEXTK01. The sequence goes on along the minus strand of JAEXTK010000170.1, from coordinate 16,799 downwards.
CATGGGCCAGCTCGCGATGATCGGATTCTTTCGGTAACCTTCATCGACCGACTTTAAGTATTCCGATCGATCGTACTCGGAGGAATACCGGTACGTGGCGTTCGGGAACTTTAGGTGGGCGAGGTGCAGCGTGATGCCGATCTTGTCGTCCAAGAAGGTATCGGGATAATCCGCGAGCGAGGGATCAGACCCCGCTATCCAGACGGCGGATCCCCGGTGGCGGCCGAAGAGGGTCGCCGCGGGGCGATGGCAGGCATCTAGGGTCATCGTGCGTCTCCTGTCAGTGAGAGGATGTTTTTTGCGGCGGCTTCTCCCGCCTTGCCGAAATTGTACAAGGTTTCGCTTCTGAACCGGGCGACCTTCTCCGCGTAGGAGCCGCCGTCCGCGAGCGCCGCGGTTGCCTGGTCGGCCAGCCCGGAAAGATCGTCCGCCACGAGGGCATAGGAAAGGTCCACGCTCGCCCGGACGTCCCAGAGCGGCCCTTCGATATCCTCGCCCTCCTGACCGCCGGCATCCGAGCGGGCGTTCGCGAGGAGTATGGGACGGCCGAAGAGGCAGGCGTAGTCGAAGAGGACGCCGGACAGGTCGGTGACCATGAAATCGGACCGCGCCATGGCGGCGATGCCGGTGCGGTTACGGTCTATCTCCACGAGGGACGAGAGCGCGTACCGCTTCTCGATGTCGGCGATCAGGTCCCGGTGGGAGACGTAGAACTGGGGGTGAGGGCGGAAGATGACCGTGTGCCCCGCCTCCGCGAGCGTATCGATGATGCGCGTCCCGTGGGTCACCGTGGAGCTCCGTACGCCCCAGGCCGGCGCGTAGAGAGCGGTCCGGCCCGACTTTTCCGGCTTCGGCAGCTTGGCTACCTCGTCGAGCATGTAGTCGAAGTAGGTGCAGCCGGTGGGAAGAAGCTCTTTGACGGGGGTACCCCGGAGCCGCTCCAAGCCGCGGACCGACTTCTCCTGGAACGAGCCCACCGTGAGGAGGGCGTCGTACCAATCGAAGGCGTACTTCTCGTAGAAGACGATGTCCGTCGGCGAGTGGAAGAGGTGGACGTAGCGCTTCGCCCGTTTGGACCGCTTCCACATGTAGACGTCGAGATGAGGCGTCGTGGCCACGACGGTCCCCGCGGTAACGGAGTTCATCCACGCGATGGTCGCGGTCTCGCCACCCGGACGCACTGCCCGCATTTTCCCGCCGCCCAAGGCGGCGTAGGCGAGGCCGGGATCGGCGGGATCGCTCGTCACGTAGGCGCAGGCGGCGCCTTCCTTCTCCAGGGCCTCGATGGCGCTCCTGAAGACCTGCCAGTATTTTCCGCCCTCGGAAAAGAAGACGATGTCGGGGAGGCCGGTCGTCACCGCGGCCATGCCGGAAGCCTTGCCGCGGAGGAACACCTTCCCCCGCAGCGTATACCAGAGGTTCTTGAAGAGGAAGAAGACGGTCGCCGCCATGCCCGCTATGGCGTACAGGAGCATGCTCCCCGTGCCCGGATCGAGGTACGCGAAGGCCGGCGAGCCGAGGAAGGCGAAGAGAAAGAGATAGAAGAGACGGTATTCCCTCGATCTCAACGGATTCTCTCCTTCATCACTGTTTCGCTTCCTCTTTCGCCGCTATCGCCCTAAGGGCTTCTGCGAGCTTGTCGTTGTCGTCGGTGGAGCGCACCGCGAAGCGCAGATACTGTCCGCCTTCGGGAAATCCCCGCTTACCGGTGAGGTCCTTCACGAGCAGCCGATGTCCGTTGAGAAGGTGTTCGGCGATGGTCCTGGACGTGAGGGGGCCGTGGTACGCGCAGAGCAGGTAGTTCGCCTGGGAGGGATAGATCGAAAAGCCCGGGATCTTGCCGAGCTCTTGCGCGAAACGGAGCCGCTCAGCCGCAGTGAGCTCGCAGGCGTAGCGGTAATCGGCCTTGTACTTATCAACGATCTGCAGGAAGAACTCTCCGAAAGAATTGATATTCCAAACGGGAAGGGCGCCGCGCAAGCGCGCGGCGAGCTCGGTGTCTCCGGTGGCCAGGACGCCGAGGCGGAAACCGGGAACGCCGTAGCTCTTGCTCACGCTTTTGACGACGATAACGGAGGGGTGCTTGTCAAGATATTCTTCGTTCAGCAAGGAGAAGCGGCGGGATGGCTCGGCGAAATCGACGAAGGACTCGTCGATGACGAGGCGGATGCCCGCAGCTTCGGTCCCAAGCACAAGCAGCTCCACCTCCGCCTTATCCAGGAAGTGGCCCGTCGGGTTGTCGGGATTCACGAGCACGAGGACCCCGAGATTTTCGGACCGGGCGAAGGCCAGGAGGTCTTCCGCGGAGTAGGTGAAATCCGTTCCCCTTGAAACGTAAGGCCGGAAACGGCCCTTTCCTGCCCTGGCTGAGTACTCGTTGAATCCGGGTACGGGCGAACCGACAGGTCCTTCAATGAAGGTGAACAGGGCAGAAATGAGTTCGGCGGCGCCATTCCCGACGACGATCTGCTCTTTGGCCGCGCCGAAAACCTTGGCCGCCAATACCGACTGGACCCTTGCCCCCGACGGATACTGGGACATGAGCTCAAAGAAGCTCGACTTAATCTCCTTGACCATGCGGTTCGGCGGGAAATAGGGATTTACGAGGTAGCAAAAATCGATGAGGGAGGGAAAGCGCCAGTAACCGCCGTATCGGCCCTGCATGCTGTCCAGCTTGGACTCGCCGCGGCTGAAGATGGTTTCCGCCACCGAAAGGTCATGGGGATCGTCTATCTCGTACCAGCGCCGACCCTTTATTTTGAGGGCCTTGAGGTCTGATCCCTCCAGGAAGGCCAGGACCTTGAGCACTTGTTCGTAGTACTCGTTGTCGCCCCGGGCGGCTAGGTAGGCATCCAAAAAAGGCAGGTACTGTCTGCGCGAGAAGTCCTTGGAAAACTTGTAGATGTTGACGGTCTTGTAGTAGTCCTCTACGTTGTTCCAGCGGAAGTGGGCTTTGTCCACGACGCTGGCTATCTCGTTGTCCTTGCCGAGGATGGTCACCGTGCCGTCCATCCAATTCTCGAATTTCGAGACTACCGCGACATTGGGGTCCGGGGATTCAAGGAGCTCGCGGATGACGGAAGGTTCGAAGATGAGATCGCTCTCAAGGAGCAAGGTATCGTCCGAGGCGAGTTCTTCGCGCGCGAGCCAAAGGGAGTAGATATTATTCGTCTTATCATAGATGGGGTTTTCCACGAAGGCGAACTCCCGTTGCGGATATTTCGCCCCGAGGAATTCCTTGAGCCGTTCACCTCGGTATCCGATCACGACGACGACGCGCTCGATCCCGGCTGCGTATAGCGCGTCCAGGCAATACTCGATTAAGGTCTTGCCGTTGACGGGTACCATGCATTTGGTGGCGTCCTGAGTGTACTTGCCCAGCCGCTTACCCATGCCCGCGGCGAGGATCAATGCTTGCATTTTCTTTCCCTCCGACTATCTCGTACTGAAGACGAATTCCGCACCGAGCCAACATCCGATGGAATCATCCCGCGCACCGCCGAAATCTACTCCAAGCCAGACCTCGACGTATAGGCCATCGCGAAGGGGCGATCGCTCCGGGCGATGTTCCGTTCATCTGCCTACCGCGTAATAGCTAAAGCCCGCGCCTTCGGCTTCCTCGCGCTTATAGACGTTGCGGAGGTCGAAGAAGACGGGGGCCCTCAGCAGGGACTTGACCCGGCCGAGGTCCAGGTTCCGGAGCTGGTTCCATTCGGTCATGAGCACGAGGGCATCGGCGCCCGAAAGGGCGTCGTATTCGTCGGCCGCAAAGAAGAGGGAATCCTTGATGGATTCGAGGCGCCAGGCGGCCTCTTTCATCGCCGCGGGGTCCCACGCGCGGACGCGCGCGCCCCGCGCGACGAGGCCTTCGCAGACGGCGATGGCGGGCGATTCCCGCATGTCGTCGGTGTTCGGCTTGAAGGCCAAGCCGAGCACGGCGATCGTCTTGCCCGCGAGCGAGCCGAGGCCCGCCTCGATCTTGGACACCATGCGCGCCTTCTGCCGCTCGTTGGCCTCGATCGTCGTCTCCACGATGGAGAGCGGCTCCCCGTAGTCACGGCCGGTCCGGGCCATGGCCTGGGTATCCTTGGGGAAGCAGGAACCGCCGTATCCGGGGCCCGGATGGAGGAACTTGGCTCCGATGCGGCCGTCACGGCCCATCGCCTTGGCGACGTCCTGGACGTTCGCGCCGACCTTCTCGCAGAGGTTCGCCACCTCGTTGATGAAGGTGATCTTGACGGCCAGGAAGGCGTTGGAGGCGTACTTGATCATCTCCGCCGTTTCCAGGTTCGTCTCGATGTAGGGCGTCTCGTTGAGGTAGAGGGCGCGGTACACGTCCTTCATGAGTTCCCGCGCCTTGGCGCTGTCGGAGCCGATGACGACCCGGTCCGGGTGCGTGAAATCTTGAACCGCCGAACCCTCGCGGAGGAATTCCGGGTTGGAGACGACATCGAATTCGATACGCGCGCCGCGGCGGCCGAGCTCTTCGGCGATCCAGGCGGCGACCTTGCGGCCCGTGCCGACCGGTACGGTGCTCTTGTCGACGACGACCTTGTAGCCGTCCATAGTGCGGGCTATCTCCCGCGCCACCTGTTCCACGTACCGGAGGTCGGCGCTACCGTCGTCCGCCGGCGGCGTGCCGACCGCGACGAAGACCACGTCGTTCGCCCTCACCGCGGCGGCGAGGTCCGTGGTGAACGAGAGGCGCCCTCCCGTGACGTTGCGCTCGACGACGTCGTCCAGGCCTGGCTCGAAGATGGGGATGATTCCCGTACGAAGGGCGGCGATCTTTTCCGCGTTGTTGTCCACGCAGACGACGGTGTTGCCGAAGTCCGCGAGGCAGGAACCCGAAACGAGTCCCACGTAGCCGGTGCCGATGACCGCGATTTTTGCCATGTTCGATGCTCCTTAATATTCGTGGCCGACGCCGATGAAGAGTTCCCGCGCATCCCCGTCCGGTATCGTCCTCTGGGAGATGGCTTCCCGGAGGTTCACCCCGAGGCTGATGCGGACGAAGAGGCTTCGCCAGGAGTGGGGGAAGGTGATGACGGCGAGGCCGGCGGTGACGAGCGCGTCGTCGAGGCTGAAGGTCGTGTCCATGTCGTCGCTCGCGAGGAAACCGAAGTCCATGAACGGCGACCAGTGCTGCTCGAAATCGAAAATTTTTGCCCACTTCTTGTCCGGCCACCACGTGGATGGCGTGATCTTGATGACCCGGACCGGAAGGTCGACGTTGAGGTAGGCGGCGTAATCGGCCGAGACGGAGCTATCCTTCACGCCGCGCAGATAGGAGCCTGCCTTGCTCTCCGGCTTGTCGAGGTTCCAGGTGGCGGTGAACCGAGAGGAAAAGCCCGCGAAGGTCGAGAGCGGCCGGTGGACCGCGGCGGAAAGTTTGAAGCTGCGCCGCCATTCCAGATCGTACAGGTTGTAGACGTTCGCGTTGTCGAGGGAGGCTTCCATGCCCTTGCGGAAGTTGTCGATCCAATCGACCTGGCCGAGGGTGAGCTTCTGGCCGAGTTCGAAGGTCGGACCGCGGCGCTGGACGCCGATGTCGCCGCCGGGGCGGTAGTTATAATTCAGGATGCTGCGGGGAACGTAGTCCAGGTCGCCGTAGCCGACGACGCGGCGAATCGGTATCGTCCAGTGCGCCTCCAGCGAATCGCTCATGTACCAGTAGTCGCCGAAACGGTCGCCCTCGATCGCTTTGTACTCGTCGTCGTTCTCTTCGTTGATGGATATCCCGTGGTACGCGCCGACCTTGAGGGTGGTCTCCTTCTGGAAGGCGTCGATCGGAAAGATGACGGCGAGGCCCGTCGTATTCTCGTATTCGAACCCGTCATGGTTCGTATAGCCGATGAGATGGTCGAATTCGAATTCCCAATCATGGCCGAGGGCCTTGAAGGGGGTGCTCGACTCGATCTCCATGATGACGGTGCCGCTGCCGAAGTCCTTGGCCTTGAACGGATCCGGCTCGAGCTCATAGCGGAAGTCCAAGCGGAGCGGCTCGAGGGTGCCCATGAAGTTATAGTCACGGGCCTTGATGCTGAGGACGAGGCCGTCGTTGCTGTCGTACTTGGGATAGGGCAGGGCGACGACGTTCCAGGTGTCCTTCACGTGGAACGTGAGGTCCGCCTGGGAGACGCCCGCTTCATCGCTTTCGCTTACCGCGACGTCGACTTCCACCGAGGCGAGCGCCCGTTCGTTGATGAGGAGCTGCCGGCGTTCCTGGACCCACGCGTCGAAGGATGCCCGGTCCGCGAAGCGCTCGTCCCCGTCGATTTCGGCCGCGTCCTGGAGGGCCCACTCCTTCGTTTTACCGATGACGACCCAATGGACCGATCTGAGGACGATGCTGCCGGCCTGCGGTGCGGCGGAGGCGGGAACGTCGTCGGCCGCCGCGGCGCTCTGGACGGCCAGGGTTACGAGGAACGCGAGCGCGGCGAGGAACCGCGGTTTCCATCCGTGGTTGATGATCAACATGAACCTCCAAGGATAGTCCGGATGATTATTTCGTTGTCGGCGACGCTCGTCAACGCGGCGCCGATCTCGGTAGGTACGACGAAGCGGAGCGTCCCCGCTTTCTTCTTCTTATCGGAACCCATGAGGCCTACGAGGGCCCGGGCCGCGGCCTCGTCGTCCCCGGCGGCCGAACGGGCCGCCGGATGCGTCGGCGCCGTTTCGTAGCCGTAGGCTTCCAGGAGGCGGACGATGCGGGCCGCGCGGCTCGGCGGCGTGAGGCCGAGCTCCACGCCGAGGGCGCAGGCGCGGGCCATGCCCCAGGCGACCGCCTCCCCATGGGTCAGCAGCCCGAGTCCCGCCACCCCTTCCAACGCATGGCCGTAGGTATGGCCGAGGTTGAGGAGGGCGCGTTCGGTTCCCGTCTCGGTGGGGTCCGCCTCCACGATGCGACCCTTGACCGCCACGCACCGCGCGACGATCTCCGGTAACGTCTCCGCGCAAGAGCGGGGCCCTTCCGTGACCGCGGCGCGGTCCTTCTCCACGATCTCCAGCAACCCATCGTCCCCGATGACGGCCGTCTTGAGCACTTCGGCGAGCCCCGAAAGCCACTCGCGGCGGGGTAGGGTCCGGAGCGTCGCCGTGGACATGACCACGAGGTCGGCGGGGCGGAACGTGCCGACGAGGTTCTTGATGCCGAACAAATCGAAGCCGGTCTTGCCGCCGAGGGCGGCATCAGCCATGGCGAGCAGGGTGGTGGGGACGAGGACGAGGCCGACGCCGCGCATATAGACGGACGCGGCGAAGGCCGCCAGATCGGTGATCACGCCCCCGCCGATGCCGATGAAGACGCCGTCCCTACCGATGCCCGCCTTCACCGCGGCCGCGAGGACGGTCTCCACCGACGACCAGCCCTTGGCCGCTTCGCCCGCGCCCAGCTGTACGAGGGCGGCCGCCTCGCCTCCGATGAATTCGGCCGCGAGGGCCGCCGTGTTGGTATCGCAGATCACGAGGACGCCGCCCCGTCGGTCGGGGCAAACGTCGGCGAGCGACGGCGTATCGCCGCGCACTTCGGCTCGACAGGGGGTCGGGCCGAAACGGAAATCGAAACTGCGTATGCTCACTCAGACTTCCTTTGATCCCGAGAGTATGGTGGATAGGTAGAGTTCGTCCACGGGCTTTTCCGTTTGATCGCCCGGGATGATCCCTTCGGAGAACACGGTGAGCGCGCCCGATGCGCGCACCGGAGCGGCGACGTCCATACCCATCGCCTTGAGGAAGGTGAGACCGTGCCGATCGCAAGCGTGTTCCACGATGAAATCGAGGTCGCTGACGCCGATGAGGATGACCGCGGTGAGCCCCCGCACCTTGGCGCGGGAGACGGTTTCGTCGATGAGGTCCCGGTAGAACACCACGTTGCGGATGGTCCGCTTGAAATAGCGGTAGCTCCGCCGGGCGATCTCGTTCACGCCGTCGGGCGTGATCGCGTACTGGACGTTGCGGCTGTTGAGACGACGGATGACGATCCACCCCTTCTGCGCGAGGCGTTTCAGTATCGCGTTGGTCATGCCGAGCGAGGCCCCGGCCGCGTTCGCGAGCTCGCGTTGCCGGAGCGGCGCAGAACGCCGGGCGGAGTCGTAGAGATTTTCCAGTATGGTCAACTCGGCGTCGGTTTTTTCGGTACCCTGCGCGTTTTCCATGGATTTTCCGATAGGCATTCTCAATGGGCGAGCGAATACTCCGCCGCCAGGAACGGCGAAATAAAGAAAGAAGGTGGATCGAACGACGATAATCGGACGCGGCCGAAACGCACTGTCCCGCGGCGTTCTAGTTGTTCACATCTTGAACAACTTAGCACGGATCATTTTCTTTTACAACGCACGGCCGCCATAGAAGCGCCGGCCGCGCCGAGCCCGTACCATGGCGGAGGCTGCGAAAAAGATGCGAAAACCCATCATGATGGAAACGGCGCTTTTCATGCGCTCGCGCGGGTATTCGGAACGAAGCATCCAGGAAATAACGGGCCTTTCGGAACGGGAACTGTTGCGCTGGTACGCGCTCGAACGCCTTGCGGGCGGAGGCCGGCGCGGCGGTTCCGTCCCGCCCGCGGCCCGCGCGGGGGCTCTGCGGATCGGGTCGTCGCGCTCGCGCTAGTCGGTCAAACCCATGGCCGCATGCTCGGCCAGGTTGAGGATCTGGTTCTTGAGAAGCCCGACGGGGTAATCGGCTTCCTTGAGCCGATCCTTCCATCGATCCACGAAGGCGAGGGCGTCGCGGCGGGCGAGGGGGAGGGATTTCCCGACGATACCGGTATCGATCTCTCGGTCGCGGATGAGCATGGTTCCGGCGAAAACGAGCCTGACCTCGCTCAGGATGCCCTTCTGCGCGCGGGCGATGAAGGTGAAGACCCCGCCCGCCTCGTCCGGCCAATGCGCCATGCCGAGGCGACGGTGGACGACGTAGTCCCAGGCTTCCAGAGGAATGCGGATGCGGGTGAGCAGTTCTTGCGTGTCGAGCAGCGGGGGCCCGAACGCCGGCGCGAACCGCGCGGCGGCGACCCAGCGCGACAGGGTCGCCGTGCGGAGTTCCAGGCGGGCGTCCAGGGCGGCCATCGGGGCGAACGCGTCCATGCGGCGGGTGGCGCAGCACAGGTTCCCGCCGATCGTAGCCAGATTGCGCACCTGCGGATTCGCTGCGTCGAGGAGCGCCCGCCGCAGGGCTTCGGGGACGATCTTGCCGAGCGATAGGATCTCGTCCAAGGTGACGCCGGCCCCGATCTCCAGGTACCGTTCCGTGCGGGAAATGCGGCGCAGCTCGTCGATGCGCGAGATCGAGAGTATGTTGCGCGGAAGCCGCAGGGTCCTTCCTCCCTGGGTCCGCGCGAGTTCCGTGCCCCCCGCGTACAGGACGGAATCGGGGAACCGGGCCCAGGACGCGTGGAGTTCGGCGAGCGTCGACGGGGTGAATACCTGGTTATGGAGCGCGTCCATAAAGCCTCCGTTGCCGTATATCCGCCGCCGCGGCGACGCCGTCGGAGAGGACCTTCGGATCCGTACACCGGCAGAGGACGCCGTCGAAAGCCGCCAGTATCTCTTCCCTGGTCGGCCGAGGATTCTTGTCCAAGAGGGCCTCCGCGGCCAAGGTTTTGGCCGCGTCGCAATAGCCGCAGGTCTCGACCCCGGCCAACGAGAAACCCGCCGCGATGTCCTGATACTCGTCGGTCTGCGCGAAGCCCTCGATGGTGATCACTTCGCCGCCGCGCACGCGGAAGGCGGGCACCATGCAGGAGGGGACGACCTTGCCGTTGAAGATGATGGAGCAGGATCCGCAGCGGCCGACCCTGCAGCCGGCTTTGGCCCCCAGGAGCTTGAAGGTTTCCCTGAGTATATCCACGAGGCGACGATCGGCGCCGGACTGCACCACGACGTCTTCGCCGTTGAGGATGAATCCGATGGTCATGCGTCCTCCAGGGACTTGCGGATCGCGTCCGGCCGGATGGGAAGCTCATCGAACGAGGTTCCCGTGGCCTGGGAAACGGCCTGCGCGAAGGCCGCGGGAACGCAGGCGAAGGGAAGTTCCCCGATGCCCTTCGGAACGGCCGAGTCGGTCCAGGTAAAGTCGACGGTGATCGGCGGCGCGTCCGAACTGAGCGGGATCTGGTACGAGAGGACGTCTTCGACGGCGAGGGCTCCAGCCTCGTAGACGATGCGCTCGCGCGTCGCCCAGCCGAGGGCGTGGAGGGTCGCAATCTCGAGCGAGGACCGCGCCTTGCGCTCGGAAAGGATGTGTCCGCCGTCCACGGAGAGCCAAACGCCGCGCACGCGCGGCTCGTAGTCGATCGGATCGATCTCGGTCTCCACCACGGCCGCGGCCCAGCTGAAAAGAGAGAACGGATTTCCTTCCATGCGGACGCCGTCCCATCCGGAGCTCTTCGGCGCGCGATAGCTCCGGCGGACCGTGATGGGCAGCGGATCGCGGAAGCGTTGCTTCCGTATCGCGTGGCAGCACCGTTCGATGAGCTTCGTCACGGTGGTCACGTTGCGCGACAGGGTCGAGGGGCCGGAATCCGGGCTGACGTCGGTCCGATTGGGGGCGAGCCGGACCATGGCGTCCTCCAGGGAGAGTATCTCGGCCGCGGTGCGGCGCCAGAGGGCCGCCGTTTCCCGGCTCCCGGAGACCGCGGAGGTCCGGATCTCGAGCGAACCGTCCTTCTCCAGCGTCAGTTCCACGGCGTAGTTGCCTGCGTCGCCGCCGTTGGAGAGGAACCCGTTGCCTTGGTAGGCGAAGGCTATGCCGATGCCCCGCAGCGGTCCGTCGCGAAGCCCCTCCGCGCTCTCCTCCCGCGCCCGCTTCATGAGGTCGTAGGCGGCCCATTTGCGCCGGTAGTCGCTCATCGCGACCACCGCGTCGATGAGGTCCCCCGCGGGGACGGCCTCCTTGAGCGCGGCGCCCGAGGCGAGCTTGTCGTTGCGCCCGAGGGCGTTCTCCACCCGCCACCGTGCGGGATCCATGCCGGCGGCTTCCGCGGCGTGGGTCGCGTGGCGTTCTATCGCGAAGAAGGACTGCGAGAGGCCGAGGCCGGCGAAGGGCCCGGCGGGGGGCGTGTCCGTCCGCACCGCGAAGCCCTCCACGCGGACGTTCGGACAGCGGTACGCGCCGAGCGAACCGAGGCAGAGCCTATCCAGGGTTTCCTCCGCGAAGGGGGACGCCGCCCCGACATCGACCACCGACCGCGATTCCAAGGCCAAGAGTTCGCCGTTTTCGCCGATGGCGGCCCGGTGCCGGATCGTGACGGCCGGCCGTTTCGGGGAAAACCGCGCGTCCTCTTCCCGCGTCAGAAGGAGCTTGACGGGTTTCTTGCAGACGAAGGTCGCGAGGGCCGCCTGGGCCGCGACGAGGGACGGATACCAGAGCTTCCCGTCCAGGTGTACGCCCACTTCGCAGGGCACGACGACGATATCTTCTTGCCGCACGTCGAGCACCGCGGAAACGGTGTGCCGGACGTGGAAGGGCCACTGGGTCGCGACCGATACCTCCAGCTTATCGTAGGAGAAGGTCGCCAAGGCGCCCGAGGGTTCGGCGTACCAGTGTTCCTGGCGGCCGGTCCGATAGACGCCCTCCACCACGCGGGCCGCCCCTTTGAAGGCCGCGTCCGGGTTTCCGATCACGGCGGTACGTTTGGCGGCGAGCTGGTCGGAGGAGAATTTCTCGTAGGTGAATACCGGAGGCTCTTCTTCCGCGCGGACGACGCAGGCGGGCATGAGCCGCTCCAGGAGGGCCCGGTCCGGCCCCACGAGCAGGGCGACGGGCTCTCCCAAGTAGGTCAGGCGGTCCTTCGCGAGGATGGATACGGAATTGCCGAAGGCTTCGAGCCGGTTCTTTCCGGGTATGTCGTCCGCGCGGATGAGGGCGCAGGCGTGGGGAAGGCGCGGCAGGTCGATGCCGAGGAGCTTTCCCCGCGCGTACGGCGACCGTATCACGACGGCGTGGAGCAGGCCCGGCGCCGAGAGGTTCTCGACGAAACGCCGCTCGTCGTTCATCGCGCCTTCCTCAGGCCCGCGGCGTCCGCGACGGAGCGGACGGCCGCGATCACCCGATCCACCTGGGCATCATCCATTCCCGGCCAGATGGGGAGCGAAACGGTCGATTGGAACGTGGCGAGGGAAGCCGGGAAATCCCCGGGACGGAGGCCGTACCGCCGCGCGTAGTACGGCATGGTGTGGAGCGGTATGAAGTGGACCGACACGCCGACGCCTACTTCCTGGAGCGCCTCGATGAACGCGTCCCGGGCCGCCTCGGCGATCCTGAGGGTATAGAGGTGGCGCGCGTCCGCCTGTCCGGTCGGCGGGATCAAGAACCGACCGTCGTCGCGGAAGGCGTCGTCGTACCGGGCGGCGATTTCCTGCCGCATGGCGAGCAGGGCTTCCGCGCGGCCGAGCTGGACGCGCCCGACCGCGGCCAGGAGGTCGGGCAGATTGTACTTGTAGCCGGGTTCCACCACGGCGTAGCGCCAACTCGCCTTGGCGTCCGTGTAGCGGTTCCAGATCGATCGATCGATGCCGTGGGACCGCATGACGCCTATCCGCGCGGCGAGCGTTTCGTCCCGCGTGACGACCATGCCGCCCTCTCCGGGCGTGATGGGCTTGGTGGCGTAGAACGAGAAGACGCCGATATCGCCGATGGTTCCCGCGTACCTTCCGTCGGCGAAGCGGGAAGGGAACGCGTGCGCGGCGTCCTCCACGACCCGGAGGCCGTGGGCCCGGGCGATGGCCATGATGGCGTCCATGTCGCAGGGCAGGCCGCCGACGTGCACCGGCGCGATGACGGCGGGCCTGCCGACCGGGCCGAACCCGCCGGCCGCCCGTTCCTCGGCGGAGGCGTCGAGGCGGGGCGGATAGGCGGGAAGGCCGGCCTCGAGCCGCGCCACGGTACGCTCCAGGGCGGCGGGATCCATCAAGTAGGAACCCTCGCCGACGTCGACGAAGGCCACGTCGGCGCCCAGATAGCGGACCACCTCGGCCGTGGACGTGAACGTATAGGGGCTCGTGAGCACCACGTCGCCCGAAGCGACGCCGCAGGCTTCCATCGCCAGATGGAGTCCGCTCGTCGCGGAATTGACCGCGAGGGCGCGGACGCCCGCGGCGCCGAGGAAGGCTTCGAACTCCTTCTCGAACGCGAGCGCTTCCTTGCCGGTCGTGAGCCAGCCGGAGCGGAGGACGCGGATGGCCGCCTCCTCCTCTTCCCTTCCGATATAGGGGCGCGCGAAGGGGATGGGGTCGGCCGCGCGGGATTCAGTAAGAACGCTCATGCTCGCCGATCATAATCGTCGGCACGGCCCGCCGCAAGACCGCGCCGAGCCGGTCGCGGTCGCGGTAGGCCGTTTCGTCCGCGGGATCGAAGCGGCAGATGGGCTTGAGCGAGCGGAGCAACGCCGCGAGATCGGCGTCGTCCTCCCTTCGGCGCTCCACCCTCCGGATGCGCGGGTGCTCCGTATCCGCCGGCATTTCATCTTCGCTCCAGAGCCGTTCGTCCAGGCGTTCTCCCGGCCTGAGGCCGATGTACTCGATCTTGATGTCCCGATCCGGCTCGAAGCCGTAGAAGCGGATCATCTGTTCGGCGAGGTCGCGGATGCGGATCGGGTCTCCCATGTCGAGGAGGTAGAGCCGGCCGTTGTCCCCGACTCCGCCGGCTTTGAGCACGAGGGAACAGGCTTCGGGGATGGTCATGAACCAGCGGGTCGCGTCCTTATGGGTGACGGTGACCGGACCGCCCTTCTCGATCTGCCTCTGGAAGAGCGGCATGATGGATCCGCGGGAACCGAGCACGTTGCCGAAGCGCACCACCATGTAGCTCGAACCGGCGGGAGCCGTCTTGCCCGCTTGGAGCACGAGCCGTTCGCAGAGCTGCTTGGAGGCCCCGTACACGGAGACCGGATCGACCGCCTTGTCGGTGGAGATGAGGACGAAGCGCTTGACGGCGCTCTCCGTGGCCGCCACGAGCAGGTTGTCGGTGCCGAGGACGTTGTTTTCGATGGCCGCGACGGGATTCGCCTCCATCATCGGGACGTGCTTGTAGGCGGCGGCGTGGAACACCACGTCGACCTTGAGCTTGCCGAGGATGAAGCGCATGTACTCGCGGTCCTTGAGGTCCCCGATGACCGGGACGATCGTGGCCTTTTCGCCGACGCCCTCTTCCTGGAGGAGGCGGAGTTCCCGATCGATCTGGTAGATCGAATTTTCCCCGTGGCCGAAGAGGTAGAGCCGTTGGGCTCCGCCGGAGAGGAGTTGCCGCGCGAGCTCGCCGCCGATGGAGCCGCCGGCCCCCGTGACGAGGACGCGCTTGCCGCGCAGGTACGCGAGGCTTTCCTTGAGCCCGATCGTGACCGGGGTGCGCCCGAGCAGATCCTGGGGGTCGATGGAGCGGGCCTGGATGAGGTGGGCGTCCTCTTCGAGTATCTGCGAGATGCCGGGCAGGATCTTGATCCGCTCGAAGCCCGCCTTCTTGAGGATCGCGTAGAGTTCGCGGAGGTATTCCCGCGACGCGCTCGGGATGGCGATGATGGCCTCGTCCGCGGGATTCATGCGGAGGAGGCGGGCGACGTCCTTGATCGGACCGAGGACCGGTATGGAGTCGATGCTGCGACCGATCTTTTCGGGGTCGTCGTCCAGGAAGGCTACGACCTGGCCGAATACGCCCTTGGCCGTGATCTCTTTGGCTATGGTTTGGCCCGCGAAACCGGCGCCGATGATATAGATGCGCGTTGATCTGAAGTCGCCCATGAAACCGTCGAAAGGAGGAAGCTGCCGGAATGCCCGCATCCGCGGTTTTCCGGCACTCTCTAGACGCGCGCAATCACCTCGAACGCGAGATCGATGGCGAAGGAATCGTCGTAGAGGTCGAGCTTCACTTTCGCCCTCCCTTTCCTCTTATCGACCTTAATGATTCTTCCCTCCAGTCCTTTGAGCGGCCCCTCCGCCACCACGATGCGGTCGTCGTCGCCGAACCATACCTTGGACTTTTCCGCCACCGGGCCGAAGCCGATGAAATGCAAGACCGTTTCCAGGTCGCGGCCTTCCAGGGGACGGATATCTTGGTTCGATTTGAGGAAGCGGAAGAAGCCTTCCGTCCGCCGGAGCCCCCAGTAGAGGTGGGGATCCAGACTCCCCTCCGACTCCAAGAAGATATACCCGGGAAAGATCGGCGCTATCTCGTTCTTGGTGATGCCGCCTTTCCGGATCGAAAGCTGCCGTTGGGGAAAAACGAGGCGCACGGTGGCCTCGGGCCACCGTGCCTTGAAAAGGCGGATGTACTTCTCTTCCGCTCGGGTACGTACCTGGATTGCAAAGTAGTCCATAAACCGGCCTGCAAGATAGCACGGAGTCCAAGTTCGACGCAATCGGCGGTTCAGTGCGGCAGCGAAAGTGCCGATATCTGCCAATGGAGGCGGAGATGGGTTTTCCTGCAAGACTCGCGGCCCTGTGCGTATCCGGTCTTGTCTGTTCGCTCCCGCTCGCGGCCGCGACGGTCTGCGTGTGCGTGGTGGAGTCGGGGCTTCCCGCGGAAGCCGCGCCGGCGGAAGCTTCTTCCGCCTGGGAGGCCGGCCTCATGGCCGCGTTCTTCGACGCGGGGCACATCGTGACGAACGCCGCGATCGTTCGCGTTCCCGCGTCGGACGAGGAGGGGAGACCCACGCTGCCTGACCGTAGATTCGGCGCCTTGGCCGCGAAGGACGGCGGCGCGGATATCCTGTCGGTCGTGGTGCTCGATTACCACGGTGCGGTTTCGAGCGCGGAGAGCGCCGCGCGGCCTTCGCCGAGCGGCGTCGCGTATCGCGTTCTGGATCTCGGAAGCGGTTCGGTCATCGCCGAGGGCGTGGACGAATTTCAGGTTGGGACGGACACCGCGACGGATGAGGCCCGCGAAGCGGGACGGCTCGCGCGGATCATGATGACTCGCCTCAAGGAATGGTGATTATGAAGCGAATAGCAACGACGCTCGCGTTGGCGTTATCGGCGGCGGCCCTGCTTACGGGCGCCTCGGTCTGGGAAGGCGCCGCGGTCGCCGCCGCGGCGGGAGAGCTTCCCGATAGCGGATATTTCGTGGCGACGAACGCGTTCCCGAAGAATACGGTCGTCGACGTGAAGAACCTGGAAAACGACAAGACGGTCCGCGCGGTCGTGTCCGGCGGCTTGGACGCTCCGGGGCTCCTCGCTTCCCTCTCCCGCGAGGCCGCTTCCGCCATCGGCCTTTCCTACCGGGACATCGGCCGCGTGCGGATGACCATGCCGGCCGATCCGATCGCCTTCGCGCGGTTCAACGAGGGCTTCGAGCCCAACGGGGACCCCGATCGCAATCCTCAAGCCGCCATCGCAGCCGCGTCCGCGGGGACGGAGGCGCTTCCCGCAGGAGCGGCGCCGGTCCTCGGGAGCGCTCCGGCGCCCGCAGCTGATGAGGAAACCCCCATCGATCTCGCCGACGCTGCGCCGGCCGAAGAGGCGGCAGCTCCGGTTGCCGCTCCGGTTGCCGCCGTAACGTCTCCGTTGGAGGGGACGGGCGCGGAAGCGGCTCCGACGACCGAAAGCCCGGCTGCGGAAGCGGCTCCCGCCGCGGCCGTCGCCGCCGAAGCCGCACCGGTTGAAGCCGCACCCGCCGAGGCGGTGGCCGTAGTCGCGCCCCCGGAAGGAAGCGCGCTGGCCGAGGAGCCGCTCGCCGCGGAGCCCGCGCCGACGACGCCCCCGGCCGCGGAGACGGTCGCCGTCATCGCGCCCCCCGCAGAAGCGGCCCCCGGCGCTGGCGCGCTCGCGGCCGCGGCACCGGCCGTGGTAGCGGGACCGACGGTGGCA
>JAEXTK010000143.1 GCA_023406985.1 Spirochaetota bacterium | reverse complement strand
GAATCTTCTGTACAGCATGGGCCGATTATACACCGGACCTGCCGGCTCCGTCAGCGGCCGAGGATGACGCGGAGGGCTTCGTCGTAGGTGCGGGCCTCGAAGACCGGCGGAGCGGCTGACCGGGCATCGGTCGCGGAGGCGGGGCCGTCTCCCGCGTCCGGCCGGGGCTTGCCGTCGGGGTTGAACCAGAGCGCGTGGAGGCCGAAGCCGAGGGCTCCCGCGATATCCGCGCTCCAGGAATCACCGACCACGATGACCCCCTCTTTGGCCGACTCGGGCCTACCGAGCCGCCGGAACGCCTCGGAAAAGAAGGCGGCGGCGGGCTTCTCCGCGCCGAGTTCCTCGGAGATGAAGAGGTCGCCGATGAGGGAGGCGAGCGGAGACCGGAAGAAGCGGCCGCGCTGGACCTCCGAGATGCCGTTCGTGACGATCGCGAGCCGGGCCCCCGCCTCGGCCACTTTCCGCACGAACGCTTCGGCGCCGCTGAAGAGCTGGGCGCCCTCCGCCAGATGGACGAGGTAGCGGTCCGAGAAGGCCGCGGGGTCTACCGCGATGGAGTATTCCGCGAACAGCCGCCGGAAGCGCTCCGCCTTGAGGCTCTCCTTGTCGATCTCGCCCCGCTCGAGCGCCGCCCAGAGGTCGTGGTTGATCTCGAGGTATCGCGCGAAGAAAGTCTCCCCGCCGCTCCCGCGCGCCTCCGCGTCCAAGCCGACCTCGGCGCAGGAAGCGCGGAAGGCCGCCGCGGCCGCCGCGTCGAAGTCGAAGAGGGTGCCGTCGGCATCCAGGAGCACAAGGTCGTACTTCATTCCCATTCGATGGTGGCCGGGGGCTTGGACGAGACGTCGTAGGTCACCCGGCCGATATCCTTCACGGTGTTGGTGATGAGCGTGGAGATCTCGATGAGGTCCTTCATCGGGAAGGGGTAGACGTCGGCGGTCATGCCGTCCTCGCTCACGATGGCCCTGAGCGCGAGGACCCAGCCGTACTTGCGCACGTCGCCCGCCACGCCGACCGAGCGGATGGGGAGCAGGATGGCGAAGGCCTGCCAGATCTCGTCGTAGAGCCCTCTCTTCTTGAGCTCGTTCACGTAGATCGCGTCCGCCTCGCGGAGCACGTCGCACTTCTCGGCCGTCACCTCGCCGAGGATGCGGACCGCGAGGCCCGGTCCCGGGAAGGGATGGCGGCGGACCACGTCTTCGTCCACGCCGAGGAGGCGGCCGAGGGAACGCACCTCGTCCTTATAGAGCTTGTCCAAGGGTTCGACGATCCGGCCGGCGTTCCGCTTGGCCTCCACGAGGGGGCTCCGCACGTTGTGGTGGCTCTTGATGACGTGGGCCTTCTTGCCCACGCCCTTCCCGCTCTCGATAAGGTCGGTATAGAGGGTGCCCTGGGCCAGGTAGTAGTCCTCGCCGAGGCCGAGGCGGGCGACCTCGCGCTCCTGGATGGTGATGAAGAGGTCCCCGATCGCCTTGCGCTTGCTCTCGGGCTCGGTGAGCCCGGCGAGCTCGGAGAGGAATTCCGCCTCGCAGTGGACGATGTGGAGGTGTCGGGCCCCGAGCCGTTCCAGGTTCGCCTTGACGAGCTTCGTCTCGTCCTTGCGCATGAGGCCCGTGTCCATGTACATAAGGTGGACCTGCTCGCTCTCCAGGGTCTTGAGCAGGAGCGCTCCGGCGACCGTGGAGTCCACGCCGCCGGAGATGAGGAGGAGGACGGGCTTCTTCCCCACCCGCTCGCGGAGGCTCCGCCGCACTTCCTCCACGTATTTCTCCATGGTCCACGCGCGCTCGGCCCCGCAGACGCCGAAGACGAAGGCGGCCAGGATGTCGATGCCCCCCTCGCAGTGCGTGACCTCGGGGTGGAACTGTATGCCGAACCAGGATTTCGATTCGTGGACCACCACCGCGGGGAACCCGTGGGCGCTCGTACCCGCCTGCACGAAGCCGCTCGCGAGCTCGGCGAGCGAATCGCCGTGGCTCATCCAGGCCTGGAAGCTCGGAGACCGGAAGCCGGCCAGGAAGGCGGCCGCCTTCCCGCCGCCCGCGGCCGGCCCGATCTCGGCGTCGTCCAGCGTGACTCTCACGCCGCCGTACTCGCGCTCGGCGAGCGGCTCCACCCTTCCGCCGTGGTACCGCGTCATCTGCTGCAAGCCGTAACAGATGCCGAGGATGGGCAAGCCGGCCGCGTAGACGGCCGGGTCGGGGGCGGGGGCGCCCTCGTCGTAGACGGAGTACGGGGACCCGGAGAGCACGATGCCGACGGCCCCCGCGAGCTTCGCGTCCGCGATCGGCGCGTCGCCGCTCACGATCTCGGCGTAGACCCCGAGCTCGCGGATTCGCCTGCCGATGAGCTGGGTGGTCTGGCTGCCGAAATCGAAGATGACTATTTTGTCCACGGGTTCTTCCTGATGATCGTCTCCCTGCGGTCGTAGCCGACGGAGACGATGCCGATGGGCGTCTCGCAGTACCGCTCGATGAACTCCACGTAGTCCCGCGCCGGCTCGGGTAGATCGCGGTAGGACTTCGCGTTCTTGAGCGACTTCTTCCAGCCGGGGAAGGAGCGGAGCACCGGCTTGGCCGCGTTGAGCGCGTCGATGGAGGCCGGGAAATCCTCCACGATCTTATCGCCGATCTTGTACGCCACGCAGGCCTGGATGTCCTCCAGGGTGTCGTAGACGTCCAGGTGCGTCATCACGAGGGAATCGATGGAGTTCGTGCGGCAGGCGTAGCGGAGGGCCACGAGATCCAGGTAGCCGCAGCGGCGGGGCCGGCCCGTGGTCACCCCGTACTCCCTGCCCGTCTCGCGCACGAACCGGCAGAGGGCGTCCTCGCCGTCCGGATCGAACTCGCTCGGGAAGGGACCGTTGCCGACGCGGGTGGAATAGGCTTTGAAGACGCCGAGGATGTTGTCGATGGACCGCGGCCCGATGCAGCCGCCGATGGCCGCGCCCGCGGCGCAGGACATGCCGGAGGAGACGTAGGGGTAGGTGCCGAGGTCGATGTCCAGGAGGGTGCCCTGGGCGCCTTCGTACAGGATCTCCGCGTTCTTGTGGGAGGCGATGAAGGCGGTCAGATCGATGGACATGGCCTTGAGGCGCTCGGCGTAGGGCTCCAGGAAGTCGCGGTCCACCTTCTCCAGCTCGTCCATTTTATCCTGCCAGGAGAGGTCGGCGATGCGGATGCCCTCGCGCTCGCTCTTCATGGCGTAGGTCATGCCGATGCCGCGGCCGGTGGTGCCGATGGGCTTCTTCCGAGAGAGGTCCTTCTGCTTGTCGATCTCCTTGTAACGGGGGAGCACGAGGTGCGCCCGGTCGGAGATGAAGACCCGGCCCGTGGTGTCCACGCCCCGGTCCTGGAGCATCGCGAGCTCGGCGAACAGGGCTTCGGGGTCGATGACCATGCCCGCCCCGAGGATGACGATCTTGTCCGGATAGAGGACGCCGGAGGGCACGAGGTGGAGGGCGTACTGCTCGGTGCCGATCACGATGGTGTGGCCCGCGTTCGCCCCGCCGGAGAAGCGCACGATGATCTGCGCCTCGTTCGCGAGGTAATCGACGATCTTGCCCTTGCCCTCATCGCCCCACTGGGCCCCGATTACTACTACGTTCATGCGATCTCCTATGAGCGGGAATAGTTCGGAGCTTCCTGGGTGATGGTCACGTCGTGCGCATGGCTTTCCCGGAGTCCGGCGGCCGTGATCTTACAGAAATTCCGGTATCTCTTCAACTCGTCGATATTTTTACAGCCGCAGTAGCCCATGCCCTTCTTGAGGCCGGCTACGAGCTGGTGGAGGAAATTCTTGAGCTCGCCCTTGTACGGCACCCGCCCTTCGATGCCCTCCGGCACGGGGGATTCGTCCTTGGCGATCTGGTAGCGGTCGCCCGCCCCGTCCTTGATGGCCCCGAGGCTCCCCATGCCGCGGTACTCCTTGTAGATCCTACCGTCGTAGATGATTTCCCGGCCGGGGGCTTCCTTGAGGCCGGCGAAGAGGTTCCCGATCATGACGACGCTCGCCCCGGCGCCGATGGCCTTGGTGACGTCGCCGGAGAATTTGACGCCGCCGTCGGCGATCACGGGGATGTTCGACTTGGCGGCTTCCTCGGCACAGTCCCAGACCGCGGTGAACTGGGGCACGCCGACGCCCGCCACGATGCGGGTGGTGCAGATGGAACCGGGCCCGATGCCGACCTTGATCGCGTCCGCCCCCGCCTCGATGAGTCGGCGCGTCCCCTCCTTGGAGGCCACGTTCCCGCCGATGACCGGCACGCCGAACCGCTGCTTGATGGCGGCCACGGCGGCGATCACGCTCTTCGTGTCGCCGTGGGCCGTATCCAGGACCACGAAGTCCACCTTGGCCTGCTTGAGGAGGGGAAGCCGCACCTCGAAGTCCCCGGGAGAGACCGCGGCGCCCACGACGAGCCGGCCCGCCTTGTCCATGGCCGCCCGCGGGAAGCGCTCGTGCTTCTCCATGTCCTTCACCGTGATGAGGCCCGTGAGGTGGCCGTCCTGGTCCACGACCGGGAGCTTCTCGATGCGGTGCTGGTCGAATTTCGCTCGGGCGCTCTCCACCGACGGCTCGCCCTGCTCCACGATCGGCTCCTTGGTCATCACGTCGCGGACGGACAGCGCGTCGTCGGTGCAGAATCGGAGGTCACGGCCGGTGATGATGCCCACGAGGCGCCCGGCGTCGTCCAGGACCGGCATGCCGGAAACCCGGAAGCGGTCCATCATCGCCTTGACGTCCTTCACGGTCGCCTCCGCCCCGACGGTCACCGGCGAGTCGATGATCCAGTTGAGGTACCGCTTGACGTTGGCTACCTGTTGGGCCTGGGTTTCCGGCTTGAGGTTCCGGTGGATGACCCCCGCCCCCCCTTCCAGGGCGATGGAGATGGCCAGCTTCTCCTCGGTGACGGTGTCCATGGCGGCCGAGATGATCGGCACGTTGAGCTTCACGTCCGCGCAGAGGGTCGTCCGCACGTCGCACTCCTTCGGCAGGATCTCCGAGTAGCCCGGTAGGATGAGGACGTCGTCGTACGAGTAGGCTTCCTTGAACATATCTTCTCCTTAAAACTAATTTCCGGCGAGGTTACAAAAAAGGCGCCCACGGGGGCGCCTGTACTCACGATCGCGCCATGAGGGCACGATACTTTCCCGCGAGCGCGCGGGCTTTTTCCGCGGCCAAGCCGCGGTACCGCTCCGGCCGCTCAAAGAACTCCAGGGCGGCGGAAGGCTGGGCAACCAAGCCGAGCTCCGCCATCTTCTCCCCGATCCGGCCGAGGACGTCCCCCTCCCGGGCGAGCGCCGCGGCGAAGGGCAGGCCGTCCCGCTCCGCGGCGAGCGTGATCCGGCGGATCACCTCGTGCGCGTCGGAGACGCCCGACTCGGCCAGCAGGATGTACGCGGGTTCGGCCAACACGCCGCCCACCACGCCCGCCTCGGTCCCGCCCGAAAGGTTCGCCATGAGGCGCTCGCGGTTCACGCCGAGCCCCTCGACCACCTCGGTCATGCGGGAGACGGCTTGGCAGAAACCGGCCACGTAATCGGCCGTGAAGCGCTGGCTCGCCGAGTTCGTGAGGTCCCGCTGGTGCTCGCTGATCTGGTCCATGAAGAAGGTCATGGCGCGGGGAGCGAAGGCCTTCCAGAGGCTCTTCACGTGCTCCGAATTCCAGGGATTCCGCTTCTGGGGCATGGTGGAGGATCCCACCTGATCGGCGCCGAAATTCTCCCGGAGTTCGCCGATCTCCGACCGCTGGAGGTTCCGGAGGTCGTCCGCCAGGTTGGCGAGGACGCCGAAGGCGACGTTCATCTCCAGGAGGAGGCGGAGGAGGTACTCGGGCTCCACGAGCTGGGTGGAGTGCTCGGAAGGCTCCAGACCCAACTCCGCGAGGTAGGCCCGCTCCAGGTCTTCGGGATCGCGGACCAGGACGCTCGTCGCGTTGTAGGCGCCCACCGCGCCGGCGAGCTTCCCGCGGAGTCCCGCGGCGCGCGTTTCGATTTCCAGGATGGATTTGCCGAGGCGGGAGACGTACTCCGCCATCGCGAAACCCACGGTGATGGGCACCGCGTGCTGGCCGTGCGTGCGGCCCACCTGCGGAGTCTCGGCCTCCCGGTCGGCCAGGTCGCAGAGGAGAACCTCGAGCCGGCGCAGCAGGGGCAGGACGACCGCCACGGTGACGCCCTTCATGCGCCAGGCGAGGGCCGTGTCCAGGATGTCCACGCTCGTCGCGCCGAGGTGCACGAGCGGGGCTACCTCGGCGGGGACCGCCTGCTTGAGGACGTTGACGAGCGCGCGGACGTTGTGCCGCGTCTTCTCCTCTTCCGCGTACACGTCGGAGGGTTCGATGTTCCGCTCGGCCTCGTCCAAGGCGGAGAGCAGGGCGGGCGTGGCGGTCTTCCGCACGGCGAGGTGCGCCTTCACCAAGGCGATCTCGGCCTTCACGCAGGAAGCGATGGCCGCCTCTTCGGAGATCCAGGGGACGAGGCTGTCGAACAGGGTTTTCTCGGAAATGGAATAGCGATGATCGATGGGCGAGAGGTTTCTGAAAATGTTACGGGCTTCCATACGGAAGCTTGTCATATCCTCGAACTTTTGTCAAAGCCCGCGGCGAAGGAAAACGGCGCACGCGAGCCGCAAATCTTCGGCCGCGCCGCCGCCCGCCGCCGCGTACAGGACCGAATCCGCCCCCGCGGCGATGAGGTAGCGCCCGATGCCGCCGGAGGGGAGCCTCTCCATGGCGGGCTCCGCCGCCGCGCGGTACCAGGGGAAGTCTTGTCCGTGGTGGACGATCCTGATCGCGACCCATCCGCTGGCCGCGAGGTATTCCAGCCGGAGCGATCGCGGCGGCAACGGATACGCGGCCCGGTTCTCTCCCCTCCCCGGATCGCCCTCCCCGTCCTCGGCCTTCGCGTGATCGCCCTCCGAATCCGCGGCATCGAAGCCTCCCAAGGATTCGGCGGGAACCGCGGCCGTCCCCTCCGGCGTCCCGTACCGGATCGCGTTGCTCGCGAGTTCGTCGGCCACGAGGATCACGCGGGCGGCGAAGGTTTCCTCTTCCCCCCGGAGCGCGTCCTCCAAGAACGACCGCAGCGCCGGCAGCGCCGAGAGGGCCGCAGGGAATTCCGCCGCCGCGCGCGTAGTCAGGGGCGGAGCCTCGTCGACCGCAACCGCCACGCAGGTGACGTCGTCGCGGAAGGCGCCCCCCGCGGCGAAGTACATGGTCGTGTTGAGGATGCGGCGCGTGAGCGCCTGCGGCTCAGCGGCCGCGTTGGAAGCGACGATGTCCGCGAGCCGGGCCTCGCCGAAAAGGTCGCCGCCCTCGTTCGCGGCCTCGGTGATGCCGTCCGAGTGGAAGACGATCCGATCGCCCGCCGCGAGCGGGACGGAAAGGCGCGCGTAGTCCGCGCCCGCGCTGAAGGCGAGCGGCAGGTCGGTCCCTTTGACGAGCCAACAGACGCCGAGGGTGGAATCGTAGTGGAGGATGGGCGTGTGCCCGCAGTCGACGAAGTCCAAGAGACCGCGGCGGACGTCGATCCGCGCGTACTGGAGGGTCGCGTAGCTCTCCAGGCTCATGAGTTTCGGCACGAGCTCCGCGTGGACCGCCGTCACGATATCCGCGGGAAGCGGTATCGAGTCGGGTCGCGCCGCCACGAGGCGGAGGGAGGCGCGGAGGAAGGCCCCCTTGATCGCCGCGCCGAGCAGGGCCGAGGGGATACCCTTCCCCATGACGTCGCCGACGAGGACGTCCACCGACGCCGGCGTATACGGCATGAAGGCGTAGAAATCTCCGCCCACCGCGCTCGACGCCACGCTGATGGCGTCGATGCGGAGTCCCGCGCAGGAAATTTCCGGCACGTCCAGGAGCAGGGTCCGCTGGATGCGGGCCGCGATCTCCACCTCCGCGTCCCGCTGGGAGGAACGGGCCCGCTCCCGCTCCACGGGATCGGACGCCGCGCGGAGGATCGCCTCGTGCCGTTCGCGGGCAGCGGTTCGCGCGAAGGCCGCCGCGATCAGGGCGAGGCCCAGGGAGAGGAGGGCCTGCGGGCGGCTCGGGCCTCCGAAGGCGCCCGCCGCGGCGGCGACGCCGCAGGCGGCGGGGAGCGCGGCCGCGTAGAGCGAGCGAGCGCCGCCGTACGCGGGATCCAGGACGGCCGAAACCAGGATGAGCAATGGCCACGGGAAGGCGGCCGCGCTTCCGAGGGCGAGGGCATCCGCGAGCGCGAGGAGGGAATACGCGACGATGGGCGTACCGTTCGCGACCGCGGCGAGGGCGGCCGGCAACGGGGCCTCGGCCCTACCCCATCCGGCCGCGTCCGCGGCGAAAAGCGCCCCGTACAGGAGGCAGGAGGCCGCGGCCACGAGGGCCGCCGCGAAGGAGCCGTAGGAGAAGCCGAACCCCGCGACCGAGCGGGCCGCGAAAGCCAGGGAGACGAAGGGGACGACGAGGGAGAGGGAGCGGCTACGCACCGCCCGCGCCGCCCGCACCGCCCGCACCGTCCGCGCCCGGCGCCGAAGCCGCGTAGGAGGCGACGGCCGCCGCGCGATCGGCGTAGACGCTCATGACCCGATCCAGCCGGACCAGATCGAAGAGGACCTTCACCGGCTTCGCGATGTTGCACGCGACCATGTCGCAGTCCGAACCGCGGAGACGCCTGAGGGCGGCCATCATGACGCCGAGGCCCGACGAATCCACGAAGCGGACGTTCATGAGGTCCAGGACGAACTGCCGCTTTCCCTCGGCCGCGGCGCGATCGATCGCCGCCTCCAGGGACGCGCGGAAGTCGTCCCGGTTCGACGCGTCCAGATGGTCATCCCGGGGAATCAAGACCGTCACCCCGTCCACGGTTTCCGTTCTCATTTCACGCCCCCTTCGCGCCGCTCAGCGCCCGGCCCCGCGACCGCCCGCGCCGCTCAGAGACCGGCCGCGCCGCGGTCGGCCAGGAGCCGTTCCAGGTAGACCGCCACGCCGTCCTCCTCGTTGGAGGGCGCGACGTCGTCCGCGGCGTTCCGCACCGCCTGCGCCGCGTTGGCCACGGCCACGCCGAAGCCCGCCGCCCGGAGGAGCGGCATATCGTTCTCCGCGTCCCCGAAGGCGATCGTCGCTTCCCGCTCGATGCCCCGCAGCGACAGCGCGACGCCGAGGGCCGCGCCTTTGGACACGCCCGCGGCCATGACCTCCAGGAAGGTGGGATCGGATTTGGCGCGGTAGATGCGCCCGCCGAACCGCTCGTCCAAGGCGGCTTGGATGCGGTCCAGGATCGATCCTTCGGCGATGAACATGCCCTTGATGAGGCCGTTCGCGCCCGCTCCGCCCCGTTCAAAGAGCGCGCGGAGGTCGAGGATCTCCCCGCGAAGTCCCGTGCGCTTCCGGTATTTCTCCGTCTCCGGCCGTTCCCGCTCGTAGACGAGCCGGTCACCGGGCAGGAAACCGTGAAAATGGACGTCCCGCTCCCGGGCGATCTCCACGCAGTAGGCGCAGACGTCGGCGGCCAAGAGGGTGGCGGCCAGGACGGTGCCCTTCCCCCCGTCGATCACGGCGGCGCCGTTATAGAAGACCATGGGCCCGGTCGCCCCGATGGAAGACCGGAAGGGCTCCGCGGCCACGGGACTGCGGCCGGTGCAGAGGAGCACGGCGATGCCCGCGTCCGCGCAGGAACGGAGGGCCGCGACCGTCCGCTCGGACATCGTGGAATCGCCCCGCAAGGCGGTTCCGTCCAGGTCGATGGCCACCGCGGCCAGCCGCGCGCCGCTGATGCTACGCTTGGAGTTGCTCATGTCGGAAATCATAGCCCGGCCGCCGAAAAGGCGCCAGAGGCGCGCCGTGCGCGGCCCGCCCCCTCGCCGCGGAACGGGCCTCCGTATATACTGCGCGGAGACCCGCTACCGACCAGGAGGCGATATGAAGATTCAGCGGAAGTGGCTCCTCGTGGCGACGGCCTCGATCGGCGTATTCATGATCCTGTATACCCTCGCGCGGCAGTTCCTCGGCCTCGATCTCGGGGACGGCACCGATAAGCTCTTCTTCGACGGGGTATTCATCGCGGCGATCGGACTCTTGATGCTCAACAGGAAAATAGCCGCGGACGAAAAGAAAGAGGCGGAATCCCGCGCCCGGAAGGACGCGGAGGCGGAATCGGCGGGAGCGATCGACCAGGCTGACGGCGCGGTTTCGGGCAGCGGCGCTTCAGGAAGCGGCGCTTCAGGACGCATCCAGGACGAAACTGACGCCGAAGGACGCTAGCCGAGCCTTTTCCTCGATCTCCGCCGTCTCCAGGTCCATGCGCCTGAGGCGCTGCCTGAAGTTGACCGAATCGTCCTCCATGATCGAATCGAGGTAGGTCATCTGCATCGCGATCGCGTCGCGGTAGAGGTCGCGGTCTTCGCCGTAGCGCTCGGCGAAATGGCGACGCGCCGCGTAGGATTCAGGCGCGAGCGTCTTGTCCAGGCGCTCCTTCGTCCCCGCGTAGAACGCG
The DNA here is from genome assembly GCA_023406985.1 of Spirochaetota bacterium. Lineage (GTDB taxonomy): Bacteria > Spirochaetota > Spirochaetia > Treponematales > Breznakiellaceae > JAEXTK01. The sequence goes on along the minus strand of JAEXTK010000143.1, from coordinate 10,899 downwards.
CTCGTCTTCCGGAGTATGTCGAAGGCGCTGTTGTAGCCCCCGAATCCGGCTTCCTTGAACTCGTAGTAGAGGAACAGGAGCTTCTCCAGGTAGGCCCGATCCGCCATCTGGCCGAGGAGGTCGGCCGCGGCCAGGACGGCGGCGGCCTGGCGCTCGTCTTTTCCCTCATAGGGGAGCTTGTCCCAGGGAATCGAGAGGTCCGTGCCGAGGATGAGGGCCCCGATGCGCTTGGCTTGGCCCGCGTCCAGGCCGAAGGCGGCCGCGTGCTTGGCCGTGAACTCCACCGAGCGGGCTACGTGGGTCTTGGTGTACTTGGCGCCCGTACCTTCGACGTCCGAGGTCTCCTGCACGTAGCCGACGTCGTGGAGCAGGGCCGCGACGAGGGTCTCGGCGGCCAGCGGAGAGGTGGGCGCCGCTCCCGTGAGCACGGCGCCGTCGAGGAGCCGCGCGGTGGCGACGAAGACGTCCACCGTGTGCCGGTAATCGTGATACGCCGTCCTGCACGCGACGTATCCGGGAAAGAGACCGGCGTAGAGATCCTTGGTGAGGGTGAAGGCGCGTTCCACCGACGCGAAGTCCGCACCGGGATACGCGACGGAATAGAGGGACCTCACCGCCGCGATCACCGCATCGGGATCCGCGTGATCGAGCAACGACGCCAACTCAAGCGGAAGCGTACTTTCCATTTGACCGCCTTACCCGACAGTATAGCGCGCGTATTACATTTTTAATCAAATGTCTGCAAATTCTACAGTTTGCTCGCCCCTTTTTTCTCGCTTGGCATGCGGACCCAACGAAAAAAGGCGTTCCGCGGCTCTTCACGAGCCACGGAACGCCTCCGTGTTCAGTCGATCGCGCACCCTCCGCCGACGCGCTCAGCGGAGCGCGCTTCCTTGGCAGGGCGCTCCGTGCTCAGCCGAGGGCGCGCCCTTGGCAGAGCGCACCGCGCTCAACCAAGGGCGGCGATGATGGCCTCGGCGGCGGCCCGGCCGTCCGATATGGCGTGGACCACGAGGCTCGCCCCCTTGCGGGCGTCGCCCGCGGACCAGACCTTCGGGTTGGAGGTGTGGAAGGTGCCGGCGGTGCGTATGTTGCCCCGCGGATCCAGCTCCAGGCCGAGGTCCGCCACGAGGCCGTCCTGCACCACGTGGGTGAAGCCCATCGCGAGGAGCACGAGGTCCGCCCCGATCTCGAAATCGGATCCGGGCACCTCCACCATGGACGTCTTGCCGTTCGTGCCGACCCACTCCACCCGCGCGGCGCGGATGGCCTCTACGCGCCCGTCGCGGCCGATGAACTCCTTCGTGCTCACCGCCCAGAGCCGCTCGCAGCCTTCCTGGTGGGAGCTCGAGGTCTTGAGCACCTTCGGCCAGAGCGGCCACGGATCGGTCCCGGTCCGGTGCTCCGGCGGCTTGGGCATGACCTCGATCTGCGTCACCTTGCGCGCGCCTTGGCGGTTGGAGGTGCCGACGCAGTCCGCGCCGGTGTCGCCGCCGCCGATGACCACGACCCGCTTGCCGAAGGCGCTGATGGGCTCGTGCCCGTCCTCGCACGCCTCCTGGGCGCAGGCGCGGTTCTGCAGGGAGAGGAAGTCCAAGGCCTGCACGATGCCGGCATTCTCGCGGCCGGGAACGGAGAGGTCGCGGGCGGCGCGGGCGCCGATGGTCAGGAGGACCAGGTCGAAGTCCTCCACGAGCTTTTTCGCCTCCACCACCGACGTGCCCTCGCCCGTGGTCCCGAAGGCGTACAGGGCGGAGCCGATGCGCGTGCTCGTCCGGAATTCCACTCCCTCGGCGGCCATGAGGTTGACCCGCCGGTCGATGAAGCCCTTGTCGAGCTTGAAGTCGGGGATGCCGTACCGGAGGTAACCGCCCACTTCCTTGTCGCCCTCGAAGACGGTTACGGCGAAGCCGGCCCGGTTGAGGTAGTAAGCCGCCGACAGTCCCGCGGGGCCGCCGCCGACCACCGCGACCTTCTTGCCGTTCCGCCGTCGGGGCGAGAGCGGCTTCACGAGCCCGAGCTCGAAGGCCTTCTCGATCACCGCGAGCTCGTTCTGCCGGATGGTGACCGGCTCGTCGTTGGCGCCGAGCACGCAGGACGCCTCGCAGGGCGCGGGGCACACGCGGCCGGTGAACTCCGGGAAGGGATTGGTGTCCTCCAGGATGGTCCAGGCTCCCGCCCAGTCGCCCCGGAAGAGCCGGTCTTGCCACTCCGGCATGACGTTGTGGACCGGACAGGCCCAGTGGCAGAACGGGATGCCGCAATCCATGCAGCGGGCTGCCTGCTCCTTGCGCTCCTCTTCGGGCAGCTGGAGCTCCACCTCGCTATAGTCGTTGATGCGCTCCTCCACGGGCCGGTAGCCCGCGACCTTGCGCTTGATCTTCATGAAACCCTTGGGATCGCCCATATCGTTACGCCCTCACCGCGATGTCTTCCTGCTCCCGGATCTCGAAGAGTTTCCGGTCCAGTTCGGCCATCTTCATCTGCTGGAGCGCCCGCTTGTACTCCACGGGCAGGACCTTGATGAAGAGTTTCCGGTTCTCCTGCCAGGCGTCCAGGATACCCTGGGCGTAGGCGGAACCGGTCCAGTACGCGTGCTTGCGGATCGTCTCCAGGACGAAGGTCTCGTCCTCCTCGTTGTCCAGGCGCGACAGCTCGACCATGCCCTTGTTGATGAAGAACTCGGCGTCGCCCGAGCGGTCCAGGAGGTAGGCGATGCCGCCCGACATGCCCGCCGCGAAGTTGCGCCCCACCTTGCCGAGGACCACCACGCGGCCCCCGGTCATGTACTCGGCGCAATGGTCGCCCGTGCCCTCCACCACCGCCGTGGCGCCCGAGTTGCGGACGCAGAAGCGTTCGCCCGCGACGCCGGCGGCGTAGAGCTCGCCGGAGGTGGCGCCGTAGAGCACCGTGTTGCCGATGATGATGTTCTCGTTCGTCCGGAACTTCGATCCTTCCGGGGGGGTGACCACGATGCGGCCGCCCGAGAGGCCCTTGCCGAGGTAGTCGTTCGCGTCGCCCGCGAGCCGGAACGTGATGCCCGGGGCCAGGAAGGCGCCGAAGCTCTGGCCGGCCGAGCCCGAGAAGTCCACGGTGACGAAGTTGTCCGGCAGGCCCCGTCCGCCGAAGCGCTTGGAGACCTCGTAGGAGAGCATGGTCCCCACGGCCCGGTCGGTGTTCTTGATGGGGTGCTCGAAGGACGCCGGCACCTTCTTGTCCAAGGCCGCCAAGCACCGTTCGATGAGCTGCCGGTCGAGCACGTCCTGGATCTTGTGCACCTGCGTCTGCACGCAGTGCGTCGCGTCCCCGCCGGGAATGCCCGCGGGCCCCTCCGCGCGGTAGAGGATGCGCGAGAGGTCCACGGTCCGCGCCTTCGGCTTGTCGCTCTTGAGCTGCACGAGGAGGTCGGACCGCCCGATGAGCTCGTCGAAATTCCTGAAGCCGAGGGTGGCCATGATCTCCCGCGTCTCCTGCGCGAGGAAGCGGAAGAAGGTGACGAGGTGCTCGCTCCTGCCCGCGAACTTCTTGCGGAGCTCGGGGTCCTGGGTAGCGACGCCCATGGGGCAGGTGTTCTCGTGGCACTTGCGCATGAGCACGCAGCCGAGGACCACGAGCGTGGAGGTGCCGAAGGCGAACTCCTCGGCCCCGAGGAGGCCGGCGATGACGATGTCACGGCCGCTCTTGAGCTGGCCGTCGGTCATGAGCTTGATGCGCCCGCGGAGGCCGTTCCGCACCAGGGTCTGGTGGGTCTCGGCCAGGCCGATCTCCCAGGGCAGGCCCGCGTGCCGGATGGAGCTCTGGGGGCTCGCCCCCGTGCCGCCGTCGTAGCCGGAGATGGAGATGTTGTCCGCGTGCGCCTTGGCCACGCCCGCGGCGACCGTGCCCACGCCCGTCTCTGAGACGAGCTTCACGCTGATGCGGGCCTCGGGATTGGCGTTCTTCAGGTCGAAGATGAGCTCCGCAAGGTCCTCGATGGAATAGATGTCGTGGTGCGGCGGCGGGCTGATGAGGGTGACGCCGGGGGTGGCGTGCCGGGTCTTGGCGATGAGGCCGTCCACCTTGTGGCCGGGCAGCTGGCCGCCCTCGCCCGGCTTCGCCCCCTGCGCGATCTTGATCTGGAGCTCGGCCGCGTTGGCCAGGTACTCGCTCGTCACGCCGAAGCGCGCCGAGGCCACCTGCTTGATGGCGCTCCGCTTCCACCTCCCGTCCGGCAGCCGGATGAAGCGTTCGGCTTCCTCGCCGCCTTCGCCCGAGTTGGACCGGCCGTTGATGGAGTTCATCGCGACGGCGATGGTCTCGTGGGCTTCCTTGGAGATGGAGCCGAACGACATGGCGCCGGTCGTGAAGCGGCGCATGATGCTCTCGACGCTCTCCACCTCCTCCAGGGGGATGGCGGCCGCGGGGGCGCCGGGAACGGCGCCGGGAGAAGCGAAGTCCAGGAGGCCGCGGATCACGTGGGGATGCTGGTTGAGCTTGTTCACCGCGGCGGTGAATTCCTTGAACTTGAGGTAGTCCGACTCGCGGGTCGCCCACTGGAGCAGGTAGATCGTCTCCGGGTTCCAGGCGTGCTGTTCGCCGAACTTGCGCCAGCGGTACTGGCCGTCGCCGGCGAGCAGGTTCGATCCGACCTGGGCCGTGTCCCGGGCGCGCCGGGCCGCGCGGTAGCGCTCCACCGCCTCGGCCTCGAGCTCGGCGAAGCCGACGCCGTCGATGCGGCTCGCGGTGCCCTTGAAGCACTTGTCGATGACGGCCTGCCCGATGCCGATCGCCTCGAAGATCTGCGCGCCGCGGTAGGACCGGAGCGTGGAGGTGCCCATCTTGGAGATGACCTTGAGCAGCGCCTTCTGGATGCCCTTGAGGTAGTTCTTCTCCGCGTGCGCGTAGTCGCCGATCCGCTCCGCGTCCGTTCCGCGGCACAGCTCGGCGATGGACGCGAGGGCGCCGTAGGGCACCACGAGGTCCGCCCCGTATCCGAAGAGGAGCGCGTAGTGCATGACTTCGCGGGGTTCGGCGGATTCGGTCACGAGGGAGGCGTGCATGCGCTTTCCCGCGCGGATGAGGCCGTGGTGCACCGCGCCCATGGCCATGAGGGCGGGAACGGCGCAGCGTCCGGCTTCGGCGTCCAGGGCGGCGCGGTCGGAGAGGACGATGATGGTCGCCCCCTCGTCCACCGCCTTGACGGCCTCGGCGACGAGCCGATCGACGGCCGCCTCCAGGACCGATCCGCCCTCGCTCGCTTCGGTCCCCGACCGTATATAGAAGGTCGCGTCGAGGGTCGCCGACTTGAAGTCGGCGTCGCCCCAGCGGCGGACCCGCTCGAACTCGGCGGGGGTCAGGATCGGGGATAGGACCTTAAGCCTCCGGCAGTGGGAGGCGGATTCCGAGAGCAGGTTCCCCTGCCGCCCCACGAAGCTCGTCAGGGTCATGACGAGTTCCTCGCGGATGGAGTCGATGGGCGGGTTCGTGACCTGCGCGAAGACCTGCTTGAAGTAGTTGTAGAGCCGCTGGCTCTTGTCGGAGAAGACGGCCACGGGCGTGTCGGTGCCCATGGAGCTCGTGGGCTCCTGGCCCGACTCGGCCATGGTGAGCAGCAGGACGTCCCGGTCCTCGCGGGTGTAGCCGAAGGAACGTTCCATGAAGAGGGCGGTCTCGCCCGAAGGTTGGGCGGGAACCGCGGCCGGAGGAACTTCGGGGAGGGCCTCCAGGCCCACCATGTTCCGCCTGACCCACTCGGCGTAGGGCTGCTGGCGGCAGACCTCGTCCTTCACCTCGGAATCCGGGATGATACGCCCTTCCTGCATATCCACGACGAGGAGCTTGCCGGGCATGAGGCGGCCCTTGTAGGCCACTTCCTCGCTCTTGAAGTCCTGGACGCCCGTCTCGGACGCCATGACGATGAGGTCGTCCACGGTGACGGTATAGCGGGAGGGCCGGAGGCCGTTGCGGTCCAGCGTGCCGCCCACGTAGCGGCCGTCGCAGAACACCATGGAGGCCGGGCCGTCCCAGGGCTCCATGAGGCAGGAGTGGTAGGCGTAGAAGCTCTTGAGCTCCTCCGGGATCGGATTCTTCTCGTTCCAGGACTCGGGTATCATCATCATGAGCGCGTGCGGCAGGGTCCGTCCCGCCATCACGAGCAGCTCGAGGACGTTGTCGAAGCTCGCCGAGTCGCTCTTGCCCGGTTCCACCGTCGGGAGGATCTCGGCGAAGGCGTCGCCGAAATCGGGATGGGCGAACAGGGCCTCCCGCGCCGCCATCCAGTACCGGTTGCCCGTCACGGTGTTGATCTCGCCGTTGTGGGCCACGATGCGGAACGGCTGGGCCAGGGGCCAGTTCGGGAAGGTGTTCGTGCTGAAGCGCGAGTGCACCAGGGCCACCGCCGTGGCCAGGCGCTCGTCCGCGAGCTCCGTGAAGTAGGGCCGCAGCTGCGTGGACATGAGCATGCCCTTGTAGACGATCGTGCGCGAGGAAAGGGACGCGAAGTGGAAATCCGCGTCCGCGACGCCGCTCACCGCGCTCTCGCGGACGGCTTTCTCCAGGCGCTTGCGGAAGAGGTAGAGGCGGAACTCGAGGTTCCCGCGGAACTCAAGGTTCCGGCGGCCGGCCTCCGCGGCCACGCCGGCTTCCGGAGCGCCCTTCGCCTTCTTCTTGGCCTCTCCCGTCTCGACGAAGAAGAACTGCTCGATGAGCGGCTCGGCCTGCTTCGCCATGAAGCCGAGGACCGACGGGTCCGTCGGCACCTCGCGGCGGCCGAGGACGGACAGCCCCGAGGCCGCGGCCAGGCGCTCGATCTCCGCGACGATCGCCGCGCGGGCTACCTCGTTCGCGGCATTCTTTCCTTTATCGTGGGATTTCCCCGGCAGGAAGGCCAAACCGGTACCGTATTCGCCCGCGGCCGGCAAGCCGGGCACGAGCGTCTTGTAGAAATCGTGCGGGATCTGGAGCAACACGCCCGCCCCGTCGCCGGTCTTGTTGTCGGCGCTTTCGGCGCCGCGGTGCTCCATTCGTTCGAGGACCTCGATACCCCGTTTCAGGATATCGTGGGACTTGCGTCCTTTTATATCGGCGACGAACCCGATTCCGCAGGAATCGTGCTCGTCCTCGCGCCGGTAGAGCCCCCCTTGGTGGCTCCTGCCGTCCTGATGATCGCTCTGATGGTCCCCCATGGCGGCTCCTTCCATAGGACGTGTCGATACTACGCCCTTGACTCACGGTACTTATACACAATATGCAATTTTTATGCAATATTCATGCATATTATTTGTATGAGCGCATATATATGCGGCGCAAGGGCGTGCGCGCGTCGCGATCGGCGGCGCGGAGAAAAAAAGACCGCCGCGATCGGGAGGAGGAGGACCGATCGCGGCGGATATCGCGGGACTTTTTCGTGGCTCGTACTATCCTTGACAACACCGAACCGCCGGGGAAGTTACGCCGAGTCTTCGTAAAAACCCTCAGTGTCCCGAAGCTTGGGGAAATGAGCCGAAGCGTTCGGCACCGCGGTCGGTATCGGCGCTTCTTCCTTTGACGCGGAGGGATAAGCCGGGTATCCTGAAGGACCGTCATGAAGGTGCTCCGCGTTCTCGTCGCATTCTCAGCGCTCTTGTTCGCCGTGATCTTCGGCTGGTCCGTGATCGTGCTCGATTCGGTGGAGCGCACGGTCGCGACTGCGGAGCGCGGTAAGGCGCGCGAAACCACGGTCTTCCATTTCGTCGCCCTGCTCCCGGACTCGGAGCGCGATCTTTTCTATTTAAGGGCGCGCAACGGCATGGCGGAAACGGCCGAGAAGGAGCGGGCCGCCATCCAGGTCTTCGAATACCGCGGCGGGGAAGGCAGCGAGGCGATCCGTCGGCAACTCCGCCTCATCGCCGACCTTTCCCCCGACGGGGCCATCGTCTCCCTGCCGACGGGCGGGTCCTACGACGCCGAGATCGCCGCCCTGGCCGAGCGAGGCGTACCGGTGGTGACCTTGGAGAACGACCTCCCTTCCACCAAGCGGCGGGCCCACGTCGGCACCAACGCCTTCGAGCTCGGCAAGCTCGCGGGAAAGGCGGTCTCCGAACGGTTTCCCCGCGGCGCCCGCGTCGCCCTGCTCCTCTCCATGGGCCAGAACGGCTCTCCGGGCAGGGACGCGACCTTCGTCATGGGTTTCCGCCAGACCGAGCGAGCCTACCCCGCCATCCGCCTGGAATCCATACGGAGCGGGCCGAACGAATCGGCCGCGGGCGAGGAGTTCGTCCGCGACCTGCTCTCCGCCTCCTCCGCCGTCGACGTGGTCATCTTCACGAACGCGCGGGACGCCGAAGGCGCTGCCCAGGCCCTCGTGGAGTTCGGCCGGGTCGGCAAGCTCGCCATCCTCGCCTTCGACGACACGCCGGAGATCCGCAAACTCATCGAGACGGGCGTGGTCACCGCGAGCCTCGCGCGCAATCCCGAGCGGGCCGGAGGGGCCGCGGTGGAAACCCTCGTCGCGCTCGCCCGGAACGAGCGGACGAGCGCCTACGTCGATCCGGGCGCCTACATCCTCACCCAGGAAGAACTCGCCAAGAGGCGGCGGCCATGAAGCTACCGCGCACCATCCGCGACAAGCTGTTCGCCCTCGCCATCGTCCCCGTCCTCCTCATGGCCGTCGCCGCCGTCTTCACCGCCTTCACCGTCTCCGCCACCCTCGGCGGGGTCGGTTCCCTCTTCGAGAAGAACCTCATCCTCCAGGAGACGCTCGCGCAGACGGCCGCGGCCAAGGCGAACCTCTCGGCCTACATGGAAACGAAGAATTCGGACAACCTCCGGCGCTTCATCCACTATTCGCGCATCCTTTCCCAGAAGGCCGCCTTCTGGGACGCCTCGGTGGGGGCGGACGAGGAGTCCCTCATCGAGCGGAACATCGCCGCCCTCCTCGCTGAGTTCATCGCGGCCGGCGACGCGGCGGTGCAGGCCAAACGGGGCCGCAATATCCCCGAGTACGGTCCCCGTTACGACCGGGTCGAGGAGCTCGAGGCCTCCATCCGGGAACGGGCGGACGCCCTCGTGGTGGGACGCCTCGATCAGCAGCTCGAGGCCTTCACCGCGTTCTCGGCGGGCATGCGGCGGGTGCGCGTCCTCAACGCGGCCTCCATCTTCGCCGCCCTCCTGTTCGGAGTGTCCATCATCCTCTACTTCAGCCTCAAGATCGCCTCGCCCATCGTCCACCTCGGCATGGAGGCGGACAAGATCGCGCGCGGCGAATTCGACGACGTCGCCCTCGCCGTGGAGGCGGACGACGAGATCGGGGCCGCGGCCTACGCCTTCAACCTGATGAAGAAATCGATCAAGGATTCGATCGATTCCATCCGCAGTAAGGCGGAGGTGGAGCGCGCGCTCATGGAGGAGCGCGTCAAGAACCTGGAGATGGCGGGCTTGCTCAGGAACGCCGAGCTCGCGGCCCTCCAGGCGCGCATCAATCCCCACTTCCTCTTCAACACCCTCAACGCGGGGGTGCAGCTCGCCGTGGTGGAAGACGCGGACCGGACCCGCACCTTCCTGGAACGGCTCACCCGCCTCATGCGCTATTCCTTCCGCGACCTGGACGCGCCGGTGGCCCTCCGCGAGGAGATCGACTGCCTCCAGTCCTACCTCTACCTCATGTCCATCCGCTTCCCCGACGTCTTCCATTTCACCGTCTCGGTGGAGGAGGACGCGGCCGGGGCGATCATGCCCAAGATGATCATCCAGCCGCTCGCGGAGAACGCCGTGCGCCACGGCCTCCAGGAACGGACCGCCGAAGCCCTGCTCGCGGTGCGCGCCTTCCGTTCGGACGGCGACGTCCGGATCGTCGTGGAGGACAACGGAAACGGCATCGCCCAGGAGCGGATCGCCGAAATATTCGAAGCGGCCGCGGACGGCCGCGACCTCAAGAGCTCGGGCGGCGGCGGACTCGGCCTCGTCAACGTCATCCGCAGACTCCGGCTCTTCTCGGGCCGCGACGAGGTCTTTTCCGTGGAATCGCTCGCCCCTTCGGGCACCCGCGTGACGATATCCATCCCGTACCGGGAGGCGTATTGATGAAAGCGCGCGTCTATCTCGTCGACGACGAGCAGCCCGTCCTGGACGGGCTCGCCGTCACCCTGCGCAAGTTCATGAGCGAGGTGGAGATCTGCGGCACCTCGCGGTCCGCCCGGACGGCCGTGGAGGGCATCGCGCGGGAGAAGCCCGACCTCGTCCTCATGGACGTGCGCATGCCCGGCATGAGCGGTCTCGACGCGCTCCGGGAGGTTCGCCGCCTCTCGCCGGACACCCTCCCCATCCTCCTCACCGCCTACGAGCGGTTCGACATCGCCCGCGAGGCGTTCTCCTTGGGCGTCTACGACTACCTCGTGAAGCCGGTGGAACAGGAGGTCCTCGTCCGGACGATCAGGGGCGCCCTCGCCCTCCTCGCCGCGCGGAAGGAAGCCGCGCTGCGGGCGGTCGCCGCGCGGGACGAGCTGGAACTCGCCCGCCCGCTCCTGGAGGCGGGTTTCGTCTACGAGGCCCTCCTCGGCTCCCGCGGCGGCCTGCTCGCTTCGTATGCCCAGCGGCTCGGCCTCCCCTCCGAGGAGCCGATCGCGGGTCTCTTCGCCGCCGTGGGCCGCCGAGCGCACGCCGGGGAGGCGGGCGGAGCCGTGACCGCCGAAGACGCGGCGGCCTTCCGCGCGGCCATCGCCTACCGCCTCTCCTGCATCGTGGGCGCGCCCATCGGCGGCGTCCTCCCCGTCTTCGTGGACCGCCTCGACGCGGCGAACGCGGCGGAGGCCCTCGCCGAAGCCCTCGCCGCGGTGGAGGACCGGCTCCTGCGGGCGAGCCTCGGTCCGCGCAAGGAGAGCGGAGCCCTCGCCGAGTCCTGGTCCGAGGCGCTCCGCGGCCTCTCCTGCGACGCCGCGCCGGAGG
>JAEXTK010000131.1 GCA_023406985.1 Spirochaetota bacterium | reverse complement strand
GGCGACGGCCTTTTCTTTGTTCGAGAGTAGCCGCAGGGGACAGAGCTTGGCGCGATCGCCCCGCGCGGTTCGGGGACAGAGCTTAGGGGAGAGGCAGGAAAATAGACTTGCGCGCCTTGCCGTCCGGTGCCCGGGACTTGTGGCCCTTGCCCGTGAGGTCTTCGACCAGGATGATTTCCCCCGGAGCGAACGTGCGCGTCTCGCCGTCGGACACCTGAATTTCCACCAAACCCTCGAGCATTACGATGTACTGACGCCGCGGAGCCACGTGCCAGTCGAAATCGTAACCGGGTTCATTCTCCCGGAGCATCATGCCCGTCACGGGCAGTGGGTCGGACATCCGCCCGATCGGACCCCCGTCCTTAAGCTCAACCTCGATATCCTGGTAGTGCGATTCGCCGGCCTCGTCGGACCAGATCCGCGCGATCTTCATCATTTCACCACGATGTTCACGAGCTTGTCGGGAACGACGATGACCTTCACGATCTCCTTCCCGTCCGTCCACTCGCGCGTCTTGGGCTGTTCGAACGCGCGCTTCTGAAGCTCTTCCTTGGCGGTGCCGACCGGGGCGGTGAACTTCTCGCGGACCTTGCCGTTGACTTGCACCACGACGGTGACTTCGTCGTCCGCGGCGAGGGCCGCATCATACACCGGCCAGGCCGCCTTGGAAACGGAGTCGGCGTAGCCGAGCTTCGACCAGAGCTCCTCGGCGAGGTGCGGGGCGTAGGGGCCTACCAAGCGCACGAGCGGTTCCCAGAGCGCGCGCGGCACCGGCTCGCACTTGGCGACCTCGGTGGAGAGCACCATCATCGCGCTGATCGCAGTGTTGAAATTGAGGCTCGAAGTATCGTCGCCGACCTTCTTGATCGTCTTGTGGAGGAGCTTGAGCTGGTCGGCCGTGGGCGCGACGTCCGTCACCGACTTCTCGCCGATGGCCCAGAGGCGCTCGAGGAAGCGCGACACGCCGATGAGGCCCGCGGTAGCCCATGGCTTGGAGACCTGGAGCGGGCCCATGAACATCTCGTAGACGCGCATGGAGTCGGCGCCGAATTCCTTGATGATGTCGTCCGGGTTGATGACGTTGCCGCGGCTCTTGGACATCTTCTGGTTGTCCTCGCCGAGGATCATCCCCTGGTTGACGAGACGCTGGAAGGGTTCCTTGGTGTTTACCAATCCGATGTCGTAGAGAAACTTGTGCCAGAAGCGGCTGTAGAGCAAGTGGAGTACCGCATGCTCCACTCCGCCGACGTAAAGGTCGACGGGCATCCAGTATTTCACTTTCTCGGGCGCCGCGAAGGACATGTCGTTTTGCGGGTCGAGATAGCGGAGGAAGTACCAGCACGATCCCGCCCATTGGGGCATGGTGTTGGTCTCCCGCTTGGCCGCGCCGCCGCACTTGGGGCAGGTGGTGTTGACCCAGGTGGCGATGCCGGCGAGGGGCGACTCGCCTGTCCCGGTGGGCGCGTACGTCTTCACGTCGGGGAGCCGGAGGGGCAGTTCGAGTTCGGGGACGGCGACGGTACCGCACTTCTCGCAATGGATGAGGGGGATGGGTTCGCCCCAGTAGCGCTGGCGGCTGAAGATCCAGTCGCGGAGTTTGTAGTTGATGGCTTTGTGGCCGATGCCCTTCTTCTCGAGCCATTCGACTATCGATTTTTTGAAAACCTCGGTCGGCGTGCCGTCGAACTCGCCGGAGTTGACCGCCCAGCCGTCCGCGGCCGTGCACTCGGCCGGCTCTCCGGAATAATCGACGCCGCTCTCGGGCTTCTCGGACGCGACCACTTGGATGATCGGAAGCTTGAAGGCTTTGGCGAAGTCCCAGTCCCGCTCGTCGTGGGCGGGGACGGCCATGATGGCCCCGGTGCCGTAGGAGATGAGGACGTAATCGGCTATCCAGATCGGGATTTTCACCCCGTTGACCGGATTCACCGCGTAGGCGCCCGAGAACACGCCGGTCTTCTCTTTGGCGAGGTCCGTGCGCTCCAGGTCGCTCTTTTTCGCGGCGGCTTCGATATAGGCCGACACGGCAGCCCGCTGGGCGGGCGTGGTGATCGTATCTACGAGGGCATGCTCGGGGGAAAGGACCATGTAGGTCGCGCCGAAAAGGGTGTCAGGTCGAGTCGTGTAGATTTCGAGCTCGGCGTCATGACCATCGATCTTGAAGATGACGTTGGCGCCCTCGGACTTGCCGATCCAGTTCCGCTGCATGAGCTTCACCGGCTCGGGCCAATCGAGGTCCTCGAGGTCTTCGAGGAGGCGCTCGGCGTACGCGGTGATCTTGAGTATCCACTGCCGGATGCGCTTGCGGGTCGTCTTGGTGCCGCAGCGGTCGCAGAACCCGTCCTTGACCTCCTCGTTCGCGAGGCCTGTCTTGCAGGATGGGCACCAGTTGATCGGCGTGTCCGACTCATAGGCGAGGCCGCGCTCGAAGAGCTTGAGGAAGATCCACTGGGTCCACTTGTAGTAATCCGCTTCGCAGGTGGAAACTTCGCGCGCCCAGTCGTAGGAGAAGCCGAGGGCCTTGATCTGACGGCGGAACATATCGATGTTTGCGTGCGTGGTGGTCGCCGGATGCGTACCCGTCTTGATAGCGTAATTTTCCGCGGGAAGGCCGAAGGAGTCGAACCCCATGGGGTGGAGGACGTTATAGCCGTTCATCCTCAGGTAGCGGCAATAGATGTCGGTGGCGGTGTAGCCTTCCGGATGCCCGACGTGAAGGCCCGCGCCCGAGGGGTAGGGGAACATATCGAGGACGTAGCGGCGCTTTTCCTTGGGATATGAGGGATCTTCCGTCGCGCGGAAGGTCGCGTTTTTCTCCCAATAGGCTTGCCACTTCGGCTCGATTACTTCGAACGGATATTTGGCCATGGCGATGCGGCTCCTTGCTATGATGCTGTCCTGCGCGGATCGCGAAATAATACCCGGAGAGGGACGCTTCGGCAAGGCGCGAGATGAAGCTCCGCGAGCTGAAGCTCTGTCCCCGCCACGCCGCATCAGTTCAAGCTCTGTCCCTCAAGTAAGGCTCGGAAGCACTGAAGCTCCGTCCCTCGGGCGAGACCCGGCCAAGCTCTGTCCCTCAGACCGTTCGCGCGATCGTGCATATGCGCATGAGTTCTTCTCTCCTTTTTTCGTCCAGAAGGTTGCCGAAATTGACCCGGAAATGTCCTCGGAAGTGGGGATTTGCGGAAAAAAGTTCCCCCGGCGCCACGAGGATCCCTTCGACCGCGCAAAGGTCGAATAGGCTCGACGCATCCGCCCCTCCGGGAAGCCCGATCCACAAGAGGCAGCCGCCTTCCGGAGGGATGATCGAGCTGCCGTCGGGAAGATGTTCGCGCAACAACTCCAGATAGTCGGCAAGTCGTTCACGGAGGACGGTTCTCATCCGAACGAAACGTTTTTCCCAGCCCTTCCCCGCGAGGAACGCCGCCGCGACTTTTTGGGCCGGGCCCGATACGGCGCAGGACGCGATGCGTTTGGCGCGCAGGATCGATTCGAAGGGACTTCTTGCCGCGACCCACCCGATGCGGAGGCCCGGTGCGAGAATTTTTGAAAACGAGGAGAGGTAAACGAATTCCGGAATGTCTGCGAGCGTATCGAGGGCGCTCGAGGCTTCTCCCGAGAAAGCCAGCTCCGCGTAGACGTCGTCCTGGATGACCGCGAGCCCATGCCGTATCGCCACTTCGCAAAAACGAGCGAGGCCGTCTCTGCCGGCAATCGTCCCGGTGGGATTCTGCACGCAGGGCTGCACGATCGCCATGCGGATTTTTCGTCTCCGGCATTCCATATCGAGTTGATCGGGATCCATCCCGATGCCGGGCACCAGAGGAATTTCGAGGGGGACGGCTCCCGCTGCGCGGATATGATTGGGAAAATCGAAATAACACGGCGACTCGACGGCGACGGTATCGCCGGGCTCGACGAGCGCTCGCAAGGTCACCGAAAGCGCCTCCGAGGCTCCGTTGGTGATGATGATGTCTTCCGGCTTCAAGTCCCGGTGGTACGGATGCCGCCAGGCCGTTATTCGGGAGCGCAGTTCGTCGTCGCCTGCGGTCGGCGGGTATCGCAGCGCATCGATACCGATCGAGGCGAGCAGATGAGATATCTCCGCCACCGGTATGAGGTCCGGGCCGGGAGAGGCCAACGCGAACGCCGCCGCACTCCCCCTGTCGTGGATGTAATCGATCTTGTCCGATGGGGACAGAGCTCCAGGAAACGTCGTTCGAGGGGGCTCGTAGGCCGCAAAAGCCCTCCGGGAGCGTACGAAGTAGCCGCCCCTTTCCCTGGCTCGAATGAGTCCATCCCGTTCGAGGAAGTCGTAGGCCGCCCGGGCCGTGTTTACCGATACCCGTGAGGAGCGCGCGGTGTCCCGGATGGAAGGGATGCGCTCCCCGGGGGCGTAAGCCCCTGATTCGATAAGCGCTCGGTATCGATTCCGAAGACTTTCCTGCTTGGTCATACCCCAGGATGCTGTATCACTCGAATGTGGTCAATTAGCCTCTGTGCCTATCCGCGGTGTAGGTACTGGGCGATCTCGAAGATGGTGCGTACGCGCGGATACGTAGAATCGACGTGGGTATCGGTTTCGTCCAAGAGTACGCCGTAACCCCCGATGCGTATAAACCCTTCGACATACGAGGGCAGGTCATCCAAAAACAACACTTCTTCGCTCTTCATGCCGATCTCTTGAAGGACGCTTCGGAATGCCGATTCCGCCGGTTTTCCTTTGAGCCCGTTCCATCGTATATCGAAGATCCGCGTGAAGAGACCTTCGAGTTCCAGCTTGCGGAGGACCCTCTCCGCGTGTTCCATCGGCGCATTGGTAAGGATCGCGGCGGGAACCGGGAGGTTTTGAATGAACTCCTTGAGCTTCGGGTCCGGCTCCAAGCGAGCTTCCTCGCCCTCCGGGTGGACTGCCGCGTAGTACGCCTCGATGTCCTCCAATCCCTTTTCCGCGATCAGCCACTCCAAGGTCGTCCCATAGCGCCCGCCGCGTTCGGAACGGACTCTTCGTGCTTGTTCTGGGGTGAGTCCGAGGAACTTGGCTACAAATTCGCTTATTCGAACCCCCATCTCCTCGTCGAGGCCAAGGCTGCTCGGATAGAGGGTATTGTCCAGATCAAAAAGGATGTACTTGATCATATAAGAAATAGTAGCGGAAGAAGTGGGGCGAGTCGACCCGTTTCCCCCCGTGGGGACAGAGCTATTGAGCACTCCTATGCAAGCGCGGGGCATCGTCAGGCCGTACTTAACGCATGAGAAAGCCACGCATGCTCCGGGACGGAGCGCGTTACCACGTCGGAGCGCGGATTAATCGTCGGGAGATGAGCCTGCAAGACGCGCAAATGAAGGCCTTATTCATCGATGTCGTGAAGAAAGCGAAATCGAGATACCGCTTTCGAATCGAGAACTTTTGCGTGATGGGTAATCACTATCATCTCGTGATCCAACCACTCAAAGGGCAAAATCTTTCCCGGATCATGCAATGGATCATGAGCGTCTTCGCGATGACCTATAACTGCCGACGAGGATTATCAGGGCATGTCTGGGGGGAACGCTTCTATTCTCGCATCATCGCCGGTCTGCGGGAATACCTCCAGGTTTTCTCTTATATCGATGAGAATCCCGTTAGGGCCCAACTCGTGGGAGCGCCTTGGGCATGGATGTTCGGCGGGCTCAGCCATCATCGGCGCGGTTGTCGGGACCTTGTCGATCCGCTTCCCGATTGGGGCGCCTTGCCGCTCCCCGCTCACCGCATTTTGATGCTTCCGCGCCCCCGTTTTGCCGCAGGACGATCCGGTACATAGCGTGAAGAAACAAACCGCATTTAGGACCGCCTGAAAAACGCGGCGGTGGGGTTATCCCGCCACCCGCCGCCAGTCCGCACTATAATGGCGACGAAAGGAGAAATCGAAGCAGATGAACTACGATATCGTGCGGGCGATCGCGGAGTCGGACGGAGACATCGCGCTCGTCACCGTTGTTCATGTGGAGGGCTCCGCGCCGCGACATGCCGGCTCTGCGATGCTCATCGGCGGCGGTGAAGCCGACGTCGGTGGCGCGATCATCGCGGGGACGGTGGGCGGCGGTAAAGGCGAGGCGCGCGCGCGTGCCCTGGCGGTCGAGTCCATAGCTTTCCGGAGATCCAGCCTGCTCACGCTGGAATTTCAGGGCACGAAGATCGAAGGGCAGGATATGATCTGCGGAGGCACGAGCCGGTTGCTCATCGAGCCCATTGCGGACCGCGGTCCGTACCGTGCGGCGCTTGAGAAACTGAGGTGCGGCCAGCGCGTCTTATTCATCAAGACCCTACGAGGAGACCTCGAAGTCGTCAACTCCCAGCTCGATGAAGAGCGAGTCGCCGGCGCCCCCCTGGCGATTCGGCAGGCCGCCGGGCGGGCGCTCGACACGGGGACCGCCGTGTTGCTCGAAGAGGAGCGCGTATTTCTCGATCCGGTGCTCCCGGCCGAGAAGCTCCTCATCCTCGGCGGAGGCTATGTCGGGCAGGCCGTCGCGTGGCACGCGGCCCGCTTGGATTTCGCGATCACGGTCGGAGACGACCGCGCGGAGTTCTCCGCCGCGTTCAGGTTCCCGCCGGGAATCGGGACGCTGTGCGGCACGTACACGGAAATCGTAAACCAATTTCCCTTCGATTCGTCGACCTACGTCGTCATGGTCACGCGCGGGCATCTCACGGACCTCGAATGCGTACGCGCGGTGATGAAAAAACCTTGGCGGTACGCCGGGTTCATCGGGAGCGCGCGTAAGGCGCTCCTCCTGCGCGAACAGCTCAGCCAGGACGGCTTTGACCGAGGGAAGATCGACAGCCTCCACGCCCCGATCGGCCTCCCCATCGACGCTGAGACTCCGGACGAGCTGGCCGTCGCGATCCTCGCGGAGATCGTCTCAGTCAGAAGGAATGCAGCGCGGCAGTAGTTACCGGGAGAGGTTAGGCCGAGGCCAAGTAATAGGCGACGAGGAGGACAAGGAGCCTTTGGACCTCGGCCGGGTCCTTCGAGTGCTTGAAACCGTCGTCGCTTTCAAGACGCGCATGAATCTCCGCGAGAAGCCAGGTGAATGCCCCGAGTTTTTGGTCGATCCTGAAGGCCAGCGTGATGAGTTCTTCCCCGGCCGTCTGGTATCCCAAGATTTCTGCCAGAAGGGCCTCAGCATGACTGAGGATGTCACGCAACGCTTCCCCCTCGCGTCCGCTCTCCATCTTTTCCTGGATAGAGCGGACGAGCGGCGCGGGATTAATCTGCTCCCGTTTCATCCGGGCGGACCCGCTTGATCCTGCGAGACGACGCAAGGCGAATCGTAGGTTGATTTGGAGGCGCCCGAACATTTTGGCGACCCGTTCGGCCTTACCTGATTCGGAACCCGAGACGTAGCGATAAAACTCCCCGGGTAGTCCGATCATGTTCCCCAGCGCGATGGCGTATTGCCTCCTCAGGCCCTGCGTTCGTGCCTCGACCAAGCGGGGGAAGGTATCCCGCGCCGCCTCGAAGACTCCTAGGCGACTTGCCGCGTCGCTTGCGCTTGCCCGCAAGCGATCCGATGGCGTGCGGCGGTAGAAAGCGAGTATTTCCTCCGCAGCTCTGTCCCCACCGATATCGCCGAGGGCTTGCACGCAGGCCTCTTGGAGTTCTTCAGACTTCGCGCTCTTTAACGCGTCGGCGAGCGGTTCGACCGCACGAAGATCCCTGATTTTGCCGAGAGCCCGCGCCGCGGCAATCCGCAAGGTGGAACTTTGATCTTGGAGTCGTTCGACGAGGGCGGCTTCGGCGAGCGGCGATCCGATACGTCCAAGCGCGCGGGCCGCTTCTTCTCGAATTTCCGGGTATGAATCATCGAGGCGCGCGAGAATCTCATCCAGGGCGAGATCGCCTGTTTCCGCTTCGATGGAGCGGAGGGCTTGTTCCGCTCGGCTCGGGTCGGCCGATGTGGCCAAGTCATCGAGGTAGGCATAGGTCCGAATTATGCCGACGTTCGCGACTCGCCCCACGACGAACCCGATGGGCCGCTCGCGTCCCTCTCTGATTTTGGATATGACCAGGGCCGAGAGAACCACCATGACGATGGAGAGCAATTGCACGAAATGGAAATTCACGAAGAGGAACGGTCCCAGGCGAAGTTCCACGGGGGACAGAGCATCGAGGAGGAAACCTCCGACTACCGATCCCCCCGCCGACACCACCCCCACGATCGTCATGTACCAGGCGACGAACGCGATGCGATTCTTGTTCGGCGAGAGCGAAAGCATCATCTGGTTAATGCCTTCCCAGAAGGCAGGAGAAAGGAGCCCGACGCCTATGGAGATGAGCGGCAGCAGATAGACGTAGGTTCGCGGGGTCAGGAAAAAATAGCCGACCCAGCTCAAGGTGAACATGCAGCCGAGCACCACGACCGGTTTGCGCCCCCATTTATCCATGATCGCGCCCCAAAAGGGGGCGACGAGTACCCACGTGAGCTGGGAAATCACGTACATGATGCCGAGCCACGTGTTCGGCGCGCCCACTCGATCGGGCGCCACCACGAAGGGAGCTTGGAACGGAGCGATGAGGTTGATGGAAAAGGTGGCGACGCCGGCCGCGATCGAAAAGCGTATGAAGTTCGGGTTCTTGAGCGGCTCGATGGCATCCTTCGGCACGAATTGGACGCGTTCGGTCGGTTCCGGCTCGGGAATGAAGATGTTGAGGACGATGTCGACGATCCCGGAAATCGCGCCCACGGCGAATATCGCCCCATAGGTCCAAAATCTGGCAGGCCCCTCGAAGAAGTCGAGGAACATGCTGGCGAGGAAGAACCAAACGACGTTCACCACGTTGATGATCGAAGAGCGCTTTAGGAAGAAGGTCCCCCGGATCTTCTCGGGGAAGATATCGGCGACCCAGCTCCACCAGCCTGCCGCGCTCGCGTTCATGAATATCCAAGAGAACGGCAGCGCGATCATGATCGCGCGGATACCCCACGAGCGATCTCCCTTGGCCGCTGCCACGAAGGCGCCCGCCGCGATCGCCAGGCTGAGAAGGCGATGGATGAGATGGGCCGCGACGAAGAATGGCTTCTTGCGCGGTGCGTACCCATAGATGAAGATCGAAGCGAGCTGCCACAGGGCGGAAAGTTGGAGCAGGCCGACGAGGGCGCCCAGCGTGGAAGCTGAGGCGCCCAATTCATTGTTGATAAAGACATTGAAAATTGGCTGAATCGAACAAACGATTTGCCAAACGGTCGCGAGGCAACCGGTCAGTACGTTGAGCCGCATCGCCGTACCGAGTTGTCCCGCGGTGAGTTTCTTTATCGCCGGGTCCGCCATAGAGGCGAATACTATCCTAGAAGACCTTCCTCGATCCAGGTTTGACCACCGGCAGTCCTTCTTTGCAGAGCGCGCAATTCGTGGCCTCCCAGTTCGCGACGTCCACCTTCGCCGCCGCATACAAGGGCCAGGATACCTCGACTCCCGCCGCTCTCCGGTCGACGACGCACGCGATGGCCACCACCTTGGCTCCTGCAGCTTCCAGCACCCGGGCGCTTTCCAGGGAAGACTTGCCGGTCGTCACGACGTCCTCGGCGATCAGGATGCTCTGTCCCTCGGTCACCTCGAAGCCCCGGCGGAGACTCATCGCGCCTAAATCGTCGCGTTCGGTGAAGAAGGCGGGAACCTTCAGTTGGCGGCCGAGTTCGTAGGCTACGATGATGCCTCCCATGGCCGGTCCCACGATCGCGTCCACGACGAGCTTGCCCTTCGCGATGTCGGCCGCGATGCTCGACACGACGGCGGAAAGCGCCTCCGCAGCCCGGTCGGGGTATTGAAGGAGGCGCGCACACTGGAAATAACGGTCGGAATGCCTCCCGGACGACAGCAGAAAGTGCCCTTCCAACATCGCGCCGGACTCCCGAAGTAGCCTGATCGTATCCTTCATTTTTCGCCCCCGCGTAGATTGAGTTCGCCTATCGTCGCGATGCCGTTAGCTCTCATAAACGATTCGACTCCCTCGATAATTTCGCCCATCGCGCTTGGCCTGCAAAAGGTCGCCGTTCCGACCTGGATCGCCACGGCCCCAGCCATCAGGAACTCCAGCGCATCCTCCGGAGTGGCGATGCCTCCCATCCCGATGACCGGAACCGATACCGCCTCGCACACTTCCCAGACCATACGGAGCGCGAGCGGCTTGATGGCGGGGCCGGAGAGACCTGCGGTGACGTGATCGAAGACCGGACGTCGCCTCCGAACATCGATCGCGAGGGCCTGGAAGGTGTTCACGAGGGACAGAGCATCCGCCCCTGCATCTTCGCAGGCTCGCGCGACGTCCGTAACGCTCGGCGCGTTCGGCGAAAGCTTCACCACGACAGGTTTTTGGGCGCGTTTTCGGACCGCGCTTACTACGGCGGCGGCATCCGGGGGACAGAGCCCGAAGGCCATGCCTCCCGCTTTCACGTTCGGACAAGAAATATTCAGCTCGATCATGTCGACCGCGCTTTCCGAGAGCAGCTCTGTCCCCACGCAGTAATCTTCCACCGTTGAGCCTGATAGATTGGCGATGACGGCCGGGCCGAGCTTGCGGAGCGCAGGCAGTTCCCTTTGGATGAAGGCGGCGATCCCCGGATTCTCGAGCCCGATAGAGTTCATGAGCCCTGAAGGGGTCTCGTGAAGCCGGATTCCGCCGTTCCCGGGCCGCGGTTCCACGGTGAGCCCCTTGGTGCAGATGCCCCCGAGCGCGGCGATGTCGATGAGCTCCGCGTATTCGCTGCCATAGCCGAAGGTTCCGGAAGCGGCGATCACGGGGTTCCGGAAATGGATGCCCGCGATGGTGACGCTCGTATCAATCATCGAACACGATCTCCTCGCCCGTAAATATGGGGCCGTCGGCGCAACAGCGACGATTGCCGCGGGTGGTCCGAACGGTACAACCGAGGCAGGCTCCGACGCCGCAGGCCATCCGTCGCTCCAGGCTAAGAAGGGCTGGCACTCCGGTGGTTTTACAGGCGGCCGCTACCGCACGGAGCATGGGCTCCGGCCCGCATGCGTACACCGATCCATAGGCGGACCAGTCGATGACTTCGGTAATCCTTCCCTCGTGCCCCTCATAGCCGTCTTCCGTGGCGATGATGAGCTTGCGCGGGCGTACGTCCCGCAGGCCGTAGGGTCGCGAACGAAACCCGGCGTATAAGTCGAAGGAATCCGCGGACAGCTCGGAGGCGAAGTGGATGAGCGGGGCGAGCCCGATGCCGCCTCCGACGAGCGCGATGGGACGCCGCGCCGCGCCGCGGCCGCCCAATCTATGGGAGGCGCTCTTCCAGGAGTTGCCGAGCGGCCCAACGAGCTCAGCAGTTTCCCCGACGCGAAGGTCGCGCAGTTCGCGCGTTCCGATACCGCGTTCGGCGATGAGGAATCGAAGCCGTCCTGCCGCGCTTTCAAGCGAAGCTCTGTCCCTCGAGGAATCCGCGCTCTCTTCCGAAGCTCTGTCCCCCGGGGATGGCGTTCCGGCCCAACCGTATACGCTGATGGCCCTGCCGAGGAGAACGGAACCGCGTACCGGCCGCAAAAGAAAGAACTGCCCGCTTGCGGGGGCCGGTCCGGTCCAATCGAATTCCAGCTCGAAGATACCCTCCGCGAGCGTTTCGTTGCGGACCAGCCTGGCGCGCCGGAACGCCCGGGGCGGGGGACAGGCGCTCATCGGGGGGAACCCGCGCAGGCGGCCTTGATGGCATCCCGCATGTCGATGGTCGCTTGCCGGGCCGCCTTGGCGGCCTGCGGGTTCATGGTTTCCTCGACCTCGACGCCGAGGAAGTCCGCATCCCGCGTGGTCCAAGCCTTGAGGATCGATCGGGAGGCGTTCACGATGCCGCCGTTACCATCTTTGAGGAGAAGAGCGGCGTCCGCGGCGCCGCCTCCCTGTGCCCCGTAGCCGGGTATGAGGAAGAACAGCGAGCCCCGCCGAGCTCGGATTTCCGCGGCCTCATCCCGCTCGGTACAACCCACCACGGCACCGACCGCTCCGTAGCCGCATTCCCCCCGGTATTTTTCCGCGAGCTTGTCGAGTTTATCGCCCACCGCGTCGTACAGACGGCCGCCGTTTGCGAGTTCCTGGTATTCGAAATCGCGCATGCCTTGGTTCGACGTCCGCATGAGGACGAAGACTCCCTTCCCCTTCGATTTGACGTACGTGAGCCAGGGATCGACCGTGTCCATGCCCATGTAGGGGGAGAGCGTGACGAAATCCGCTTCGAACTCTCCATCGAAGTGCGCCTTCGCGTACCGGGTGGCCGTGTCGGTGATGTCCCCGCGTTTGATATCCGCGATGACGAGCGCTCCCCGCTCTCGGATATAGCGCAGGGTCGTCGCGTAGACTTCCAGTCCTTCCATGCCCAACTCTTCGTAGTAGGCGATCTGTACCTTGTAGCAGGCGCATATGTCGATCGTCGCGTCGATGATCATCTTGTTGAAGGCCAGCATCGCCTCCGAATCCGAACGAGAATGAACGCGTTGCTTCATCGGAATGTAATCCAGCGACGTGTCGAGGCCGACGCACACATTTCCCCGCTCGTTTACCGCATCGAAAAGCTTGTCCATGTTCATTTCGATTCGCTCCTTTCATAAACGATTTTCCCGCTGTGAATGGTCGTGAAGACTTTTCCGCGCAGGCGCCGTCCGGCGAACGGCGTATTCTTGCCGCGAGAGCGGAATGCTTCGGCCGTAACGGTCCATTCCGCTTCCGTGTCGACGAGGACGAGATCCGCCCGCATCCCCACCATAATGCGGCCGCGGTCTCCGAGGCCAAGGATCCCCGCAGGGACAGAGCTCATGAGCGAAGAGAGCCTTTTGAGGTCGATCCTTCCCTTCGCGACGAGTTCCGTCAAGCAAACCGCGAAGGCTGTCTCGAGACCTGAAAAACCGGGGGCCCCCGCCTCCTTGTCGGCCCGCGTATGCGGCGCGTGGTCGGTCGCGATCGCGTCGATCGTACCGTCTACGATGCCCGCGATCACCGCCAGGCGATCGTCTTCAGCCCTGAGCGAAGGATTGACTCGCCCCGGCCCCTCGTCACCGAGCCGCGCGGCGTCCGCTTCGGTGAGGGCGAGGTGGTGCGGCGTAGCTTCGGCGGTGAATTGGTAAGCTCTGTCCCTCAATGTTCTCGTCTTGGCTGCCCGGACCGCCGCAACCGCTTCCTTCGTGGAAACGTGCGCGATGTGGAGGTGGCAGCCTGCCGCTTCTCCGAGGGACAGAGCTCGCTCCGTCGCGACGTTCTCTTCGATCCTGCTCCAGACTGATCGCGGGGCTCCCGCCGCCTTGGCCGCCGCAGCTTCGCTCCCTCCGGCGTCGCAATGGCAAGAAACCGGGAGGCCGAGTCGCGCCGCGATCCGCAAGGCCTCAGAGAAGGTCTCCTCGTCGAGGACGTCCTTTCCGTCCTCGGAGAGGAGACGCACGGCGCCATAGGCCCCATCTACGCGGGTGAGGTGGGCGACGTCCCGGCCTTCCATAGCTCGCGTGAGGGACAGAGCTGGGTAAAGATCGATGAGGCCGAGGGCGTCCGACCTCTCCTTGAGCGCTCGAGCCGCCGCCGGCTCATCCATGACCGGTTTGGTGTTGGCCATGCAGACGACCGTACCGTAGCCGCCGGCTACGGCCGCTAGGCAGCCGGACTCCAGCGTCTCTTTCTCGGGGAAACCGGGATCGCGGAAGTGGGCATGGAGTTCCACGAAAGCGGGCATGAGGGTGAGCGTGGGGACAGAGCTTGAGCTTCTGGGGACAGAGCTTTCATTTTGTGGGCCCCGCCCATCGATAATCCGCTCCGCTTCGCCAAGCTCTGTCCCTCGCGGGTTCCGATCGACCGCCGCAATGCGTTCGCCCTCGATCAAAACCGACCCGACCATGTCGGTCTCGGCGTCCACGATCCGGACGTTCCGGATGAGAATCCTCATCGGAAGTCCTCGGTTGACCGCGTCTCGTCGCAGTACTCGCAGCGGTAGGTGCCGGACGCCTCATCGGCTAGGTGGAAAATATGCGGGGCGTATTTCTCGGTGGAGGTAACGCAGCGCGGGTTGCGGCAGACGAGCACGTTCTCCACCCGCTCCGGCAGCTTGAGCCGGATCTTCTCGGTGATGACCTCGTTCTCTATGACGTTGACCGTGATGTTCGGGTCGATGAGGCCGAGGACCGCGAAGTCGATCGATATGACGTTGTCGATCTTGATGATGTCCTTGCGCCCGAGGTGCTCCGAACTCGCGTTGACGACGAAGGCGACGGTGTACGGCGCCTTGCCGAGCCCGAGCCAGTTGAAGATGCGGATGCCCTGGCCCGCCTTGATATGGTCGATGACGATCCCATGCTTGATCTTGGCTATATTGAGCATCAGGCTACCCCCAGTACTTGCGCGATGAGCGCCATGCGGACGTACATCCCGTACCGCGCCTGTTTGAAGTAGGCGGCCCGCGGATCGGCATCCACCTCCACCGCGATCTCGTTGACGCGCGGAAGGGGGTGGAGGACGATCAGGTCCTTCTTGGCCAGTCTCATCTTCTCCTCGTCCAGGATGTAGCTGTCCTTCAGGCGGATATAATCCTCCTCGTTGAAGAAGCGCTCGCGCTGGACGCGGGTCATGTAGAGCACGTCGAGGTCGCCCATCACCTTTTCCAGGCGATCGGTTTCGATATAGTCGATTCCCTCCCGCTCGAGGACTCCCCGGGTGATGTATTCCGGTACCCGGAGCTCGTTGGGGGCGACGAAGATGAGTCGATTCCCGCTATAACGGGAGAGTCCCTTGGCGAGGGAATGGACCGTCCGGCCGAACTTGAGGTCGCCGCAGAAGCCGATCGTGAGCCCCTGGAAGCCCCCGCGGAGGCGCCGGATCGTGAGCAGGTCGGTGAGCGTCTGCGTGGGGTGGTGGTGGCCGCCGTCGCCCGCGTTGATCACCGGTACGTCGGAGTACCGCGAGGCGAGGAGGGCGGCTCCTTCTTTCGGGTTGCGCATGACGATGGCGTCCGCGTAGCAGGCCACCGTGCGCACCGTGTCGGCCAGGCTTTCTCCCTTTGATGCGGAACTGGACCCGGGCTCCGCGAACCCGAGGCAGGAACCGCCGAGCCGGAGCATGGCCGCCTCGAAGCTGAGGCGCGTCCGCGTGCTCGGTTCGAAGAAGAGCGTCGCGAGCACCCTGCCCCGACACGCGTCGCGCCATCGAGCTCTGTCCCCCTCGATGCGCTCCGCGAGCGCGAAAAGCTCCTCCAGTTCGTCCACGCTGAAGTCCCGCGGTTCGATGAGGTGTCTACCGGTTAACATCCGCCCCCCTTTCCGGCGCCGCGACGGGCGTCGGGCCAAAAAAAAGCCGCCCGAATGGGCGGCTAAAAAATTCGAAATTCATACATACCGGGCGCGATGTCCGGTCGCCGGAGTTTTCTATGGACGCGTAGCTTCATCTTTCCCTCCCGGCTTAATTGGCGGGATGCTAGCATGGACGCTTCGCGGGACGCAAGGGGTAATCGATCGATACTTCCGGTTGTGCTCCTCCGATCTCCTGCCGATACTAGTCGTATGCTGTACCTCTTCGAAGCGGGCCTCATAGCGCTCATCGCGCTCGTCGCTTTCGAACTGTATATGATCCATCGGGATCTGACCCAACTCCTCTCCCGTTCGCCGAAGCCGTTGGACGAAGCTCCGGTGAAGGGCCAAACGATCAACGTGAACGTCGGCACTCCCCTCGCGGGGGACCTCCGGCAGCCGGAACTCAAACCCGCTCCCCAGGTCGAGGGGCCGGAGCCCCCGCCGACCCCGCCGGAAATCGAGAAGGGGCCGGATGCGGAGACCTTGGCCGCGATGGAGGAAGAACGCGCCGCGGACCTCCGCACGCCGCCGCGGCCGGTGGACCGGACTCCCATCGTCATGGGTTTGCGCGCGACCGAGAGCGGCCTCATCGCGAAAAAGTGCGCCAAGTGCGGGATGGAGAATTCGAACTACCGCAGCGAATGCTTCAACTGCGGCGCTAACCTGTAGGTCCGTTGAGCGCGGATAGGACGTGCCAGCTTTCGACCTCCCCCGGAAAGAAGAACAGGAAGGCGCAGACCGGAGCGGTCCCCACGCCTGCCGCGACCCGCAGGAAGAATCGATGCGCTGAAGACCCGATCGCCTCCGCGCCGTGGGCCAGGAGGACGAGGGGCCGCGATTTGCCGGCCAGAGCGATGAGCGCCCGCGCCGCCGCGTCGATAACCTCGTCTTGATTCGATGCCGTGACCGCGGGCGCGCTCGCGTTCTTGCCTTCCAGGACGAAGCCGAGGGGCGCCGCGCGGAGGACCCGCTGAGGATCTGCGGCGGCGAGCCTCTTGGCCATGGTTTTTGCCCGACGTCTGCCCGCGTCCAGGGCGGCGAGCGCGAGCGCCGTGCGCAGGATGGCGAGTAGGGCCTCGAGTTCGATGCCGCGCGGCAACGCCCCGAGGTCGACGACGAGGCCGGCGGCGCGCATCGCGTCGATGGCGTTCGCCATGAGCTCGGCCGGGCGGCCGGAACCGGGATTCTCGATGAAGCGGAAACAGCCGTGCCCGCGCGTGGCGCGCTTGAACAGGTCCGTGAGCGCCCCGGCGACCGCCTCGGGGCTGCCTCCCGACCGATTCCATCCCACTCCTTGTCGCCCTCCGCTGGGGACAGAGCTTGGCGCGGAAGGCGAATCGGGCTCCGGTCTCCGCTCTTCCGCTCCCGGAGCCGCGTCGAGGGCCGCGAGCGCGGCGGGCGGGACCGCCGTCCGATTCGGCTCCCGCGTTTCCGGCCGCGTCGGCCGGGCCGCAGGCGAGGCGGGTACGGATGCCGCATCCGGCGCCTGAGCGGAGCGTAGGGCCGGCGCGCGGCGCGGCGCGGCCTCGGGC
>JAEXTK010000029.1 GCA_023406985.1 Spirochaetota bacterium | reverse complement strand
GGCCACGAGGCCGCCGAAGACGACGAAGGCGAGGAGCGGCCGATCGCGCCAATCCCCGGAAGGCGCGTTCCCGAAGGCGGCTTCGCCCGCGCCTTCGCCCGAGCCTTCGTTCCCGAGCGACGCGACTTCGCCTTCTTGGCCGTCCCCTTCATCGGCCGCGGCCGCTTCCGCGGCGGCGCCGGAGAGGAGGGGCTCGAAGGAGGCCGCCACGGCCTCCTCGGAGAAATAGAAGAGGAGCTCCTGGCCCTGCCGCGGCAGGACGTCCGCCTGGTGGAACCGGAGGGCGAGGTAGGATCCTCCGTCCCCCTCCGCCGCGTACCAATCGATGCGGTTCTCCTCGTTCACTCGCCCTTCCGTAGCGAAGCCGAGGGAGGCGAGCAGGTCGGACCGGGAATCCCCCGCGGCCCCCCGCTCCACGGGTATGGGGAGGACCACGGTGACGGTCCGATGCTCCAAGGCCTCGTCCCACCGCGGGGGCGCCCAGTGGAAGAAGAGCAGCCCGCCGCGTTCCGCCGCCTCGGTGCGGCCCACCATTCCGGCGCCGGCCAGGTCCGTCCCGTAGGAGAGGACCCAGTGCGCTTTTCCCGCGGCGCGCCGTCCGCCCGCGAGGAGCACGTCCCACGTCTCCCCCGCGCGCCGGATATCGAGCGGTACCCGCGTCCCGTCGCTCAGGTCGGCCCAGCACCGCTCGGGATTCCAGGCGAAGGGGGCCTCTTCGCCCTGGAAGTAGAAGCCGCCCATCGTGCCGGACCGCACGGTCCAGGCGAGCGAATGGGTCACGTCGGCCTTGCCGTCGCCCCGGAGGACGAGGTAGATCTCCGCCGACTCCAGATCGGCCCGGACCTCCGCGGCCGCGGGAACGGTCAGGAGGCCCAGGGCGAGGAGGAACGCCGCGATCGGGCCGGTCCGGTTCGCGGGCTTCATTCCGTTTCCTCCCGGGCGGCCGACCGGTCGGCGGCCGTCGTTCCGTCCACGATGCCGCCCGCGGCCAGATCGAGCCGCCGCTCGATCTCCTCCGCGGCCGCGGAGAGGGCGCGGCCGGTGCGCTCGGCCAGGACGTTTCCCGCCTCCTGAGCCTCGCCCTCGCCGCGCTCCCCTCCCCCGCGGAAGCGGCGTCCCGAGCTCCGCGCGTCTTCCAGCCTAAGGTAATCGTCGATGGCCTCCACGGCGCCGAGCACCGCGTCCTCGGCCGCGGGGTCCCGGTCCAGGCCGCGGACCGTCGCCTCCAGGTACTTCCCCGCCGCGTAGACGAGGCGCTCGAGCGCGGAGGCCACCGTGGGGTCCGCGATGCGGAGCAGGGAGAGCCGTTTCCGCGCCGCGGCCAGGCCGCCGAGGATGCGCGCGTCCCGTTCCTCGCGTTCGCGGTCCTTCTCGGCCACCACGGCGGTCGCCCCCCACCGCGTCTGCAGGAGGACGAGGAAGGACAGGCAGGCGAGGAGGAGGAAGGCGAGGCCGGCCATCGGTGCGGCGAGGATGCCGGTGACGGCGAGGGCGGCGGAGAGCCCCGCGTCGACGGCCAGGACCGCGAGGCCGAGGGGCGAACGGAGGAAGCGGGCGAGGTGGCTTTTCATTCCGTAAAGTGTACCCCGTCCCGGCCGCCTTGGCCACCGTATCCTGCAATAAGGGCCGAAAGCTGCTACAGTGTCGGCAGCCTTTTTCGCAGGAGCATCGCATGGATTTCGTCGTCGAGGGCGCCCTCCTGGCCCTGGAAAACGGACTTACGCCGGGGCGGGTGACCGTCGCCGGAGGCCATATCGCGGAAGTGGAGATCGGAACGGATTTGGGCGCGCCCGCGGCGGGACTGCCGGTGGTGGACGGCGCGGGCCGCATCCTCGCCCCCGGCTTCATCGACCTCCACTGCCACGGCGGGGCCGGGTTCGACGTCAACGACGGCACGGACGAGGCCTTCGCCGGCACGGAGGCCCACCATCGCCGCCACGGGGTCACCGCCTGGACGCCGACCCTCTCCGTCGACCCCGTCTCCGTCCTGGAGGCCGCCTTCGACCTCGTGCGGCGATCGATGCGGAACCGGAAGCCTGGCCGCTCCGAGGCGCTCGGGGCCCACTTCGAAAGTCCCTTCATCAACCCGCGCTTCAAGGGCTGCCAGGCGGCCGAGCGCCTCCTCCCCTTCGACGCCGAAGCGCGCGCCCTCGTGGAGGCCAACGCCGACGCGATCAGCCGCATCACGGTGGCCCCCGAGCTCGACGGCGTCATGGACGCCATCCCCCGCCTCCGGGAACTCGGGATCGTGGTCTCGGGCGGGCACACGGACGCGGACGCCGCGACCTTCCGGAAGGCCGCCGACCGCGGCATGACGATGACGACCCACCTCTACAACGCCATGGCCTCGGTCCGGAAGGTCGGCCCCTTCCGCGTGAGCGGCGCCCTGGAAGCGGCCCTCTCCGACGACCGCCTCTTCACCGAACTCATCGCGGACGGCCGCCACGTGCCCGCGGAGCTGCTCCGGATCGCCTATCGGTGCAAGGGCGGCGACCGCTTCCTCGTCTGTTCCGACGCGAGCAGGGCCGCCGGTTCAAGCGGCAAGGATACGCTCTATATCTGCGGCCAGGAGGCCATCGTCGTGGACGGGGTAGCCATGCTCAAGGACCGGTCGAGCCTCGCCTCGTCGGTCACGAGCCTGGACGGCATGGTGCGAACCCTCGTCCGCGAGGCGGGCCTGAGCGTCCACGCGGCCCTCCGCGCAGCCTCAGCGGTCCCGGCCGCCGCCATCGGCGTCGCGGACCGGAAGGGCCTGCTCAAGCCGGGCTACGACGCCGACCTCGTCCTCCTGGACGCCGGCCTGCACGTGACCGCGGTGTGGTGCCGCGGCGAAGGAGGAAACATCGATGTCGCTTAACTGGAAGGAAATAGACCTCGTACTCTCCGAGTTGGACCTCGCGGGCGCCCAGATCCAGAAGGTGGTCCAGACCGCCTACGACGTGCTCGCGCTCAACGTCTACAAGGAAGGAAAAGCCCGCGCCGTACTCGTGGCCCTCACGCCCGGCGCCTGCCGCATCCACGAGACCTTCCGGCCGGTTCCCCGGAGCGACAAGCCGCTCCGATTCGCCGAATTCCTCAAATCGAGGATCGTGAACGGCCGGATCGAGGAAGCGGTGCAGCTCGGCACGGACCGCATCGTCCGCATCGCCGTCCGGCACGGGGAGGAACGCTTCCGCCTCTACGTTCGCCTCTGGTCCAACGCCGCCAACGTGGTGGTCACCGACGAGGCGGGGACGGTCCTGGACGCCATGCGCCGGAGCCCCAAGCGCGGGGAGGTGACGGGCGGCGCCTACGCGCCCGAGGAAGAGATCGCCGAACGTGCGGAGGCGCTCGCTGACGCGGCGGCATCCCGGCCCGCGGCCGCCCCGGTCGCCGGCGCCGAACGACCGGTCAAGGAGTTCGCCGTCCGCGACCTGCCCGGCCCGGGCTCCTTCAACGAGCGCGTGGACGCCTGGTACGCGGAGCACGCGGGCGCCCTCTCGCTCGAGGCCCTCCGCGAGCAAACGCGGAAGGCCTACGAGACGCGCATCAATCGCCTCTGCGCCTCCCTGGAATCCCTGGAAGAGAAGCGGGCCGACTACGCCGCGGCGGACAAGTGGAAGCAGTACGGGGACCTCGTGATGGCCGCCATCGGGACCGTTCCGCCCGGTCAAGAATGGCTCGAGACGGTGAATTTCTATACCGACGAGACGGTCCGCATCCGCCTGGAGCAGAAGAAGACCCTGCCGCAGATCGCGGAGGGTTATTACGAGCAGTACCGCAAGGCCAAGAACGGCCTCGCCGACGTGGAGGCCGAGCTCGCCGCGGGCCGCGCCACCCTGGAAAAGCTCGAGGCGGACCAGGCCGCGCTCCTCGCCGAGGAGAATCCGCTGCGGCTCCTCAAGGCGATCCGGTCGCTCAAGACGGTCGCCAAACCGGAAGACAAGAAGCGGCCCGGGCTCTCCTTCCGCCGCAACGGGTGGCTCATGGTGGTGGGACGGGCCGCGGCGGAGAACGACGAGCTCCTCCGCCGCCACGTGAAGGGATCCGACCTCTGGCTCCACGCCCGCGACTACCCGGGGGCCTACGTCTTCGTGAAGGCGCGGGCAGGGAAGACCTTCCCCCTCGACGTGCTCCTGGACGCGGGCAACCTCGCCCTCTTCTATTCCAAGGGCAGGAACGCGGGCGAAGGGGACCTCTACTACACCCAGGCGAAGTACCTCCGCCGCGCCAAGGACGGCCCGAAGGGCCTCGTGCTCCCGACCCAGGAGAAGAACCTCCGCGTCAAGCTGGATGAGGCCCGCCTCGCCGCCCTGGAGCATTGCCGGGAGGAATGATTTGTGTCCCGAAGATTAGGGAAGGAATCCTTAGTGTCCCGAAGCTTGCGGATACAGAGGGGTTCGGGGGCATCATTGCAAGCCGTGCGCCCACCGCCCATCCGGCATGCCCCCGCGGCGGGCCTCCTCGCCTCGGACGTCCCGTCCTCGGTTGTGGGGTCCCGCCGCTCCCCGGAAAACCATCTGTCTCCGCCTCTATCCATGGACCTGCCGTTCCCGATTCTTCGGGACATTATTAAAGGGATCTGCCAAAACGCGCCCTCTCACGCGAACGCGAACTGCGGAAGCCTCCCTCCCTCCACCTTCCCCAACTCCGGCCGATAGATCGCTTTCTTCCATATCGCTTCGTCCATCCCGTCCAGCGAGAGGCGCGTCAGAAATGCCCGCATCCCGAAGAACGATCTTCGTCCCTCCGCGACCAAGTCTCGCGCGATCCCCGCGACCTCCGCATGCGTCCGGGACGCCCCCTTCGGCGCCTTGATCAGAAACCGTTTCGCGTAGTTGTGGTACGTCGCGTACACCGACAGCCGCGAAAGCCCGTTCGCCCCATCCCGCGCGAAGCACGTCGTCTCCCGCCGCTGGTCCGCGCGGTCCTTCCGGATCTCCCGATCGAAGTAGTTCGAGGCGAACAGCGGATTCCACACCGTCCGCGGCTGCTTCGAACTCACCGTCGCATGCACCGCTCGATGATCCTCGTCCTGGTCGATGAACAGCGCGTGGCGCGCGAACGCCCTTCGATACTCCGCCTTCTCATCCGTGATGAGGACGAGCGGCCGCCGCGGACGCGGAGCTCGTTCGCGGGCCAGTCGATCGAGATGTTGCGCGAACGACCGCTCGACGGCCTTCCGCTCGAACACCAGCCCTCGATACAGCAAGTCGCGTCGTTCCTTCTGCTCAGCTCGCATGGAGCCGGCCCGCCGCGTCGTCGCGTGGGTCAGCCCGAGAACGAACCGGCTGCGGCTCGTGACCGAGACGCCGATATCGTTCGGGAAGTACTGCGATCGATCGAAGGAAACGAAACCATCGAAGCAAACATCCTCGTGGAGATCGGCGCGGGGACGGAGGGCGGCGTGGAGGGCGACGCCTTGGCGGGACAGGCGATCGATGCGGTTTTGGACCGTGTCGCAGGTGCACTCGAGGTGGCGGGAGAGGGCGCGGAGGCTCATACCCGAGCAGCTGAG
>JAEXTK010000218.1 GCA_023406985.1 Spirochaetota bacterium | reverse complement strand
GGCCACGCCGGCGGCCATGGCGACAGCGGAGCCGGCGGTTCGGCCGGCGTCTCCGCTGCCGGCGGCCAGGCCGGCGGACGATCCGGCCGCGACGAAGCGCGGGGCCGCGGAATGGCCGACGCACGGGTGGCGCGCTTCCACGCCGGAAGCCCAGGGCATGGATTCGCGGGAGCTCGCCCGCATCCTGGATACCATCCCGACGATGTACGATCTGGACGACATCGACAGCTTCCTGATCGCTCGGCACGGCACGATGATCGCCGAGGTCTATTTCGCGCCGAACGGTCCCGCCTACCGCCACGAGCTCCATTCCGTCACCAAGAGCGTCCTCGGCGCCCTGGTCGGCGTCGCCGTTGGGCAGGGGGCTATCCGCGGCATCGACGACCGCGCTCTTGCGTACCTTCCGCACGGCGCCGCCAGCGGCGCCTTGAAGGATTCCCTGACCATCCGGCATCTTCTGAACATGACTTCCGGGCTGGAGTTTGAGGAATTTCCCCTCAACAGCCCCACGGCGACCCACGGGCGAATGCTGCGGAGCGACGACTGGGCCGCCTTCGCGCTCGCCCTGCCCCTGGCGGCCGAGCCCGGCGCGCGGTTCAACTACAGCGACGGCGACGTGAGCATCCTCGCCGCCATCCTCGCCGCTTCCGTCGGGAAGAAGGTTTCGGAATTCGCCGCGCGCGAGCTTTTCCGCCCCCTCGGGATCGAAAATTTCGAGTGGCGGAGCGATCCGTCGGGAAATACGATGGGGAACGACGGGCTCTTCCTCACACCCCGCGACTTGGCCAAGATCGGATATCTCTACCTCAGGAACGGCATGTGGGACGGCGAGCGCATCCTGCCCGAAGAATGGGCGCGGGAGACCGCCAAGCCCGTCGTCCGTACCGGGTCGGGTGATCCCTACTACAGCCGGCTCTGGTGGGTGGATGCGGCGGGCGGAATGTACGCCGCCAGCGGGTCGGCCGGTCAGATGCTCATCGTGATGCCGCGGCAGGATATCGTGGCCGTGGTGACCGCGAAACATCCCATGAGCCTGGGGGCTCCGGGCTTCATCGAGGTCGCGAACGAATTGATACTTCCCGCGGTGAGATCCGATTCGGCCTTGCCCGAAGATCCCGCGGGCTTCAAGGCGCTGTCGGATCGGATCGCGCGGTTCGCGACGCCGCCGACGCGCGCCGCGCCTCCGCTTCCCGAAATCGCGCGGTCCATCTCGGGCAAGCGGATCCGCCTTGAACCCAACGACCTCGCCATGCGTTGGCTGGAGCTCCGCTTCGCATCGGGATCGGCGACGCTGAAATACCGATACGGCGGAAGGACCTACGTCATCCCGATAGGGCTGGACGGTAGGGCGAAGATCAGCGCCCGGACCGGACGCGGCTACTTCGCCTCCAAGGGGCGCTGGGAAGACGGGACCTTCTCTATCGATTCGCGGATCCTCGAGGGCGATTTCTCGGACCGCATACGCCTTTCGTTCCTCGGCGACCGGGCGACCGTCGTCTACATCGTCTCCGACGAACTTTGGGCGTCGCGGGTGTTCCGCGGTCGGATCGCGGGGCGCTGAACGGCGTCCGCAGCCCTCGGAAGGCCGCCGGAGAGGTCGAACGCCGCGGTGGTAAAACCTGACTAAAACGCAACTATTTTGTTGCCGATCGATCGTTGTTGTGCTATTATGCAACCAAGGAGTTGCAAATGGAGCAAAACCGTATCGAAAAGCGTATCGACCTGAAGGCCTCCCTCCCCCGGGTTTGGAAGGCGCTGACGGATCACATAGAGTTCGGGAAATGGTTCGGCTGCGTCTTCGAGGAACCCTTCGCCGTAGGGAAATCGATTCCGGGGACGCTGAACTTCCCCGGCTTCGAGCACCTGCGATGGGCCATCGACGTGAAGAAGATGGAAAAGGAGAAATCCTTCGCGTTCACCTGGCACCCGTACCCCGCCGATCCGACGATCGATTACGAGAAGGAACCGCCGACGCTCGTGGAGTTCACCCTGGAAGCGGCCGGCGGCGGTACCCGCCTCACGGTGACGGAATCGGGCTTTGAGCATATCCCGGCGAACCGGCGGCTGGAGGCCTTCCGCATGAACACGGACGGTTGGGTCGAACAGCTGGAGAACATCGCGAAGTATGTCGGATAGCGTCTTCGGCCCGGGTTTCATCCTCCAGGCGCCCCTTTTCGCCGCCTTGGGCGATGAAACCCGGCTTTCCCTGATCGAGAAACTGTGCCGCCTCTCGCGGCAGTCCATCTCGCAGCTGGCCGAAGGCACGAGCCTCACCCGGCAGGCGATAACCAAGCACCTCAGGGTCTTGGAGCGGGCGGGTCTCGTCCGGAGCGCCCGCGTGGGACGCGAGACCCTGTTCGAGTTCGACGCGACGCCGATAGGAACCATGACCCAGTACCTGGATATGGCGGCCGCGCAGTGGGAGCGGAAGCTCGGGGATTTGAAGACGTTCCTTGAAGAGTGAAAGTCGGAGCGCCCTACGCGTGCTTCAGCTTCGGGTCCCAGGGGAGGACCCGGTTCTTGCCTTCCAGCTTGGCGAGGTAGAGGGCGTCGTCGGCCCGCTTGATGAGTTCGTCCATGCCGAGGCCGCGCTCGATGGTCGCGACGCCGCCGCTGATGGTGAGACGGACCTCCGCGGTCGCGGTTTCCACGGCGGTGACCTCCACCGCGAGCCGGCACTTCTCGGCCACGGTGAGGGCTTCCTCCAGGGCCGTCTCGGGACAGAGCACGAGGAATTCCTCGCCGCCCCAGCGTCCGCAGGTGTCGGTGCGGCGGAGTTCCCGGCCGAAGACGGAGGCTATCGTCCGGAGGGTCTGGTCGCCGACGTTGTGGCCGTAGCCGTCGTTGACCGCCTTGAAATCGTCCGCGTCGAAGATGATGAGGGAGAAGGGGGCGCCGTAGCGGCCGTATCGGGCGAATTCCTTCTCGATCCGCTCGATCATATCCCTCCGGCTCGCGAGCTTCGTGAGGCTGTCCGTCCGGGCCATGAACTCCATGCGGAGCGTGATCTCGCGGAGCTCGCTCTGGTAGGCGTCGCTGATGCGCACGATCTTGTCGAGCCGCCCTTCCAGTTTCTCGTAGCGCCGGAGGAGCTGGCCGAGGTCCTCCGCGGAGATCCCCGCCAGGGAGCCGGCGGCCACCGCCGCCTTGGCGCGCTCGGCGATCGGCCAGTCCCGCTTGCCGCCCACGGGGAAACCGGCCTCCCTGACTTTGATGGAGACCGTCGGCCCCTCCGCCCCGCCCAGGCCGGCTTCCCCCAGGCGTTCGAGCGCTTCCCTGAGCAGGCCGCGCGATTCCAGGGCCTCCTCCTGGTAGCGGTCGCTGATCGCGATGATCTTGGCGAGCCGATCCTCCAGGCGGCCGTACGCTTCCGCGAGCTCGACGAGGTCCTCGGCGCAGTTCCCGCCTTGCGCGAGCACGGCGTCCGCGCGCGAGAGGATGGATTTCGCGAAGCCCGCGTCGGCCTGCCGCGTCTTCATCTCGAACCGACCTTCACCGGCACGATCGTGTAGGGGATCTCGACGTCTTCCAAGAACTCCTCGGCGAGGTCCCGGGCCCGCTCGTTGTCCTCTTCGTAGAGCCAGGCGATGCTCGCCGCGCAGCCGCGCTCGGCCGCCTCGCCGAGGAGATCGATGATGTCGAGCATGCACTTCGTGCTGCTGGAGTTCATGTAGCGGACGTCCACGGAGAGGTGCAGGGCAGCGGCGGTCGGGAGCGTCTGGCTCAGCCACTCGAATACCGGCGCGTAGAAGGCGAAGGAATTCTCGGGGTAGGATTCGCCCGAGACCGAGAGCGTCTTGGCCTCGTCGTCCCAGGCGATCTTCGGGGTCGTCGCGGTGGCGGGAATGTTCAGCACGGTTGTCCTCCGGAGACCCGCACGGTCAGGCTGAAGAAATCGTGATCCTCGTCGAAGGGATCGAACGAGTACTGGAGGCCCCCGACGGAGGACCGCGCGAGGGAGATGAGGCCGACGCCCGCCCCCGCGGAGTCCGGCCGCCGCTCCATCCTGAGCCGCTCCTTGTACAGTTTCTTGAGGCCGTCCTTGTCCAAGGCGTTGATCGTCCGGAGCCGCTCCCGGAGTTCGCCCGCGTCCGCCCTGCGGATGGCGTTGCCCGAACTCACGCTGTACGCCCCGTCGGCGAAGGCGATCACCACGATGGCGGCCGCGAGCCGGTCGTCGGAGAAGGCGCTCCGCGCGAGGTAGTTCTTGGCGTTCTGCGCCTGCTCGATGTAGGTCGCGAAGACGTCCATGACCGCGCCTTTATCGAGCTGCGCCACCTCCAGGTAACGCTTGATGGCGTTCCCGAATTCTTCGATGATCCCGTGCGTGAACGGTCCGTTGAAGCTCATGAGGATGCCGCTTTCCGAGAGGTCTTGCCGCAGCTTGAGCATATCGAGCATTCATGCCTCCTTGGGGGGCCTGAGGGCGAAGCCGACGAAGGTGAGATCGTCCCGCTGACCGCGGCCGGCCCGCCAGGCCGAGAACGCGTCCAGGGAGCGGGCCTCCGCGTCGGCGAAGGAAAGCGGGGCGATATCCGCGATGAGCCGGCGCAACCGCGTCCTGCCGAAGGGGAGGCCGCGTTCGCCGCCGGGAAGGTCCAGGACGCCGTCCGTCGCGAGGTAGAAGCGGTGGGCGGACGCGGCCGGAATCGCGTGGTCGACGAACTCCTTCTTCCGGCGCCCTCCCGAGAAGCCCAGGTGGGCGCGGGAGGCGGGAACCTCGGCGACGTCCCCGCGCCACGCGAAGAGGGGGAGCCCCGCGCCCGCGAAGTGGAGGGTGTCCGCGGATGCGCGGTAGCGGCAGAGGGCGATGTCCAGGCCGTTTTCCAGATGCGCCGATTCCGTCTCCGCGGCGAGGCTCTCCACGACCAATCGGTCCAGCTCGGCGAGCAGCGCGGACGGGCTCGCGTCGGGGAGCGCCTCGGCCACGCGGTCCAGGTGGGCTTTGACGAGCATGGTCATGAAGGCCCCCGGGACGCCGTGGCCCGTGCAGTCGGCGACCGCGAGGCAGAACCCGTCCTCCACGGTCTTGAAGAAGAAAAAATCGCCGCCGACGAGGTCGCGCTGCCGCACCGCGGCGAAGTAGCCGCCCAGGCGGGACTGGAGCGCGGCGACGGAAGGATTGATCGAGTCCTGGATGAGCTTGGCGTATTCGATGGACTCCAGGATGGCCCCGCGGGAGGATTCCAGGTCCGCGTTCGCCTTCCGGAGTTCGGCGGTGCGCTCCTCCACGAGGGTCTGGAGGCCGCGGGTGTAGTCCTTGACCTTTTCGGCCATCGACCTGAAGGATACGGCCAGGCGGCCGATCTCGTCGCTTCCCTCCGGCAGGGCGAGGTCGTACGATCCCCCCGCGATCCGGCTCGTCGCTTCGGTGAGCTTCGCGATGGGGGAGAGGACGAGTCGATTCGTGAGCGCGAGCATGATCGCGGCGACGGCGAGGAGGGCCAGGAGGGTCACCGAAGCGATCGGGACGAAATCGGCGGGCCCGATGACGCTCCCCGCGTCCACGAAGATGAGGTCGTACCAGCCGAGTTCGCTCAGGACGGAAACGGCGCAGAGCTCCTTCCTGCCTTGGAACTTCAACCTGAGGACCGCGGGCGGCCCGCCGTCCGTCGCGGATTGCAGGGCCGTCCTGAGCGCGCGTCGATCCGCGACGTCGGGTAGGAAGCCGTAGATATCGGCCTTGACGGCGTCGTTCATCGCCTCCGCGTTGCGCGCGACGAGATCCCGGTCCTGGTAGGCGAGGAGCGTCCCCTCGGCGTCCACGATGACCGTGGAGACGCCGGACGCCGGCCGGTCGAGGAGGGCCGACAGGAAGGCGGTGAGGTCCAGGCCGCAACCGGCCACGCCGATCGCCCTGCCGCGGCCGTCGCGGACGATGACGTTGATCCATACCCGATTCTCGGCGAGCAGGGCGTTGTGGTCCACGTTGAGCTCGTATGCGGCTTCGGTGGAAAGGAGGTTGTAGAACCACCGGTCGTCGGGGGAGTCCGCCTTGAGCGCCGTTTTCCTGAGCTCGCTCGAATCGGGCGTGCGGATGTAGTAGGAACCGCTCGAAGCGATCGCGAGGAAATACGCCCCGTCGCGGAAGAGGCGCCGATAGCTTTCCAGCTGTTCGAGGGCGGCGGCCTTGAGGGCCTCGTCGTCCTCGGCGCGCATCCACGCGCGGATCGCGGGATCGTCGCCCAGCTTGAGGCTCAAGGCGAGCTCCCGGTCCACGATGGAGCGGATGCGGTTCTTCTCCAGTTCGCTCTGGGCGATGCCGTACCGCTCCGCGTACCGGTCGCTCAGGTTTCCCGCGGCGGCGGAGAAGACGACGAACGTGACGACCGCGATGACGGCATACGCGAGGATGAGCGCGAGCAGGAACGCGGTGCGCAGCGTGCGGACCGCGGGCGGTCGAGTGTTCTCCATATCCTTGAACTTGAATATAGATTATCGGAAATTACCGAACAAGCGCCGGGAAACGGATCCCGGCGCTCCCCGTTGCGGGACGGTCAGGCCCGACGCGCGATCTCCGCGGCGCGCCGCGCCTCGCCCTCCGCGTGCATGTCCTCGAGCTTGGCCATGATGGCGTCGACCACCGCCTGCTTCTTATCCTCCACGCCGGCCTTCTCGGCCGCCTCCTTGGCGGCGTCGCGGAAGGCCGCGCAGGAGATCACGGGGCTTACGCCGACGCGGATCACGTCCTTGGAGAGGAGGTCTTCGGCCATGTCGCCCTTCTGGATGCGGAGCACCTCCCCGTTCAGGGAGACCAGGCACATATAGTCGAAGGACTTGATGTAGGAGTCGATCTCGCGCACGCCGCGCTTGGACTCCGGCGCCCAGGGGCGGAAGCGGGTGCCCGCGGGGAACACGAGGACGAGCTTGCCCGCGACCTTGACCTCGTTGAGCGCCTTCATGGCGGCCCGGTTGATGGCGTTGCTCCGCACGAATTCGGCGCGGTCCTTCTCGGCGTCCAGGCCGGCGAGGGCGCGGCTCGGATAGATGATGATGCGCGCGTAGGCTTCGGCGAAGGCGGCGACGACGGGGTTGTCCTCGTTGAGCTTCATGCCGGCGATGGCGACCACCGCGTCGGCGATCTCCTGGCCCCGCGGCAGGCCTTTCCGCACGAGGTAGCTGAAGGCGGGCAGGTCGAAGTTGCTGTAGTGCTCGAGCAGGAGGAGGCAGGACGATCCCGCCTTCGCCTTGTCCATGAGTTCGACGAGGTTCTCGGCCCCGTCGACTCCCGATCCTTCCTGGATGAGGTCGGCCAGCATGCCGTCGATGTAGGGCAGGATGGCCGGGTTGCCCTCCTGCAGGACGTTCTTCTCGGTGACGATGCGATCGGGATTCGCGTGGCGCATCATCTGCATGATGCGGTCGCGGTAGACGGCGCTGATTCGTTCCATGCGTGGAGTATATCCGTGGCCGGAAAGCGCTGTCAATCGAGACAAAAACCTGAAAAACGTCCAAATCGTCCCGCCGCGGCACCCGCGCCGCGGCGCTCGGAGGCTGCGCCGCCGTATCGTCCGGGCGCCCTTCGTCCGGAAGCCGCCCCGTTCGAGCGCCGCAGCGGAATCCGGGAGCGGCGGCCTCCGCGCCGCGGCAGCGCCGCCCGGGCGCTGCGGCGCCGGCCCCGGGCTGAATCCCCCCCGAGGTGCAGGGCGAACCC
>JAEXTK010000216.1 GCA_023406985.1 Spirochaetota bacterium | reverse complement strand
CCACCGACGCGGCCATGGGCGATGCGGCCATCGGGGCCGCAGGCGGCGCGGCCGCAAGCGCGGCCTTCGCCGCTCGCGCTGCGGCGCTGGAAGCGCGCGGCGTACGGACGCTGCGCGTACGCGCGGGAGGCGATCCCGCATCTCCGAGGCTCGACCTGGCGGCCGTCCTCGCCGCCCTGCGCGAACGCGGGGTCCGCAGCCTCTTCGTGGAAGGCGGCGCCGCCGTCCTCACCTCCTTCCTCGCGGAGGACTTGGTAGACCGCGTCATCCTCGACCTCGCGCCGCGCTTCATCGGCACGGGCCGCGACGCCGTGGGGAATCTGGGCGTGGAGCGCTTGGCCGAGGCTCGCGGCTTCCGGAGCGTTTCCGTAGGACTCCGCGGCGGCAACGTCGTGTGGACCCTGGAGCGCCCGTAGGAGAGCGGCGCTCCGTCCCTCCCTACACGGCGTCCTCCAAATCTTCGTTCCGCGTCTCGCGCGGGAGCAGGAACGCCCCGATGCCCCCCGTGAGGTACGCGCACGCGAAGATCGCGAGCGGCCCGATCAAGGCCGCGTTCCCCCCCGCCCCGCCCGCGGCGAGGGCTCCGATGGAAGGCGCGACGATCCCGGCGATCCGCGTCATGCCGCTCGCCGCGCCGATGCCGGTCGTCCTGATCGGCGTCGGGTAGGCTTCGGGCGTGTAGGCGTAGAGGGCCCCCCAGGCGCCGAGCGCGAAGAACGAGAGAACGGCCGCGGCCGCGGCCACCGCAAGGGGGGAAGCGGCGAACGCGAAGGCCAGGGCGCCGAGGCCGCTGAACGCCAGGTAGACTCCCAGGGTGGTCCTCCGGCCCCACCGCTCCACGAGGAAGGCGGCCGAGAAATAGCCGGGAAGCTGGGCCAGGGCCATGAAGAAGGCGTAGGGGTACACCGCGGGAAGCGGGAGGCCCTTCGACCTGAGCCAACTCGGCAGCCAGGTGAAGGCGCCGTAGTAACCCACGGAGATCGCGAACCAGATGAGCCAGAGCAGGACGGTCGTCCGCCGGAACCGCGGGGCGAAGAGGTCGATCGCGCGGCCCGGGGCGCCGACCGGCGCCTCCAGCTCCACGCCTTCCAGGCGACGGCCGTTCACCGCGGCGACCTTCGCGAGCACGGCGAGGGCCTCGGCCCGCTTCCCCGCGGCGAGCAGGAAGCGCGGAGACTCGGGAACGGAGCCGCGCACGAGGAAGAGCAGCAGGCCGGGCGCGGCCGAGACCGCGAAGAGGGATCGCCATCCGAGCCGCGGCACGAGGAGCCACGCGAGGCCCGCCGCGGCGACGGTCCCGAGCGCCCAGAACGACTCCAGGAGCACGAGCCGCCTTCCGCGGTCCTTGGCGCCCACGTACTCGGCGAACATGCCGTAGTCCACGGGCAGGGTGCCGCCGACGCCGAAACCGGTGAGGGCCCGCAAGAGCAGGAAGGCGGGAAAGGAAGGCGCGAAGGCGGAGGCGAGGCCGAAGACGGAATCCACCGCGATGGTGGCGACGAAGGCGCCCTTCCTGCCGAGCCGGTCCGCGAGGCGTCCCCAGAAGAGGGCGCCGGCGAACATGCCGACGAAGATCGCCGTGGCGAGCAACCCCTTCTCCGGGGCGCCGAGCGACCATTCGGCGCCCATCGCGGGCAGGGCGAAGGAGATGAGCATGACCTCCATGGCGTCCGCGGCCCACCCGAGGCCGCAGATCCAAAGGAGCCGACGCTGGAAGCG
Organism: Spirochaetota bacterium; assembly: GCA_023406985.1. Taxonomy (GTDB): domain Bacteria; phylum Spirochaetota; class Spirochaetia; order Treponematales; family Breznakiellaceae; genus JAEXTK01. The sequence goes on along the minus strand of JAEXTK010000216.1, from coordinate 5,386 downwards.
GCCGTAACCGACCTGTTCCAGCGCTCGATCGTAGGAGACGAGACGCATGGCGTACCCCGGTGAAAGAACGATTTCCCCGTGCAATCGCGTCGAAAACGCCGTAGCTTCTTCGCGGTCGCGCCGGGCGGGGCCGGCGTCGCGGGGCCACCCTAGCGCGTCGGGGAAGGATCGATCAAGGCGGGGTCAAAAAAAAGAGCGGGACCGTAGGGCGAGGATCGAAAGCGGCGGCCGCCTCGAGGCGCCCCCGCGAACGGAGCCGGGCGGCCGCGAGCGGACGCGGCGCTCACTTCGCGGCGGCGCGGATCTCGTCCAGCTCGGCCCGCGTGGTTACGCCTTCCGCGATCATGGCCTCGTACACCGGCCGGACCTTGTCGATGAAGGCTTGCCGCTGGGGGCCCGTGAGTTCGGTGATCTGCATGGCGTTCTTCAGCGCGGCGTACGCCTCGGCGTTCTGGATCTTCACGAGCCGGTTGTTGTAGCGCATCGACTCCACCGCGCATTCCTTGAGTATTCTCTGGTGCTCGTTCGAGAGGGAACGGTACCACGCGGGGTTCACGACGAAGGGGTCCGGATGGAACTGGTAGTTCATGACGGTGAGGTACTTCTGCACCTCGTAGAAGCGCATGGCCTGGATGTTGATGAAGGGATTCTCCTCCCCGGCGGCGACGCCCGCCTTGAGCGCCGCGTAGGTCTCGCCGTAGGGGACGATGACGGGCACCGCGCCGAAGGCTTCCAGCGTCTTGACGATGGTCTTCACTCCCGCGGTGCGCACCTTGAGTCCGACGAAATCGTCCGGCCCGACGAGCGGCCGGACGTCGTTCGTGAACTGCCGGAAGCCGCCCGCGTCGCCCGTGGTCAGGATGATGAGGCCCCCCGCCTCCGCCGCGGCCGCGATGCGGTCCCCGATCGGGCCCATCGTCACCTTCTCTATCCCGCCCAGCCCATCGAAGAGGAAGGGCATCGTATAGACGAGGAGGCGCGGCGACACCCGCTCGAACAGGCCGCTCCGGGTGCCCTGGAGGGCGCCGATCTTGGTCGCGTCCAGCATGGCCGCCTCGTCCCCGAGCTGGCCCGCCGGATAGATGTTGACGACGATGGCCCCGTCCGTCCTCCGCTCCACGAGTTCCTTGAATTTCAGCAGGGAATCGTGGCGCGGATGCGTCACCGGCTGCGCGTGGCCGATCTTCATCACGATGGGCCGCGTAGGGGCGGGGACGGCGACCTCCGGGCCGCCCCCCGCGAAACCGGAGACGGCGATCGCGAGCGCCAGCGCCGCGGCGGCCGGTAGACGCGCCATCCTCAGTCCTCTTTCCCGTCCCGCGCGGGAGCGAAGAGCGCACCGATTTCCGCGATGACCCGCAGTATCGAGTAGAGGACCATGACGGCCGCGGAGATCGGCATGCAGGAGTACAGGACGGCCTTGGGGATCTGGAAGACGGCCGTCGCCTCCTGCGACCTCGCCGTGATCTGCCAAGAATATTTGAGCAGGACGGCGACGAAGACCAGGGAAAGGAGTTCCACGACGAGCCGGTACGCCCCCGCGAGGGCGGGCTTGCCGAGGCGCTTGGAGATCCAGTCCCCCGCCGAGAAATGGCCGCTCGTCATCCAGACCGCGGCCGCCCCGTAGAACACGAGGCCCGCGAAACAGAGCTCCACGATCTCGTCCAGCCAATGGAAGGACGTGAAGGGAAGGAAGCGGTTCACGATATTGAGGCTCAGGATGATCGTGAGGACGACGAAGAACGCCACCGATACCGTCCTGAGGACCTTCCCGATCAGCGTATCCGCGGCGGCGAGCAACGCCGAGAATCGTTTCATGGCCGACTCCTTATGCGCCGATCCCCATCACCAGGTTCGGGAGGAACGTGGCGATGGCGGGAACGAAGGCGATGATGATCGTCACGATGAGGATCCCGACGATGTAGGGTAGGCATTCTTTGCCGAGTTCGAGAACTCCCACCTTGGAGAATCCCGCCACCGCGAAGAGGCACATGCCCACGGGCGGCGTGAGGTTCCCGACCATGATGAGCAGGGTCATCACCACGCCGAAGTTGACGAGGTCGAAGCCGTACATCGTCGCGATGGGCAGGAATATCGGTATGGTGATGAAGAAGATCGCGTTGCCTTCCAGGAACAGGCCCAGCACCAGGACGACGGCGATGACCATGAGCATGATGCCGGCGCCCGAGGCGCTCATCGCGGCGAGGGCCGCGATGACCGCGTCCGGGATGCGCTGGTACATGGTGAACCAACCGAAGAAGTTGGCCGCGGCCATGATGAAGAGCAGGGCGACCGATCCCCTGACCGAATCCCAAAGGATTTTCGGCAGGTCCTTGAGCGACAGGTCCCGGTACAGGAAGCCGAGGAAGAGGGCGTAGACGCAAACGACGACCGAGGCCTCCGTGGGCGTGAAGAGCCCGGAGAGGATGCCGCCGATGATGATGACCGGGGCCAGGAGCGGCAGGAAGGCTTCCCTGAAGGAGACGGCGATTTCCTTGAGGTCGGCCCGCGGCGACCTCGGGAAACCGCGGGGCTTGGCCATGAAGCCGATCGTAGCCATGAGGGCGAGCCCCATGAGGACGCCCGGCGTGAAGCCGGCGAGGAAGAGCCGCGGCACGGACACGCCGGTGAGCGCCCCGTAGAGCACGAAGGGAATGGACGGCGGAATGACGGGCCCGATGGTGGATGCGGCGGCTACGATCGACGCGGAGGCCGCGGGCGTATAGCCGTTGTCGACCATCGCCTTGTGCTGGATCTGGCCCAGGCCCGCGGCGTCGGCGACCGCCGACCCGGACATGCCGGAAAAGATCATGGAAGAGATGACGGAGACTTGGCCGAGGCCGCCGGGCACGTGGCCGACGAGCGCCTTGGCGAAGCGGAAGATACGGTTCGTGATGCCGCCGGTGTTCATGAGGTTCCCGGCCAGGATGAAGAACGGCACGGCGAGCAGGGTCATGCCGGTAGTTCCGTAGTACATGCGCTGGGGCAGCATCGCCAGGAAATTCCCCTGCCCGAGGCCCACGAAGAACGCTATCGCCGTGAGGCCGATGGCCACGACGATGGGCAGGTTGAGCAGGATGAGGGCGAGGAGAAGGGCGAAGATCGAGAGGGTCAGCATGGCGTTTCTCCGGCGGCCGCTCGGGCCGCCCGTTGTGGGGTAACGGTCCGGAGACGTTCCGCGAACGCTCCCGGACCGCGCGGCGTCGTCGATCGGTACGGTTACTGGGCCTTCTCCAAGAAGCCCATGAAGACGGCGTAATCGGCGGCGCCGACCTGGGCCTTGAGCTCGTCCCACACCGGGGCCGCCGCGGCCTTGAAGGGGGCGGTGTCCGGATAGGCGACTTCCATGCCGAACTTCTTGAGCTCTTCGATCTGGCCCTTCTCCATCTCGCGGACCGTCTTGGTCATGAAGGCGCCCGCCTTGGCGGCCTCTTCCAGGATGATCGTCTTCTGCGCCGCGCTCAGCCGGTCGAAGGAAGCCTTATTCATCACGAGGTGGGTGGAGTTGTACGTGTAGTTGAGCATGGACAGGTATTTCTGCGTCTCGTACATCTTACCCGCGTAGATGGTGCCGATCGGGTTCTCCTGGCCGTCCACGACGCCCTGCTTGAGGGCCATCGGGAGCTCGGCGAAGGCGATGGTCTGGGCCGTGCCGCCGAGGGCCTTGACCGTGGCGGAATTCACGAAGTCCGGCGGAGTCCGGATCTTGAGGCCCTTGAAGTCCTCCGGCTTGTTGATCTGCCGCTTGGAGCTCGTGTAGGTGCGGAAGCCGTATTCCCAGCGCGCCAGGTACTTGAAGCCGGCCCTCTCCAGGTCGGGGATCACCCAGGCGAGGAAGCCCGTGGCGAAGAAGCGGTCCGTCGCGGCGTAATCCTTGAAGGCGAAGGGACCGGTGACGAGGTTGAACTTCTTCACGTACTTGGCCAGCGCCGGCTCGGTCGGGATCGCGAGGTCCACCGCGCCGAGCGTGACCTGTTCCAGGATCTCCTGGGAGTTGCCGAGCTTGGAATTCGGGAAGATGACGACCTTCACGGCCCCGTCGGTTCGCGCGGCGACGCCGTCGGCGAACTGGACGGCCGCCAGGTGCATGGCGTGGGTTTCCACCGAATAATGGCCGAGCTTGAGTTCCACGGGCGCCGCGCCCAGGTGCGCGGCCGCGAGGATGGAGAGCGCGAGGAGCGCCGCGAGCATCGCTACCGACTTCTTCATATCGAGAACCTCCTTGGGGACGGAAAGCCCGTCCGTTCAGGTTCAGGCTACATCCGCATTTTCGTTACCGCGTTTCATTCTCATGCGTTTTGTTCAGAAGTTTTGCGCGGGACCGCTCCGCGAGGAGGGCGCGGAATTCCGACGGGCTCACGCCCTCCCGTTTCTTGAAGGTCCCCGTGAAGTAGGAGTGGGTGGAGAAGCCGGCGATGTCGCAGACCTTCTTGAGGGGGAGCGACTGGTCCGCGAGGAGTTCCTTGGCCCGGTCGATGCGCCGTTCGCAGACGTAATCCGTGAAGGTGCTGCCCGTGACCTCGTGGAACACCCGGCTGAAGTGGTAGCGGCTCAGGCCGGCGGCCCTGCTGGCCTCCTCCAGCGTGACGGGCCCGAGCCGCTTGGACTCGATGTAGGCGAGGGCCGCGTCCACGGCCTTTCGGCGCGGCTCGCCGAGGAGGGCCGCGGCCTCGGCGGCCAGGCCGCGGGCCGCCTCCACGACCGCCTGCAGGACCTCTTCCCGGCTCCGCGCGCCCCGCAGGGACGCTCCCGCCGCGGCGAAGGCGCGGAAGGACCGACCGAATTCGGCGAGGAGGCGTCGATCCAGGGCGTTCACGATGAGGAGGGCCGCGCGGCATGCCTCCTGCAGCCCGCAGTCCGCCCCCGCCGCCTCTACGAAGCACCGCGCGGCCGCAAGCGCGGCCTCCTCGCCCGCGCCGCGCCGCAGCGCGTCCAGGAGCCGGCGTTCCGCGCCGGGTCCGCCGTTCGCCTTGGCCGCGACCGCCTCGTCGACGGCGCCCACCGAATCCCTGAGCGCCGCGATGGCCCGGTCCATGGCCTCGCGGAACGCGGCGGGCGGCACCGGCTTGAGGAGGAAGTCGTCGGCCCTGACCTTGAAGGCCGCCCGCGCGCCGTTAAGCTCCCCGAAGGCGGTGAGGAAAACGATCCGGACCCTTCGATCGAATTTCCGGATGGCCTCCGCGGCTTCCAGGCCGTTCAAACCCGGCATGCGGAGATCCATGACGATGACGTCGGGCCGGAAGCGGGCGGCCATGGCCACCGCCTCCTCGCCGTTCGTCGCCTCGTAGACCTCCGCGAAGCGGCCGCGGCCCGGCTCGCCGTTGACCACGGCGCCGCCATAGGCGTCCGCGCCGCCATAGGCGTCCGCGCCGCCGCCCTCCGCACC
>JAEXTK010000188.1 GCA_023406985.1 Spirochaetota bacterium | reverse complement strand
GCTCCGGGCAGGCCCCGTCGGCGGCCGCGGCCGCGGCGCGCGAGCGGAAGACGAAGGCCGCCTTCCCGAAGCGGACCGCCTGCGGCGCGGCCCGTTCCGCGGCGGCCGCGGCGTCTTGGAGGTAGAGGGAGGCCGCCCTGACCCGCGGCGAGGCGGGCCGCTCGATGTAGTCGATCACCGGCCGCTTGGCCGAATCGGCGCGCGCGAGGTGCATGGAGAAGACGCCGTTGCCCGCGTAGGCCACGAGGTTGCGGAACGGAGCGCCGCTTCCGGATTCCGCCCGCTCGGCGTGCGTCACGAGGGCGGGGACGAGCAGGAGCTCTCCCGGCATGAGCGTCAGCTCCGCGGTCGGGAAGGTGAAGACCGTCCGCCCCGAAAGCTGGTAGAAGAGCTCGCCGTGCACGTGGAAATGTCCGCAGTCGGGGGGCCGGGGCCGCGCCTGGGCGAGCGGCACCGCGAGGGGCAAGGTACCGTCCGCGAGGCGCTCCCGGGCGTTCTTCAGCACCTCGCGGAGCTCAGCGCCCTTCGATTCGCCGTTTCGCATCTAAGAAATTTACTATCCTTCGGGGAACGCGGCAATAGCGAACCCGCTCCGCGCGGTGCCCCGTTCCGTATACTCCACCTCAGCAAGGAGCGCATCATGCCATCTTCCATCAACGTCGTCGTGTGGAACGAGTTCATCCACGAGCGGGAGCACGAGGACGTGCGCCGCGTATATCCGGACGGCCTGCACGCCGTCATCGCGCAGGGTCTGCGGGAGGCCGGCGGCTTCTCCGTCCGAACCGCGACCCTCGACCAGGCCGAACACGGCCTCTCCGCGGAAGTCCTGGACGACGCGGACGTCCTCTTCTGGTGGGGCCACCTGGCCCACGACAAGGTCTCGGACGAGATCGTCGAGCGCGTGAAGGAGCGGGTCCTCCAGGGAATGGGCCTCATCGTCCTCCACTCGGGCCACTATTCCAAGATCTTCCGGTCCCTCATGGGCACGACCTGTTCCCTCAAGTGGCGCGAGGCCGCGGAGAAGGAGCGGCTCTGGGTCGTGGAGCGCGCCCACCCGATCGCGGCCGGCCTCGGGGAATACTTCGAGCTGGCGCACGAGGAGATGTACGGCGAACGCTTCGACATACCCGCGCCCGGAGAACTCGTGTTCCTCTCCTGGTTCCAGGGAGGCGAGGTCTTCCGTTCCGGCGCCTGCTGGAACCGCGGCGCGGGCAAGGTGTTCTATTTCCGGCCCGGCCACGAGGCGTACCCCACCTACTACGATCCGACGGTCCGTAAGATCCTGGCCAACGCCGCCCGCTGGGCGGCGGCGACCGTCCGCATCCCCGACGGGGCGCCGAACGTCGCGGCCCTGGAGCCGCTGCCTCCGCCCCCGGCCGAGTTCGGCGCGGTAGGGGTCGTGCAGAGCGCGGAGGACCTCCGATGAGCCCCGCGAAAGGAAAGAAGCTGCGGGTCGGCGTGATCGGCCTCGGCATCGGGAAGAGCCACATAGAAGGCTACCGGTCCTCGGCCGCCTGCGAGGTGGTCGCCGTGGCCGACGCCGACCCCGCGCGCCTCGCGGAGATCGGCGACAAGTACGGCATCGCGGCGCGCTACGAGACGGGGACCGAGCTCATCGATGCGGCCGGCTGCGATGTGGTGAGCGTCGCGGTGCCGAACAAGTTCCACAAGGAGCTGACCATCCGCGCCCTCCGCGCGGGGGCCCACGTCCTCTGCGAGAAGCCGATGGCCATGAACGCGGCCGAGGCGCGCGAGATGCTCGCGGCGGCGGACGCGGCGAAGCGCCGCATCATGATCAACTTTTCCTACCGTTTCACGCCCCAAGCCCAGGCGCTCAAGGCCCGCATCGACGCGGGCGACCTTGGGGACGCGTACTACGCCCGCACGAGCTGGCTCCGGAGGCGGGGCATGCCGGGTTTCGGCGGCTGGTTCGGAACCAAGGAACTCGCGGGCGGCGGCCCCCTCATCGACCTGGGCGTCCATCGCGTGGACCTCGCGCTCTGGTTCATGGGGTATCCCGAGCCCGAATGGGTCATGGGCGCGACCTACGATCCCATCGCGGCGGAGATCGCCGAGCGCGAGCAAAAGACCTACAGCGTGGAGGACCTCGCGACCGGCTTCATCCGGTTCAAGGACGGCGCGACGATGAGCGTGGAGGCGTCCTGGGCGGCGAACATCAAGGAGAACGAGCTCATGGAGACCCGCGTCCTCGGCACCAAGGGAGGCCTCGTGCACCGGAACGTCGGCGAAGCGTATCGGTTCGAGGCGGAGTTCTTCACGGAGACGGCGGGAGGGCTCTGGGACGCGGCGTACCACGAGCGCACGCTCTGGGCCGCGGGCGCCCGTTCCACGCCGAGCGCCATGGCGCATTTCGCGGAAGCCATCGTCGCCGATAGGCCCCACGACGCCGACGGCCGCCAGGGCCTCGTGGTCATGGAGCTGCTCGACGCCCTCTACGAGAGCGCGCGGATCGGCAAGCCGCTCAAACTGAAGGGCTGACCTCCGCGTCCAACTCTTCGATCTCGGCGGAGCCTTCCTCGCAGGCTCCGCCGGCCCCGACGGAGCCGCCCTCGGCCTCGCAGGTCGTCTTGAAGTGGGAGATCCGGACTTCCAGGTCGGCTCCCACGCCGGACAGTTCCTCGGCCAGGCTCGCCGAACGGTCGGACGCGTCGGCGATGTCGTCGGTCCGCTGGGCGATGGCGCCCATCGATTCGCGGACGCTCCGGCCGACTTGGTCCAGGTCGCCCATGGAGGCGTCGATGAGGCGGGTATTCTCCGCCACGCTCCGGGATTCGGCGTTGATGGAGGCGGAGAGTTCGCGGAGCGAGGTCATCGCCGTGAGGATCTGCCGGCCGCCGACGTCCGTCTCTCCGAGGCTCGCGCTGATCTCGGAGACCGAGCGGGAAACCTCGCGGATGCGCTCGTCGATCTCGGCGAAGGCCAGGTTCGTGGCCTCGCTGCCTTCCTTGGCGCTCGAGATGGAGTCGATGATGGCCCGCACCGAGCCCGCGATCTCCCGCGAGCCCTCGGCCGACGCCTCGGCGAGCTTGCGGATCTCATCGGATACCACCGCGAAACCCTTGCCCGCCTCGCCCGCGTGGGCCGCCTCGATGGCCGCGTTCATCGCCAGGAGGTTCGTCTGTCCGGCGATCGTGTCGATGATCTGGATCATCTCCTCGATCTTGCCCGCGCGCTCGGTGATCGCCTCGATCTTCTCGAAGGTGGACTGGAACACTTCCCTGCCGGAATCGGAGGTGCGGACGAGGCCGTCCGCGAGCGAGCGGTCCTTCTCCGCGAGGCGCGCCATGTTGCCGATGGTCGCGAGCATCTGGGTGATGGAGGCCGTGGACTCTTCCACCATCGCGATCTGGTCGGTGATGCGCTGGTCGAGCTGCCCGACCCCGTTCGCGATGGAATTGACCGAACGGCGGCTTTCGGCGATGCGCTGATCCAGGCGCTGCGCTTGGAGTTCCACGTCCCGCACCGCGCCGCGCATCTCCTCCAGGGAGACGCCCGTCGCCCGCGTCGCGTCCAGGAGCCGGTCGCGCACCTGGGCGTTCCGCTGCGCGGCGTCCTTGATCCCGAGCACGGAGCCGTCGAGGGCCTGGATGAATTCGTTCATGCCGCGGGAGAGCACGCCGACCTCGTCCTTCCCCTTGAGGTCGAAGGAGACCGAGAGGTCGCCCTCCTTGAGCCCGCGGACGCCGTTCGCGATGATGAAGATGCTCTTGGCTATGGAGTTCGCGAAGAGGATGGCGGCGGCGCTGATCACGATGATGAAGAGGCCGATGATGATGGAAGCCGTGAGCGCGGCGCGAAACCGGATCGCCGCGATGCGGTGGTCGATGACGCCGCCCTGCTCCAGGATGACCTGGTACGAAGATTCCAGGCTGTCGTTGAGGATGCTCGCCGCCGACTCCAGCCGGCCCAGGTTGTAGAGAGCCACGACCCGGGCCTCGGGCTTGCGGTCGGCTATGGTGTCGGCCGCATAGAATCGGCGGAACGAGATCGAATCGGGAAACACGAACAGCGTCTCGGCGTCCTTGTAGAGCACGCCGTAAAGCTCCTTGACGAGCGCGAGGTTTTCCTCGTTGAGTTTCTGGAGCCGTTCGACGATGTCGATGGCTTCGACGAGCTGGGCGTCGCTCGTCCGGAGGTAGGTCACGTCGCGGAGGTGCTTGAACGCCTCGCCGAGGAATACGGTCGCTTTTTCGAACCGCGGCCGCTGGACGACGAAGGTGGAAGCGTCCAGACGATTGAGTTCCACCTGGACGGTGCGGATCGAAAGCGCGAGTTCGTCGAGCACCTCGCGTTCGCTCTCGATCCTCGTGACCGGAGCTTGGAGCAGGAAATATACCGACGAAGCCCCGGCCAACAGGGCGATGATCCCGAAGATGAGCAAGAAGAGTTTTGCCCTGATGTTCATGGACCGAGTATAGCATACATTTTGGACATCCTAAAGATGTCACGAAACAAGTTTCGTAAAATGTTGACGCCGCGGGGCGGGGATCCCGCGTGCGGATCAGGGCCTGCGGGAGAGAGCGCGCTCCACGGTGCCCAGATCCGCGCGGAGGCGGCGATCCTCGGGATACTCCGCGAGCGCGGCGGCCGCGGCCTCCCGCGCCTCCGCGTAGCGTCCCGCGTTGTAGAGGACGGCGAAGGCGTTGTGGAGCTCCGAGACGCGGTTGGACCGGTAGACCCGTAGGGCATCCTCCAGCCTGCGGTCGCGCCCGTCGGCGGCGATGGCATCTTCCACCGCGGCGATGGCGGCCCGCCCCCCCTCCGCCCGGGCGGCACGTTCGGCAACCTTGAGGCGGGCGTAGACCGTCAATTCCCGCCCCCGCTCCGCGGTGACCGCACCGCGTCGCACCGCGGCCGCGACGAGCGCGACGGCGGCATCCACGGCGTCGCCGTCGGTCACGGCGCCGGGCCCGGTCACGGCGCCGGTGGCGGCGCCGATCGCCGCGACCAATTCCGCGTCGGTGACGAGCGCGTCCAGACTCCGCTTCGCCCCCTCGCCGAGTCGGGGCTGGAGGCGGAGCAGTTCGCCGCGGGCCTCGGCCGTCCGGCCCGCGCGCACGAGCTTGGCGAGCAGATTATTCGCGACCGCGGCGGTGAATTCGTCCCAGCGCGGATGCGGCCCGTAGACGCCTTCGGCCTCCGCGGCCCAGGCGAGCGCCTCGGCTTCCTTGCCCGCCCGCGCGAGCGAGGTCCCGTAGTTGAGCATCCGATCCAGGAGTTCCGCCTCCGCCCGCGGGCTTCCGGAGGCCGGCGCGGCCGCGGTTCCGGCCTTCGCGGCGGGCCCGGACGTCGCGGCGGGCCCGGACGTCGCGGCCGCCGTTCCGGGGCCCTCCAGCGACAGCAACTCGCGGCGATCCAGGGCCAGGCCGACGGCCTCGGCGTAGCGTCCCGCCCCCTCCAGCTCCACGATCCGGTTGGAGAGGATGAGCGAGACGAGCTCCAAGCGGCTGATGGAGGTCCGCTGCCGATAGTTGCGGGGCGATACGTAGGCGAATCCCGTGGTCCGCCCGAATTCGTCCTGGAATTCGATGCGGTTGCCCGGATCGAAGCCGTACGGGCTCGTCGTCTCCACGTCGATGGGTTCGTCGCCCGCGCGGACGGAGACGAAGGCGTGGTCCACGGTCGCCACCCCGTCCACCGTGAGGCCTACGGCGGCCGCGAGCACGGCGTAGAGCGCGGCCGAAGACACGCAGTTGTACCGCCCGGTCTCCACGAGCGTATCCAGCCTCGTCTGGCGTTCGGCGTAGCCCGTGAGGAAGCGGCGGTGCATGAAGAGGAGAACCCGCTCGGCCCGCGCGCGTACCG
>JAEXTK010000256.1 GCA_023406985.1 Spirochaetota bacterium | reverse complement strand
GTTCAATTCTTGAACTGTTCGGTGAGGCGGGTGATGGATTCCTTGGCGTCGCCGAAGAGCATCCGCGTATTCTCCTTGTAGAAGAGCGGGTTCTCAATGCCGGCGAAACCGCTGCGCATGGACCGCTTGAGCACGATGACGGTCTTGGCGCGGTCCACCTCGATGACGGGCATGCCGTAGATCGGGCTGCCTTTGTCTTCGCGGGCCGCGGGATTGACGACGTCGTTGGCGCCGATCACGACGCAGACGTCCACCGTCTCCATGGTCGGATTCACGGTCTGGGGTTCCACGAGCTGGTCGTAGTCCACGTTCGCCTCGGCCAGGAGCACGTTCATGTGGCCCGGCATGCGGCCCGCGACCGGGTGGATCGCGAAGCGGACCTCGGCTCCGTTGGCTACGAGTTGGCCCGCGAGTTCGCGCACCGCGTGCTGGGCCTGGGCCACGGCCATGCCGTAGCCGGGGACGAAGAGCACGTTGCGGGCCGCCTCCAGGACGTAGTAGGCGTCGTCGGCGCTGATCGGCTTGGCTTCGCCCTGGACGCCCGCGGAGGATGACGCGGCGGTCCCCGATCCGAAGCCGCTGAACAAGACGTTCGCGAGGCTCCGGTTCATGGCCTTGCACATGATGGTCGTCAGGATGATGCCGCTCGCGCCCACGAGGGCTCCGGCCACGATGAGGACCGTGTTGGAGATGATGAAGCCCGCGGCGCAGGCCGCGAGGCCCGAGTAGCTGTTGAGGAGCGAGATGACCACCGGCATGTCGCCGCCGCCGATCGGCACCACGGCGAGCACGCCGAGGACGAGGGAGAGGCCGATCACCGTCCAGAGGGCCCAGGTCGCCGCCTCGGGAGGTCCGAGGTGGAGGACCATGACCACGCCCGCGGCCAGGGAAGCCGCCATGAGCGCCGCGTTGAGCGCACCCTGCCCCTTGAAGAGCCAAGGCTTGGAGCTCATCTTCTCGGAGAGCTTGCCCCAGGCGATCATGCTGCCCGTAAAGGTGACGCCGCCGATGAGAATCGCGAGGACGGTGGCCGTTTCCGGTCCCAGGCCCGTCGCCTCTCCGCGGCGGAATTCGGCCCAACCGACAAGGAGGCTCGCGAGCCCGCCGAAGCCGTTGAAGAGCGCCACCATCTCCGGCATGGCCGTCATGGGCACTACGTAGGCCGACACCGCACCGATCGCCGTGCCGACGAGGAGCCCTACCGCTATCCAGAGATAGCTCAGGCCGCTCTCGATCAGGGTGACCACCACCGCCAGCAGCATGCCCACCGCGGAGACGAAGTTGCCCGATCGCGCCGTCGCGGGCGAGCCGAGCATCTTGATGCCGAAGATGAAGAGGACGCTGGCGACGATGTACGCCAGATTGACGAGGAGATCGCTCATTTCTTGTCCTTCCCGTCCTTGCGCTTGAACATGGCGAGCATGCGGTCGGTCACCAGGTAGCCGCCGATCACGTTGATCATCGCGAAGGCCGTCGCCGCCACGCCGAGCGTGAGGGACAGGACGTCCATATCGCTCCGCGAGGCCAGGAGGGCGCCGACCAGGGTGATGCCCGAGATCGCGTTGGAGCCCGACATGAGCGGCGTGTGGAGGGTGGACGGAACCTTCGAAATGAGTTCGAAACCGAGGAAAATGGACAGCACGAGTATGAAGAGGAGGGATATCGGATCGGTTAGCATGGTCGCTCCTTAGGCCTTCACCGCTTGGCGGAGCCGGTCGTTGACGATTGCGCCGCCGTGGGTGACCAGGCAGCCCTTGAGGATCGCGTCCTCCAGGTCGAGCTTCATCGACTTGGTTTCCTTGTCCCAGAAATGCTCCACGAGGTTCGCGAGGTTGTTCGCGTACATCTGGCTCGCGTGGTCGGCGACCCGGCCCGCCAGGTTCGTCGGGGCGAGGATGGTGACGCCGTTCACGTCCACCTCCTTGTCGGCGACCGAGCCCTCGACGTTGCCGCCCGTCTCCACCGCCATGTCCACGACGATGCTGCCCCGCTTCATGCGGGCGATCATGTCGGCGGTGACGAGGACCGGCGCCTTGCGGCCGAAGACCTGGGCGGTCGTGATGACGATGTCGCTCGCCGCGCAGGCCTTGGCCTGGCCCTCGCGCTGCTTGGCCAGCTGTTCAGGGGTCAGTTCCAAGGCGTAGCCGTCCTTGGTCTGCCCCATCTCGCCCAGGTCGATCTTGAGGAAGCGGGCCCCGAGCGACTCCACCTCGGTCGCTGAGGAGGGCCGCACGTCGAAGGCGGTCACCCGCGCGCCGAGCCGCTTGGCCGTCGCGATGGCCTGGAGGCCCGCGACCCCGGCGCCGAGGATGAAGACGTTCGCCGCGGTGATGGTGCCCGCGGGGGTCATCATCATGGGGAAGACGCGGTGCAGGCGCTGGGCGGCCAAGACCACCGCCACGTAGCCCGCCAGGCTCGCCTGGGAGCTGAGGGCGTCCATCTTCTGGGCCAGGGTGCTGCGCGGGATCATCTCCATGCTGACGGCGCTCACGTTCGCTCTAGCCAGCCGTTCGGCGAGGTCGCCCTGGTTGAAGGGATCGAGGTAGCTGACATGGACGGCGCCGCGCTTGAGGACGGCGATCTCCGCCTCCGGCGGCTGGCGCACGCGCAGGACGAGGTCGGCTTCGCGGAGCAAAGCCTCCCGATCGGCCGAAACGCGCGCTCCGGCTTTTTCGTAATCGGCGTCGGTTACGTTCACGCTGCGGCCGAGACCGCTCTGCACGACCACCTCGGCGCCGAGCTTGACGAGCTTGGCGGCGCTCTCCGGCGTCAAGGCCACGCGCGTCTCTCCCTGGTGAACCTCCGCGGGCACGGCTATTTTCATGCCAATACTCCTATTTGGACCGTTTATAGGCAAAATGTATCCGGTCCCCGAGCGGAGGTCAATATTTATTATTTTTTTGGTAATGTTTTAGATCCCGGGCCCGCTTGACGAGCGGCGCGGCCCATGGTCAAGTAGCGGGATGTCCCCCACCAGCCGCGCGGCGCCGCGGGCGACCGAGCCCTACGTCACGGGAGCCTTCGTCTCCCTCTTCATCCAGAACTTCCTGGCGTTTTCCGGCTTCAACGCCTACAACGTCATCCCCGACTACCTGGCTGGCCTCGGCGCCTCCAAGGCCTACATCGGCCTCTTCGTCAACCTGCCCGCCCTGGCCCTCGTCGTCCTGGTCGTGCCCCTGAGCCGTTACGCGGACGCGGTCGGCCGCAAGAAGCTCGTCCTCGCGGCCTACGCCTCGGTCCTTGCGGCCTCGGCCGCCTCCTTCGCCTTCGCCCCGGACTTCGTCGCCCTGCTCCTGCTGCGGGCCCTCGGGACTCTCATGTTCTGCATCGTGTTCACGATCCAGACGACCGAAGCCTTCGGGCTCATCCCGCGCGAGCGGCGCGTCTCCGGCATGGCCATCTACGGGATCTCGGGACTCCTCTCCAATCCCGTCTCCGCGTTCGTCGCGGAGCGCCTCGCGGCGGGGCCGGGCGGGCGTTGGATCTTCCTAGCCGCCTTCGGCTTCCACGCGGCGGGCCTCGTCCTCGCCCTCGCCTACCGGTTCCACGAACCGGGCACGGCCGCCGATCCCGTCAAGATGCTCGGCCTCCTCGGCCGGAAGAACCTCGCGCCCCTCTTCGTCCTGACCTTCCTGCTCGGCGGCGCGTGGGCGGTCTTCTCCACCTTCCTCGCGAACCTGACGCGCGAACGCCTGGGGGAAGTGAACGTGTCGCTCTGTTTCGTCGCCTTTTCCGCGGTGGCCGTGGTCATCCGGGTCGTCTTCGGCTCGGCCATGGAACGCCGGAGCGCGCGGGCGCTCGTCTCGCTGAGCTACGCCCTCCTCGCCGCGGCGTTCCTCCTGTCCTTCGGCCTCCGCTCGAGCGCGTTCCTCGTCCCGATCGGCGTCCTGTATGGGACCGGGCATTCGGTGCTCTTCCCGCTCCTGTCCACCCTGTTCGTGAACGCGGGACACGACGGCGAGCGGCTCGCGCTCAACAACCTGTTCTCCGCGGCCAATACCCTCGGGAGCATCGTCACCGCGGTGGCGCTGGGGGCCGCCGCCGACCTCTTCGGCGTCGGCGCGATCTTCCTCGCCATGGTCATCCTCTGCGCGGCGATGGTCCCCGTGGGTTGGTTCGGCCTCACATACCCAAGAAACGCATGAGGTCGTAGACCAGGAAGGCGGGCCACACGAGGGCTTTGAGGAAGCCGAGCACGCCGAGCCAGAACGAGGTCGCGTGTCCGATATAGTAGACCGCCGCCCCGATGAAGGCGAGGCCGTACACGCCGCCGCCGGCCGCTCCGCCCCTGTTCGATCCGTCACCCATCGATGTCCTCCTCGCCGCCCGTTCGCGGCGATGACAGTATACACGGGACGATCGGAATCGGCGGGCATTTTTTTCGCCACGCGTTTGAGGAACGCGTCTCCCGCCCCCCGCCCCGCCTCTAAAAAAAATACTTGAAAGTTCAACTAAATATTGATATCCTCGAATTAGTTGAAAGCACAACCAATTCGAGGTGCGTATGACCGCTTTGAAGGGAACCGTCCTCCGGGACATCGGCGCGATCGGCCGGACCATCCAGTACCTGTTCGACGCGCGCTACCGGCAGCTGGGGCTCCAGAAGGGCCAGTTCATCTTCCTGACCAGGATCTGCGAGCATCCGGGCATTAACCTGAACCGCCTGGCGGAGCTGGCCCGCGTGGATAAGACCACCGCGACCAAGGCCGTCCAGAAACTGGAATCCCTCGGATACATCGATAAGGTGACCGACGCGGAGGACGCGCGGGCGCGGCTGCTCACCGCGAGCCCCAAGGCCCGGGAGATCTACGGAATCATCATCGAGGAGGAGAACCGCAACCTGGACGTCTGCCTTGCGGACTTCAGCGCGGAGGAGATCGAGCTCGCCTCCGCCCTACTCGGCAGGATGCGCGCCAATCTCGACCGTTCGCGCGAAGCGATGGCCGGTCCGGAGGGCGCGGAGGATCGGCCATGATCCGGGCTGCCGCCGAGCGCGACCTGGACGGCATCATGGACATCGTCGGCCGCGTGGTCGCCGAGATGCGGGCCGAGGACATCGACCAATGGAGCGACGCGTATCCCTCCCGCGCCGATTTTCGGGCGGACCTCGCGGACGGCGCGCTCTGGGTGGACGAAGAAGCGGGGGGCCGCGGGCTCCGCGGCGTGGTCTGCGTCAACCGCGCAGAGCCGCCGGAGTACCGGGACGGGACCTGGTCGCGCGACGGCGCCGCGCTCGTCATCCATCGCCTGGCCGTCCACCCCGACTTCCGGCGGCAGGGCGTGGGGCGCGGCCTGCTCGCCCTCGCGGAGGACCTCGCCCGGCGGAGCGGCGTCCCGTACCTCCGCTCGGACACCTATTCCCTGAACGGCCGGATGAACGCCCTCTTCGTCCGCATGGGATACCGGCGGGCGGGCGACATCCGCTTTCCGGGACACCGGTACGTCTTCCGCTGCTACGACAAGGAGCTGAGCGTATGAACGGACGCCCCGACGTCCTCCTCGCCTGGCCGAAGCGCGCGGCCCTCGACCTCGGCTACCTCCGCCGCCTCCTCGCGCCCGGCCTCCGGCCGCGCATCGTGAGCGGCGCCGTGTGGGCCACGGTCGCCGCGCGGGAGCGGTCCGGAGCGTCGGAGCGGGGCGGCACGGACTGGATCTTCCGGGAGGGCGACGAGCTGCCCGGCTGGCTGTTCGGCCGCCGGAGCAGGCCGGCCGCCGCCGCCGTCGGCGACCTCGTCCTCCGCCTGGACGCTTATCCTCCGAACGCGGCGGCGTCCGCGGCGAAGGCGGCCATGCCCTCCGCGGTGAGCGGATGGTCGGCGACGGTGGAGAGCACGGCCGCGGGCACGGTCAGGATGTCGGCGCCCGCGAGGAGGCACTCGGTCAGCTGGACCGGATTGCGGAAGCTGGCGGCCAGGATCTCGGTCGTGATCCGGTAGTTGGCGAAGACGGCCGCGATCTCGAAGATGAGCCGGGCGCCCGCATCCTTAAGCGCGCCGCCCGAGGCGACGTACTCGCTGTTGTGCATGATCTGGTCGCCCTTGGCGTTCTTCGGATCCTCCACCCAATAGAGGGAATTGCCGCTCGTCCGCTCGCTCCGGTCGTTCTTGTAACCGTAGTCGGCGAGGCGGCCCAGGAAGGGGCTCACGTAGGTGGCTCCCGCGTTCGCGGCCCAGAAAGCCTGGGTCGTGTTGAAGATGAGCGTCGTGTTCGTCCGGATGCCCCGTTCCCAGAGGCGCCGGATGACCTTGAGGCCGGTGAAGGGATCGGCGTCGGCCTTCAGGGCGCGGTAACCGCCGACGGGAACCTTGATGACGGCGTTGTCGCCGAGGGCCGCGAGTTCGGCAGCCTGCACCACCATCGCCTCCTCCTCGATCTCGGTGAGCTCGAGGGAGACCGGCAGCGGACGGAGCTTGGCGCAGAGATCCTTCATTATGGCTTTCGCTGAAGCCCAGGACGTCGCCCCCGCCCGCTTGAGTAGGGTGGGATTCGTGGTGATGCCGTTGACGATGCCCGCCTTGTAGAGCGGTTCGATCTCCGACCAAACGGCGGAGTCGCAGAAGATACGGGGAGCCTTGGCCGCGGGATGCGGGAGAGAAGAACCGCTCGCGTCGGCGTTCACGACCGGCATGAGCTCTCGCCGGTGGAAGAGCGCGGCGGATGAAATCGGGGGACTGAACATCGGACACCTCCGGGAAAGCGGTACGCGTTGTCGATGCCGTTGAAGTAGAGCTTCCGTTTCCTCTAGCATATTCATTATCTAAACAGTCAACAATAGAAAAGGTGGCGGGGCCGTTCCCTAGAACGCCATTCCCCGAACCCCCGGCCCGATGCTATGATCGGCCATCGTGCCGCACCACTTCTCCAGCCGCCTCGGCTGGCCCGCCCCCGACAACGCGCTCGCGCGCCTCAAGGCCGCCCGCGCCGCCGCCGGCCTCCCCATCCTCGATTTTTCCGCGAGCAATCCGACCAGGGTCGGCCTCTCCCATACGCGGGAGACGGAGGCTGCCGCTCTCCTCTCTCCCTGGCTCGATGCCGCCAACCTACGCTACACCCCCGACCCGCGCGGCCTCCTTAGGGCGCGGGAAGCGCTCGCCGCCTTCTACGCCGCGTCCGCCCGCGGCCCTAGCCTCTCTCCGGCGGACTTCTTCCTCTGCGCCTCCACTTCCGAGGCCTACGGTCTCCTCTTCAAGCTGCTCTGCGAGAGCGGAGACGCGGTCCTGGTGCCGAAACCGGGCTATCCCCTCTTCGATTTCCTCGCCGGCCTGGAGGCGGTGGAGGCCCGGCCCTACCGCCTGGATTATTTCCATCCGGCGGGCTGGAGGATAGACCTGGACTCGGTGGAAGCGGCCCTGGAGGCCGGCCGGGCGCGGGCCCTCGTGCTCATCAACCCGAACAATCCCACCGGATCGTACGTCCGCGACGGCGAGCGGGAGGCGCTCGTGGAGCTTTGCGAGCGTCACGGAGCCGCCTTGATCTGCGACGAGGTCTTCTTTCCGTTCGGCCTGGAGGCGCAGGAAACCGCCTCCTTCCTCGGCGAGGAGCGCGTCCTCACCTTCACGCTGGACGGCCTCTCCAAGCTCGCGGGCCTGCCGCAGGCCAAGCTCGGCTGGATCGCGGTCTCGGGGCCGGCCGCCGACAAGGCGGAGGCCGAGGGCAGGCTGGAGATCATCGCCGACACCTACCTGTCCGCGGGCACGCCCGTGATGAACGCCCTGGGCGCGCTCCTGGAAGCGAGCGCCGCGTTCCGCGCGGAGCTGGGGAGCCGCCTCGCCGCGAACCTCGCCGCCCTCCGCGCCGCCCTGGAAGGCGGCGATTCCCCCCACCGCGTCCTCCGCTGCGACGGCGGCTGGACCGCCCTCATCGAATCCCCGCGCCTGGAGGGCGAGGAGGAACTGGCCGCGGGGCTCCTCACGGAACGCGGCCTCTATTCGCAGCCGGGCTACTTCTTCGACATGGAGAAGGAGGCGTACTTCACCGCCTCCCTCATCCTCCCGCCCGCGGACCTCGCGGCGGGAGCGCGCGAATACCGGGACTTTTTCCGGGAGCGGATGGGCGATCCCGCGTGACCGCGGCGCCGCCCTTCCGCGCGGCGCGGGGGTCGGTGGATCAGCGCGCGACTTCCTCCGAGAAATGGAGGAACGAGAAACACTCCGGGATGTGGGAATCGTAGACCCCGTGCGCGTTGAGGGCCCAGCCCGGACTCTCCGCGGCGGTCTTGCCGTTGTACCGAAGGGCCTCGAAGCGCGAGAAGCCGGCCCGGAGCGTCTCCCCATCTTTCGGCGGGAAGCCGCGGTTCGCGAAAAGGCGCTCCATGCCGGCCCAGGGGAACGCGAGCTCCACGGTCCACCCCGCGTCCACGACCGCCGGATCGTTGATTTTACCGTCTACCTTCACGGCGGTCTTGAGGCCGGGGAAATCCCAATCCATGAAGGCCCACCGCTTGCCGCGCGGATGCCGGCCGATCCGCGAACCGTCCTGGAAACCGCAGAGCACGTCCACGTTCCGCTCGTAGAGGTCGAATTCGGGTAGGTCGAAGCGGCTGCCCCGCTTGAGGGCGTCCTGGTAGATGAAGAAGACCTCGTAGACCGTGTTGAAGGCGTTGACCTCGAACTCGTAGTAGCAATCGTCCCCGCCGAGGAAAACCTCCACGTCGTTATCGAACCAGATGAACGAATCGCGCTCCGTCAAGGTCGCCCGGACCTGGGGTTCTTGGACCCAGAAGCCGACGTAGAGCGCCTCGTCGTCCCAGAGAGCAGCCATGCGCGTGTCCAGGAATCCCGGCTCTCCGCTCACCAGGTCCACGAATCGATGGGACTTGGGGGCCGCCCGCCACGCGCTCTTGTCCAAGTTCCCGTCCACTTCGATGGGCCCGCTCGCCCTCCGGCAGGTATAGTGCGCGAGCGAAGCCTCTCCCAATCCGTATCCCATATCCGTTGGTCTCCTATCGGCGCCTCGCGCCGGGTTTCCAGTCAATCTGATTGAGCACGAGCCCGCCGATGAGGAGGCCGGTGCCCAGGATGAAGCCGCCGGTGATCCGGTCGCCGAGCAGGAGCCAGCCGGCGAAGGCGGTGAGGGGAATCTTGGCGAAGGTGTGGACGCTGCCCTCGGTGGTCGGTATGTCCCGGAGCCCGATCGTGATGCAGATCTGCGCGAAATAGGCGCTGAGGCCGGCCAGCACGAGCAGGAGGGCGGAGAGCGGGTCGAGCCGGGCCGCTTGAGGGAGCGAGAAGGCGTTGAGGACGAGCCCGACGAAGCAGACGCCCAGGTAGATCACGATGGGATCCTCCGTCCGGGACGCCGCCTTGTTGAAGTGGTAGGAAGCCCCGGCCAGGATGCCGCTCCCGAGGCCCGCGAGATCGGCGAGCGGGGAAACGGCCGATCCGTCCCAGAGCACGAGGGCCACGCCGCCGAAGGACAGGACCAGGGCCGCGATCGTATTGAGATGCACCTTGTCCTTGAGGAGCGCGATGGAGATGAGCGCGACGAAGATCGGGAAAGTGTTGTTGAAGAGGCTCGCCCGGCCGGACGTTCCGAGCGCGATGGAGATGTAGAAGAGGGTCATGGAGACCGCGCCGAAGATCCCCCTCCCGAGCCACGGTTTGAACTTGACGATCCTGAAGGGCCGACGCAGGGAGCGCAGTTGCGCGAAGCCGAAGACGAGCCCGACCGCGAAGCGGCTGAACGAGGTGAAGTACCCGTCGAAGCGATCCGAGAGCAGGCTCACGAAGATCGCCACGGCCGCGAACAGGAGGTTGGAGAGGTGGAGGTAGAGTATGGATCGCAGCCGCGGGCTCGATTGGTGCATGGAACAACCTCTCGCTCAACGATACCCGAAGCGACTATTTCGGAATAGGTGGCTAAAAATGCATCTCCGCGGATCGTTCAACGTCTTCGTACGGCAAGCTCTATGATTGAGGGCGTGCACGCCTTCCCGGCCTACGGCGGCGGTGCGAGGACGCGCCTACGCCTCCAAGGCGAGCCCCGAGAAATCGTGATCGATGCCCATTTCGTCGAGGATCTGGGAAATCTGCCCCCGATGGTGGACGCCGTGCGTGTACGCGGAACTCAACAAGAAGTACAGGGGCACCGAGTCGGGTTTACCGCCGTACCAGTCGATCTTGATGGGACGGGCGAGGTCGGCCTCGTCCAGCGCCGCGATGAAATCCACGGTCGCCTGATCGGCGACGGCGGCATTTTCAGCGAGCTCCTTCCACTGGGCGGCGGTGAGCGTCTCGCCTTCGGGCATGGAAAGATGTTCCGTCGCCTTCAGGGCCGCGGCCGCGCCGGGGATCGCCGAGCGGAAGAGGCCGTGAAAATAGGGTACGCCGCCGACCGCGTGGACGGCGAGGCCGGAGAGACTGCTGTAGTAGCTCTTTCGATTCTCGTTTCGCGCTTCGACCGACAGACCTTCAAGCAGAGCGAAGACGGCGGCGTCCGCGCGCTGCGTATCGTGCGCGAACATGAGTAGGAGCTCTTTCATCGCAAACCTCCTGAGGAATCCGATTTCTATGATGCGTCTTTCAAAAATGGATGCGGCACGCCCTACCAGTATAGCAGGTACCGGCGAAATCGCGGATGCGGATTTTCATCGACCGTCCGCGCCCCCGTGGTATCATGGACGGAAATCGAAATACGCGGGGGACCTATGATCGAAGAAAACGGAGGCCGCGCGCTGATCGCGAGCCGGATCAGGGAATTGCGGGAATCCTCGGGCGTCTCGGCCGCCGAGGCCGCCTCGCGTCTCGCCCTCGGGCTGCCGGAATACCTCTCCCTCGAATCCGGCGCGGTGGACGCTCCGATCAGCGCCCTCTACGCCATAGCGGGGATGTTCCGCGTGGACATGACGGACCTCCTGACCGGCAAGTCCCCCAACCTGCGCCGCTACTGCGTCGTGCGCAGCGGCGAGGGGGCCGAGGTGGAACGCTACCCGGGCTACCGCTTCCAGAGCCTCGCCGCCGATTTCCAGAATCGCCTGTTCGAGCCGCTCATGGTGACGCTCGATCCCGCCAAGAACGCGAGCATCGCGCTCGTGACCCACGGCGGACAGGAGTTCAACTACGTCCTATCGGGATGCGTGCGGGTGGTGATCGGCGGAAAGGCCGTCGACCTCGCGGCGGGGGACGGCATCTTCTTCGACCCGACGATCCCGCACGGGCAGCTCGCCCTGGACGAGAAACCGGCGGCCTTCTTGACCATCATCATGCACGAGGGACGGCCATGCTGAACCGTTTCCTGCCGCGCGAGTCCTTCTCCTCCTACGAGGATTTCATCCGCAATTACCGCGTCGAGGCGCCGGCCGATTTCAACTTCGCCGTAGACGTCGTGGACGCGTGGGCGCGCGCCGACCCGAACAAGAGCGCGCTCGTCTGGTGCGACGACGCGGGGGACGAGCGCCGCTTCACCTTCGGCGAGGTCTCGCTGGAGAGCGCCCGCGCGGCGGTCGCCTTTTCCCGCATGGGCATCGGGAAGGGCGACGCCGTCCTCCTGCTGCTCAAGCGGCGGTGGCAATTCTGGATCTACGCTCCCGCGCTCATGCGCCTCGGGGCCGTCTACATTCCGGCCACCGTGCAGCTCACCAAGAAGGACCTCGTCTACCGCTGCAACGCGGCCTCGGTCCGGGCGGTGGTGACGATCACCGAGCCGGACATCTCCTCCGCCTTGGCCGAAGCCTTGGGCGCGTGCGCCGACGTCCGCGCGGCGGCCTTCGTCCGTTCGGAGCCGCGGGCAGCAGCCGCGGAAACGCCGTTCGCCCCGCCGCCGACCTGGATCGACCTCAACGCCGCCGTCGCGTCGGTCACCGACGCGGAGGCCGCCGCATTCCGGGACCGGAAGCCGGCCGGCGGCGGCGGCGACCCGATGCTGCTCTACTTCACCTCCGGCACCACCGGCATGCCGAAGATGGTCCTCCACGATTTCCTGCACCCGCTCGGCCACATCGTGACGGCCCGCTATTGGCAGCAGCTCCGGCCCGACGACCTCCACATCAGCGTGGCCGACACCGGCTGGGCCAAGTGCGGCTGGGGCAAAATCTACGGGCAGTGGATCGTCGGGGCGGCCAATTTCGTGTACGACATGGACCGCTTCAACGTCGCCAACCTCCTCCGCAAACTGGAGAAGTATCGGGTGACCACGTTCTGCGCGCCGCCGACCATCTACCGCTTCATGATCCAGGAGGACCTGTCGGCCTACGACCTGTCATCGCTCCGCCTCGCGTTGACGGCCGGGGAGCCGCTGCAGTCCGAGGTCTTCAAGCGCTTCAAGCACGCGGTCGGCCTTCCCATCCTGGAAGGCTTCGGGCAGACCGAAGGCTCGGTGCTCTGCGCCAGCTTCCCCTGGGACGAACCCCGCCCCGGTTCCATGGGAAAGCCCGCGCCCCTCTATGGGCTCGACATCATCGACGACGCCGGCAAGTCCTGCCCGGCCGGCGTGGAAGGCCGGGTGGTCGTCACCGGCCTCGGCCGCGACGGCGGAGCAGGCGCGGCCCCCGACGCCGCCCCCGCCCTCGGGAGCCGGCCGGTCGGCCTCTTCCGCGGGTACTACCGCGACGAGGCGGCGACCGCGCGGGTCATGCACGACGGCTACTACGAGACCGGCGACGTCGCCTGGCGCGACGAGGACGGCTACTACTGGTTCGTCGGCCGCAGCGACGACGTCATCAAATGCTCCGGTTACCGCATCGGACCTTTCGAGGTCGAAAGCGCGCTGCAATCCCACCAGGCGGTCCTCGAGTGCGCGGTCACCGCGGCCCCCGACCCGATCCGGGGGCAAGTCGTCAAGGCCACCGTCGTGCTCGCCCGCGGCTGGGAGCCCTCCGACGAGCTCGCGGCGAAACTCCAGGAGCACGTGAAGTCGGTGACCGCCCCCTACAAGTATCCCCGCATCATCGAGTTCGTGGCCGAGCTTCCCAAGACCGTGAGCGGAAAGATCCGCCGCGTGGAAATCCGGGCCAACGACGACAAGAAGGGCTCGGAAACCGGGGCACGGACGCCGTAGCGCACGCCGGCGATGGTGCCGCCCGGCACAGCCCCGCGCCTGCCGCGGCATCCCTCGCTCCGGACGCAGCGGCCCCGCTGTAGCCGCGCCGGCCCTGCTCCCGACGCAGCGGCCCCGCTCCGGATCGCGGACCGGAATTTTTCGTGCAACCGAAGTCGATTCCCGCAGCTCAGATACCTCGCTATGCAAAACCCCAAGCAGAAGAAGTTCATCGCCAAATCGATTTTCATGACGCACGTCCGCCGCATCGGCTGGCTGCGCACCGCGCTCGGCGGCGGCCTCATGTACGTGAGCGTCCTGGAGTTCATCTTCCTCCACCTGACGACGATCATCGTCCTGTACCGATGGCTCCTCGCTCCCTTCTTCCGTATCCCGCGCTTCCGGATCCGGGATTACATCGTGCTGGACCGCAGCAAGATCGAGGGGATGCGAGCCTTCGACAAGTTCAACTGCGAGTTCTGCGGCTACGCGAACGGCACCGCCAAACTTTGGAACGCGGAAGTGGACGCGATCGCGGAGGCCGATCTCGGCGGGGGGAGCCTATTCCTCAAGCTGGTCGCGGGACTCTACGCCGCCTGCCTGCTCGTCTTCCTCGTCTTCAACTTCGTGTTCAGCAAGCTGCTCTACCTCATCATATCCGCCTTCCTGGGCTTCCATCGAGCGGATACCGGCGCGATCCTGCGGAGGCTTCGGGACTCGAACTATGCCGGCGGTTACGGTTTTCCCCTCAGGCCCCTCATCCGCTTCGCCAAGATGTACGCCGAATCGCTCGCGAGCAACCTCGAACAGATCGAATCGAGTTGGTGTCCGCTCAAGCACGTGGAGACCGGCACCGTGGTGCCTTCGGAACACCACGTGAACTTCTACGACCGCGCCGAGCTACGCGAGGCCATCGAACGATTGGAACGGGACGGCAGCGTCTCCCCGCGGAAGCCGAAATACTGACCGCGGCGCGTTCCTGAGGGTGCGCCGTCAGTGTCCCGAAGCTTTGGGAAACGGCCGCCTCACCGCGCGGCCTGCGGGCTCGTAACGCCGAGCTCGTCCAGGAGCTCGGTCTTCCTGCGGCGCGAATCGCGCATCCAGGCGAGGTAATCGGATCGCGTCACGATGCCCACGAGCCGGCCGTCCCGGAGGACCGGCAAGTGGCCGATCTCCCGCTCGAACATGAGTTCCCCGATCTCCCGCACCGTCGTGTCCGGCGCGATGGAAACGGGATTCTTGGTCATGAAGACGCGCACCGCGGAGCGCATCTGGTTACCCCGCCGGCCGCCCATGATGTCGCGCAGGGTGAGCAGCCCGACGAGGGTCCCGCTCGCGTCCACCACCGGCGCCCCGGTGTGGCCGCCGTCCTCCAGGAGTATGGACGCCTCGATGAGGGTCGCGTCCGCGGGAATGGTGAGGGGGTCGCTCGTCATGAGGTCGCGGGCGCAAGCCGCGGGGCGCAGCATGCGCTCCACGTACGCGAGGATGCCCGCGACGAGGGAGCGGCCCTCCGCGGTCTTGATGGTGGCCGAGGCCGCCTGCCGATGGCCGCCGCCGCCCAGGTCGGACAAGAGCTCGTCCAGGGGAATGTCGGGGTTGGCGTTGCGCGCCACCACGAGCAGCCGCGATTTGCGCGGAAAGAAGAAGAAGCCGAAGAGGAGTTCCGCGTGCTCCACTTCGAAGACCTGCTCCACCACGGCGCCCAGGCCGCGGGAATCCTCCTCCAGCTCCAGATAGCAGGTCCTGAATCGGTGGCCGCGGACCTCCATGGTTTCCAGCTTGGCGAGGACCTCGTGGAAGAGGACGACCTGGTTCTGCTCCGCGAGCGGGACGAGGAATTCCTTTACGAGCGGGAGGGACGCACCCTGGGCGATGAGCCAGGAAGCGGCCCGGAAATCCTCCTGCGTCACGTTCTCGTGGAGGAAGTTGCCGGTGTCCGCGTAGATGCCGACGAGGGCGATGGTCGCCTCTTCCTCGGTGATGGATATGCCCCGCTCCGCGAGCTCCAGGGCCAGGGCGCTCGCGTTCGCGCCGCAGGGGGCCGCGTGCACCACGGCGCCGGGGATGTCGCGGCCGACGTCCGGATGGTGGTCGTAGACCTCGACCTCGCCGATGGGTCCGGCGAGGTTCTGGAGATACTCGGCGATGCGGTCGGCGGATCGCGCGTCCACGACCACGGCGCGCTGGACCGATTTGCCGGTGAGTTCCGCGGGGCTGAGGAAATTGAGGCGGTCCTCGTAGAGGCTCATGAGCTTGCGCGCCTGCGGGTGGATAAGGTGGCTGCGCACCGCCTCATGATCGGGAAAGAGGTTCCGCGCCAGCACGAGGGAGGCGACGCAATCCAAATCCATGTTCCCGTGGCCCACGATGATCTTCATGCCTTTTCCAGTGTAGACGGTCCGATCGCGAATGCAAGCGGAGAAACCGGGGCAACCGCAGGCGAGCGCATCATGCGCCTATCGATCGTCGAGGTCGCTCAGCCAATTCCAGAGGGTCGGATCAGCCTGCGCCAATTCGGGGAACTTCCCCGGCAGGGGCCGGACGGGCGGATAGTTCGCGAGCGCGAGGTATTTCCCGCTCATCGAGATGAGCAGCTTGCGCGCTTCCAATTCCATTAGGATCTTTTCCGTTTCCCCGCCGTCCGCCGCGGACCGGCCCAAGTGGTCCAAAATGCCGCCGAGATCCAGAGGCGCCCTGCAGGCCCGATAGATCTCGCGCTCCAAGCCGCGAAGCGTGACCTTCGGCTCGATCGCGCATTCCCGCGTGTCGGTGATCACCGATCGGTCCCCGTCCTCCCGGATCTCCAGAATCGGCGCCGAGCGGCTCTCCGTCCTGCGCCAAAAACTACCCCAGTAGCGTTCGGTCCACGTGACGATCGCGCGCTTGATCTCCATGTACGCGGGCCAACCGTAGCCGCGCGACTCGTCCATCTCCGGGGATCGGAAAAAAAACGCCAGGTCACGGATAATCTCTTCGGGGGCGTCGTAACAATACGAGTACGCGGGATAGGGCCGGAGCGTGAGACCGTATCGCGCCGGCTCGCGCTCGTAGCGGCTGAAGCGATGGAACTCCACCCCGTCGATCTCGGGCGGCTGGAGGTGGTACAACAGGGGCAGGAGGGACGCCATCCTTCGGTACGGTCCCTCGCTATCGCCGGGTATGCGGTAAAGGATATTCCACCGAACGAAGATCCCCTGCTCGCGGGCGAATTTCAGGAGGGCGATGCTGCGCAAGGGAGCGTTGCCCTTGTCGATCAGGCGCACGATCTCCTCGTCGAGCGTCTCGATTCCCGGTTGGATCCAGCGCACCCCCGCCGCGGCCAAGTCCTTGAGGTGGTGTTCCTCCAAGGTCGATACGGTCTCGAAAAAGAGGTTGTACGCCTCTGGCGTCTCGGCGAGGGCGGGCAAGAGGGTCTTGAAAAAGGCCATGTCGATGATGGCGTCCGAGGCGAAAAAGGTATTGAGGCGATACGTTTTTTTTGCGACCTGCAGCTCGGCCAGCACCTTCTCCGACGGCTTGGATCGGTACCGCCGCCGTTCGCCGTTGAGCCCGCAGAATAGGCATTGGGCTCGTTCACCTTTCCAACAACCGCGTGAAGCCTCGAAGGGGAGGAACAACGATTCCGTTCCCAAATCAGGGTAGTTATTCCGTTGCTCGAAATAGTCGCCGAAGTCGGGAGCGGGGAGAGCGCCCATATCCTCGACGATCGAAGTCGGAACCGAGGCGAAATCTCCGCGCCGGAATCTCTCGTGAACGCTCTCGGCGTTGGCCGCCGAAAAGACCCCGAAGGGCACGTCGTCGACCCCGATGGCGCCGCCGTCCAATAACCGCTTGCAAAGCGCGGGGAAGGTCTCGTCCGCCTCTCCGGAGAACACGTAGTCCACCCAAGGAAACCCGCGTTTTATGGAGAGGCCCATCTCCGCTTCGCAGTTCGCCCCTCCCATCATAGTGATTACGCTTCCATCCAACTGTTTGATCCGACGGAGGAGCGCGAGCGACGCGCAGTTCTGCTGAAAGCTGCTGCTGCATCCGACGATCCTCGGTTGCATCTCGAGCACGCGCCGCGCGGCCGAATCGACGAAGCGTTCCGCGCCCTTACGGATCTTGAGTATCGTTTCCCGGACCTCGTCGGGTCCTCCGAGCCCAGCCAGGAGCGAGGACATGGACAACATCGACTCGCCTTGCAGGGCCGCGGCCAAGAAACTCGAATCCTCGGCTTTGGGATTCCGGGAATAGGCGGATGCGAAGATCCACTCGCCGATGCCGTTCTCCACCCGCAGATTCTTAAGCAATAAATCGTACTGCGAGGCGCCGATGCATTCCGCGAACCAAAGACTGGCGTAAACGACTTTGGCGCGCATGCCCGCGCGCCTCGCCCCCGCCGCGAGGAGGCTCACTCCGAGGGAAGGCCAGCGGAACGGAGCGAACGGCATCAGGACGAGGCAGACGTCCGCGGTCCCGTCATCTTTGACGGAACCTCGGCCCCTCGAATCAGTCGCCGGCTTTCCGGGGCGTCGGGGGCGCTTCATCGAGGATCCCGTCTTGGAATGCCAGATCGATCGCCTCCTGAACCAGCTCTGGCGGCGCCATATAGAACTCGAGGACCGACGCGATTTCTTCCGTCGTTTTGGTTCCCTTCCTGATGAGGTTTCCGAGTTCCCTCAAATAAGGATGGCCGTCATACCGCCGCGTCATGTATTTCGTGGAGACCGCGAACCCATCCTCGAATTCCTCGAATTCGAGGTCCGGGCGATACCGGACCGTCAGCCCCGGAGGGTAGCCGATCGGCATATGCGCCCGGACCATGCGCTCCACTTCATTCCTGAAGCTACGCGCGTCTTGGAAAGGCGCCCGCTCATAGACCATATAGCCGAACGGCCAGTCCGCGCTAATCTTGCACGGCGTGATCAGGGACACGCTGCGTTCCACCATGCTGATCAGGAAACCGGAGACGCAGGCGATGGTCACGTCGGAAGAAAACTTGAAGCCCTTGCGGCTCGGAAGATTCCGCTGCGTCGCCGCGCGGCCGGATACGGCGAAGCCGCGCTCGGACTCTTTCGTGTAAACCATGAGCAGCACGTGCTCCAGCTCTTCCGCGCTGAATTCCTCATGCACGCGGTTCAACATCGCGAGCGAGGGTATGGAGAAGCGGTTATGCGTACAGCCCTTTTCCAGAGAACGGCGTATCAGCGACCTCGTGCGTTGAGGATCGGATAATGCCCTGGCCGTCGTCGTTTGGGGGTACACGCCGAGAATGTCGAAGAAATCTTCGCAGAAAGCTTCATAATCCGGATTGTCGAAGGGTTCCGTCCCCCAATAACAAAAACCGGAGGCAGCGGCCGGGCCGAGGATCTCGCCCATGGCCTCGAGCAGGCCCCGCCAAAGCGCCGCGTTTTCCGGCGTGCGGGGGAAAGTCCCCTGGAGCGGAGCGGCCGCGAGTCCGCAAAACCAGCAGCCGACCGAACAGCCCTGGGTCAATTCGATCGCCATGCCCGCATGGATGAGCTTGTCCTGGTGGATCTTCGGGAACTGGGAAGCCGTGCGGGCGACCTGCCGCCGGCGCCAAGCCGCATAATTCTGGTTAGTGGAGGACTCGACATTCTTGAGTAGGTCGATTCGCGTCAGCGAGACCAGGTATTCGTCAAAATCTTTCAGGAGAGGATACTGTCGATGCCGTTCCTCGGCATTTTCGATCAGATGCGCAAGAGCGGCGTCCCAAAGGGGGCGGATGGCCTCCGGATCCACTCGTATTCCATATCGCCCCAGGGTCGCATCGGGGTCGCGCGCGATCGCCTCCCGGAATGTGCCGTCCGCGTTCCAACGTTCGCGAAAACGCTTCACCTGCGCTATGGACATGATCGTTCACCGCCTCCGCTGCCGAATTCGAGTTTCGAAAGCCAATCGAATAACGCCCCGTTCTCCGCCTCGAGCGGAAAATCCCTCGGCAGCGGGCGGAGCGGTCCAGCCGTCGCGAGCGCGAGATACGAGTCCGCGTTCGTTACCATGAGCTTTTCATCGACCAGGTTTCCCAGCTCCCTATCGGCCGCCGCGGCGTCGTCCCATCCTTCTTTCGCGAGCCGTTCGTGTATGGCTCGCGCCGATTGGGGCGCTCGGCATGTTTCATAAAGGAGTTTACGGAGGCCGGTTAGTCTGGTCGTAGGCCGCACCGCGCACGGGCGCGTGTCTTTCACCAAGTAGGCTTCTCCGTCCTCGATCAGCAGGAGTTCGGCCGCGCCGGCCGCCGCCTCGTATCCCCAGAAAGCCGACCGCCATGCTTCGGTGGCGTTGCCCAGCTCCCTATAGGAGGCGCCCTGTCGGGATAACCTCGACGCCAATTCCGGCGCGTAGAAGAAGTTTGCCAAATCCCTCCTGAGATGCTCAGGCGCGTCCCATAGGTAGGTATCCGTCGGGTAGGGCTCAATCGTAAGCCCGAATTCTTGGGGATTATTGAAGTAGCGGCTAAAGCGATCGATGCGGATATCGGAGATCGTAGGCGGCTCCAGATGATGGAGGAGCGGCATGAGGGTAATCATTTCGCGGTACTGGACAACCTCGTCGTTCGGTATGCAATACAGGATGTGCCATGAACAGCGGATTCCCCGTTCCTTGGCGTATTTTAGGAGCGCGATGCTGCCGAGCACCGAATTCCCTTTGTCCAGAAGAGCAGCGATTCCTTCGCTGAGGCTCTCGATCCCCGGTTGTATCCAATGGATACCGGCGTCCGCGAGTAGGGCGACTTCGCGCTCCGTCAGCGTGGAGATGGTTTCGAAAAAGAGTTTATACTTCGCCTCCTCTCCGGCTAGTCGGGGCAGCACGGTCTCGAAGTAGGCGTTATTTAAAATCGTATCGGTCGCCATGAATGAATCCGTGCCGTAAAGCGCGCGGAGTCGCGCGAGCTGACCCAGCACGGAATCGGGTCGCTTATGTCGATAGATGCGTCGGTTGCCGTTGAGTCCGCAGAACGTGCAGGGACGGCGATTACCTTTCCAGCAACCGCGGGAGGTTTCGAAGAGCAAGATTCGAGGTAGCCGTATGTCGATCGCCGCGCATTCGCGTTCTTCGAAGTAGTCGGCATAATCGGGATCGGGCAGGGCGTCCAGATCCGTCACCCTGGCGGTGGGAGCTTCAGGAGGCGGGAAACGCTCCCCGGCTCCGCCCGATCCCGGGGCAACGTCCCGCGCGATTCGCTCCGCGTTCGCCGCTGAGAACACGCCGCGCGGGAGCGTTTCGGAGGGCGCGTCGGCGCCGTGCAGGATCGCCGTCTTGCAGAGATCGGCGAAAAGCGAATCCGCTTCTCCGGATACGACGTAATCCACCCAAGGGAAGGCCCGTTTCATCGCGAGGCCCATCTCCCCTTCGCAGCTCGGCCCTCCCAGGAGCGTGACGATGCCGGAATCGGCGGCCTTTATCTTACGGAGCACGGCGAGCGACGCGCAGTTCTGATGGAACGCCGCGCTGCAACCGACGATCCGCGGGTGCCGCCGCAGCACCTTTGCGGTTACGACCTCCACGAATTCGGAGGCGGCGTCCCTCGTGCGCCACAGCCATGCTCGCAGCGGCTCAGGCCCATCGCCGAAGACTTTCTCATAGTTCAAGAGCCCTTTTTCGTGCGCGAGGGCCAAGGACAGGTACTTCTCATAATCGGACTCGAAACCAGGGAAACAAGCCTCGGCGAAGGTCCAATCCGCGAGTCCGGGTTCGGCTCGTTGGTACTTGGAGAACACGAAGTAGCGCTCATAGCCGATACGTTCGGCGAACCATAGGGAAGGATACAGAGCCCTGGCCGAGAGTCCTGCGTGCTTCGCCGCGGCGATAAGGAGTCCGATGCCTATGGACGGCCATTCCACCGGTCCGTACGGCATGTGAAGCAGACAGACGTCATGACGCTTCGTTTTTACCGAGGGGGTCTTTTTATTCAAATCCCGAACCTCATGTACTACGTATACGGAGAACCGCGACAGAGAGTGCATGCGCGTTTAATCGCATCGGGACAGTATCGCGGGCAAGCTCCGCATACGTTCACGGAGGGCGCCCGCGGTACACGGCGTGAAAACGGGACTCCTTTTTATACCTCCGCTAATGCGGCGACCCCGAACGTAGTGATGCCCGTGATCAACACGCCCGCGTCGATTCCGCCCGCGACTTTACCCAACGCGGCGTCGCTCAGTTCGCCCTTGGAACGCGGCGCGGAAGGTTTCTGCGGCAGCATGATGGTGAGCGTGTTCGGTGCCGCATCGAGGACCTTGACGATCAGGGCCTCCGGCAGGTCCTTGCCGACTATGGAGGCCAAGGCCTTCTTCGGGTTATCCGTCAGCTTCTTGCGGAAGGACTCGTCTTCCAGCGCTTTCGTGACGACCTCGGCTTCCAACATCTTCTGCTTGCGAACTGCGTCATCTATGGTTTTCATATTTGGCGCGGTCCCTTAGATCACCTCGATGATCGCGGTGGCGAAGAAGTCGACGATGGCTCCGCCCCCGGCGACCTTGGACAGGGCGTCGTCGCTGAGCTCGCCCTTCGCGTTCGCCTTCTTCGCCGCCTTCGGGAGCACGATCGTCAAGGTGTTGGGCGCATCGTCCACGACCTTGACGAGCAGGGCTTCCGGCAGCGCCTTGCCCGCGATCTCCGCCACTGCGGCCTTGGGATTTTTCTGTAGTTTTTTGCGGAAATCGTCATCCTGGAGCGCTTTGGCGACGACCTTGGCTTCGAGGTCCTTCAGCTTCGACACGACTTTCTG
This sequence comes from Spirochaetota bacterium, assembly GCA_023406985.1. GTDB lineage: Bacteria > Spirochaetota > Spirochaetia > Treponematales > Breznakiellaceae > JAEXTK01. The sequence goes on along the minus strand of JAEXTK010000256.1, from coordinate 23,651 downwards.
AACGTCGCTCATCTTTTTCCCCCTTCTTTTTCCCGAATTTTATGCGCCGAGGCATAAGCCCCGGTGCGTCTGCGCGTAGCATCCGCCGTCACGCTTTATGTTCGGAATCAGTAAGAAGTAGGAACGTGGCTTGAAGAACAAACGTTATAGATAATTATTATACCATATATATCATAACGTAAAGGGGAAAGTTTTTCTTACTGGCGCCCGCGGAGGCGTCTCCGCATTCCCCGCGTGAGGGGATACAGAGACGTCGGCGACGTCGCCGGCCAGGCTCGCTGCAACGGCCGACCGTCGGGCGCAGATCTCACTTCGCGGTCAGGTTGAAGACTCCGTCCCAGTTGTCGGGCGGCGGCGTCTCGACGTAGGCGTCGATGCGCTTCAGGAAACTCGTGGAGGGACCGTCGTCGGGGATGATCCGCTGGACCTCGGTGAACGTCGCCCGCGCCTTGTCCCAGTCCCGATTCTCGAAGGAGTCGATGCCCGCGTGGAACATATCCACCGCTTCCCGGACCGCGCTCGAGGCTTCCCGCGCCTCGTCCACGACCTGGAAGAGGCGGATGGGCGTGTTGATGCCCACGACGCGGACCCGGTCCAGCTTCCGGAAGAGGAAGGCATCTCCGCCCTCGGCCTGGGTATATTCGCTCGTGAGGATCCAGGTCCCGTACTGCTTGTTGACGCCCTCGAGCCGCGCCGCGAGATTCACGGCGTTCCCCATGATGGTGTAGTCCATCTTCCGCGCGGTACCCATGTTGCCGACGACCATATCGCCGGTGTTTATGCCGATGCGGGTGAGCAGGGATGACGGCGCGAGGTTCCCCTCGGCGAACTGCTTGTTGAGTTGGTCCTCGATCTTCTTCATCCTGATCGCCGCGGTCAGGGCCTTCTGCGCGTGGTCGGGGTATTCCATGGGAGCGCCGAAGAAACTGATGATGGCGTCGCCCTCGTATTTGTCGATGGTTCCGCGGAGATCCATGATGACGTCGCTCATCTGGGTCAGGTAGATGTTGAGCAGCTTGACGAGATCCGTCGGATCCATCTTCTCCGACACGGTGGAGAAGCCCTTGATGTCGGTGAACATGGCGGTCATGAACTTCTTCTCGCCGCCGAGGCGCAGCTTGTCCGGGTTCGCGAGGAGTTCGGAGATGACGTCCGCCGAGAGGTAGTGCCCGAAGGCGTTCCGGATATAGCTCTTCTCCCGCGCGGTCGCGATGAATTTAACCGATGCCAGGATGATGAACGTCAAGAACACCGACAAGGTCGGCGTCACGAGGTTCACGTAGACCCCCGTGAGGATGAAGATGGCGGTGCCCGCGATCACGACGAAGAGGACGGTCGCGGCCCCCGCGACGAGCGAAGGGGTCGGGTCCATGTCCCGCAGCAGGAGATAGACGAGGAACGCGAGGACCAAGGTGAAGAGGGACGTGATCCACCAGGGGAAATCGTCCAAGAACGACGCCTGGAGGATGGTGTTGGCGAGGGACGCGTGGGTGCCGACGTTCTCGTACCGCTTCTGGAACGGATTGACGCCCATATCCGTAGTCGAGGTGGCGGCGTTGCCGATGACGCAGAACTTGCCGGGGAGCCGTTCGGCGAGGATGCCGCGCGTCTTCTTGAAGTCGCCGTAGAGGGTCGAAAGGTTGGCGAAATTCGAGACGACCTCTTCCCGGATCTTACGGTACTCGGCCGTTTCGTCGGGCTTCAGCGAAGGCGACCGGAGGGCCTCGTCGACGGAGGCGAGGATGGCCCCCTCGGTCGGCCCGGCCAGGAAGTCCCCGACCGCGGCGAAGAAGCGCTCCCGGAGGGATCGGTACTCATCGAGCTTCGCGCCGCTGTGCTCCGCGAGCATGGCGGCGCGTAAGCGCTCGGCGGATCGGTAGAGCTCCATGAAGGCGGGATCCTTCTCGTAATAGGTGAGGTACTGGTCGCGCTCCATGAGGCCGAGGTTCTTGATCAGGGAGGCCTCCTGCCGCCGGTGGAGCTCGAGGTACCAGTACGAGAGGTGGGGACTGAAACTATCCGCGAAGGTCTTCCGCGGCCAGTTGATGAGCACGGAACCGTCCTCCGCCAGGGGGATGGTGACCCGTCCCGGAGCCCTACCCGGCAGCTGCGCTCCTTCCAGGACGATCCGGTCCTTTTTGACCACGACCTCCGGATCGCCGATCTTCTTGAGGAGGGCGGAGAAGGCGAGCTGGGGATAATACTTCCCCTGGTACTCCGCGATGAGGTAGAGGCGCCGCCGCACGCCGTCGGAATCCACCTCCACGTTGGGGAAGCCCGCCCCCGCCGCCGGAGTCATGATGGGGTAGATCGCCGGCAGGACATCCTGCGCCTTGAAGGCGACGTCCGCCTCCACGCGGATCTTCTTGAGGGGCAAGACGTCCATCGCGTACGCGCGGACCTCTTCCGGCAACGCTTCCGTGCCGTCGGTCACCATGCGGATGGGAAAGTACGCGTTGCCGAAGATCGCCGCGCCCTGCCCGAGGAAGACGTCGTTGTCCTTGACGATGGACCGGATATCGCCCATGAGGGATTCGCGGGACTGTTCGGTGAGCCGCTCCAGGTCCGCGACGTAATCCTCCGCGTCCCGCAGGGAGATGCTCCCGCTCCGTACCGCCGCGAACAGGTCCCGGACGTTCTGGGTGAGCGTGCGGAATTCCCCGGTGAGGGACCGGGGGATGTCCTCCTCGATGCGTCTCGAGTCGACGCCCCGGGGACTCTGCTCCGGGTACTCGATATCGAAGACGGCGTAGGCGGCTCCGAACTCCGCCATCGTGATGAGGCCCTCCGCCATGATGTCCCGGCTCCAGGGCCAGATCCCCACCTGCACGATGGACGTCTCGTCCACGTCCAGGAGGAGGATGGACGGATCCTCCTTGATCGCCGGTTTCACGTGGAGGAGCAGATCGTAGACCCGGTAGTCAAAGCCTTGATAGAGCGTGACCAGGTTGAGCGCCGAGAACACCGCGACGACGACGAGCGGGACGAGGACGCTGTACCCGATTTTTTTTTGCATATTCCCCCCTGCGGCCCGTATTAACGGTTGAATCGTCTATAATGATTATAGGGGCGGATAAGCGGCTCGCCACCGGCCGCCGCACGTATTCGGGCGAAAATTGAATCTCGATGCCATCGTGGCTATACTTATGAAAGTGAAAACGGAGGAGCGCTTCATGAAAAGATTCTGCGTTCTCCTACTGATTATCCTCAGTATGGGGTCAACGGCCGCTTTCGCACAGTCCAACAGCGTCCTGGACGCTCTACTGGATCAGGAAAAGGTCGAATTCTCCTCGGCGGTATACCTCGTCCTTTCCGCGGCGGGGCTCATCGGCGAGACCGCCACCGCGGAGGAGGCGATGGGAGCCCTCGCGGCCTCCGGATGGGGCTTCCCCGCCGAAGCGCCCGCCGAGATTTCCCTCGGGCAGTACTCGTACCTCCTCATGAAGGCGTTCAACATCCCCGGAGGGCTCATGTACCGCATGTTCCCCGGTCCCCGCTATGCGACCAGGGAAGCCGCTTTCCGCGGCTTCGTGACCGACCGGCCGACCCCCTACCGGAAACTCTCCGGAGAAGAAGCCGTGCGCATCCTCGGCGCCGTCCTCACCTGGAAGGAGGAGCGGTCATGAAGTTCCGCCTTTCCATCGCGGCGCTCGCGCTCTTCGCGCTCCTCGCCGCCCCCGCCTTCGCCGATTTCGGCGCCACCATCGACAACTCCTCTTCGTTCACGAAAGAAGACGAGACCGATTTCGTCCAAGAGGACACCTTGACCGTCTGGGCTTCCGCGCTCCTCGGCCAGTTCCTCCGGTTCGATGCCGCCGCGCAGGCGAAAGTGGCCATCGACGATCCCCATTTCTACGCGGACATCGACAAGCTGACCCTGTCCGGCGATATTCCGGCCGCGGAGCCGGGGAAGCCCCGCTTCGCCTTCGATCTGGGTAAGTTCTTCCAGAGCGATTTCTCGTCCGTCGTGCTCGCCCAACCGACGGCCGGGCTCCGGCTCGCCTTCACCTACCCCGCCGCGCAAATGAAGCTCGCGTTGGGATATACGGGACTCAACAACAAGAACGCGACGTCCCTCGTCGTCAGCAGGCTCGACGCGCTGGATCTCGCCGACGACGACGCGTACTTCGCCTCTCCCCGGTTCATCGGTTCCGCGACCGTGGCGTTCCCCGAACTCTTCGCGCGGCAATCCCTCACCCTGTCCGCCATCGTCCAGGAAGACCTCCGCGCGCAATTCGATACGGTGATAGAGGAAGGGGAAGAAGTCTTCAATCCGACGGGCGGCGGTACGGTGGATACGCAATACTGGGGACTCGGCCTCACCGGCCCCCTCGCGTCCTCGGTCTACTACGATCTCTACGGATACCTCGGGACCGGGCGCACGCTCACGTTCGAGGACGACGATCAGAGCACCACGGGGCAGGCCTACCGCTACGAGCCGATCCTAGCCTACCTCTTCGGCGGCTCGATCCGCTACTATCGCCCCGCGTTCTACAAATCCTCCGCGTCTTTGAAGTTCGCGTTCGCGAGCGGCGACGCCGACCAGATCGGCTACCTCGAGGGGAACGCCAAGGGGAATTCCGGGGCGTTCATCCCGCTCGCGGAGGGCATCTTCGGCTTGGCCTTCACGCCCCAGATCAGCAATCTCGTGGTAGCCGAGCTGAGCTACTCGATGAAACCCTTCGCCGCCTTCCGGGACTCGCTCGTGAGCAGCCTCCAGACCGGGGTGAAGGTGACGCCCTTCTTCAAGCTCGCGGAGGGCCCTCTCTCCGACGCGACGGTCGATCCCTCGGCGGGATCGGGTTATTTAGGTACGGAACTTGACGGGATCGTGAACCTTCGCCCCTATTCGGACCTCGGACTCGGCCTTTCGTTGGGCCTGTTCATCCCGAACGGAGGCGCGTTCGTGGACGGGTTCGACAGTCCATGGTTCACCGGAGAGTTCACGTTCTCGTTCAGTTTTTGATAGGCCCGACAGGAGGCTCCTATGAGAAAGATCCTTGTGACGATGCTCTTGCTGACCGCGGTAAGCCTGTTCGCCCAGGAAAAAGCGGTCGTGATGGAGATATCCGGCAAGGTTGAGGTCAAACGACCCGGCGAAGGCTGGATACCCGCGACGCTCGCCCAGGAGATCCGGAACGGAGATACGATATCCACCGGATTCAATTCCTTCCTGGTACTTGAATTGTCAAACTCGCGCATCCAGATGAAGCCGCTTTCGAGGCTCACTTTGGATGAGCTCGTGAAGTCCGAAGGGACGACGAAGACCGCGGTCAGCCTGCGCGTCGGACGCGTCCGCGTCCAGGTGGACAAGGCCGAAGGCCTCTCCCACGACTTCACCGTCAAGACGCCGGTCTCCACCGCCGCGGTCCGCGGCACCGAGTTCGATTTCGACGGCGTCAGGCTCAAGGTCTTGAACGGCGTCGTGGCCTTCTCCAACCGGCAGGGGCAGCGGCGGTCCATAGCGGGCGGCGAGTCCAGCTCGCTCTCCGGTTCGTCGGCTCCCGAGGCGCCCGAGGAAGTCGCTCTGGCCGAGACGACGACCGTGATAACCACCGCGGGGGACGAAGCCCCGACCGGCGGCGGCGGAGCGAAACCCTCTTCGGGCGGCTCCATCGTCGTCAGGATCCAGTAGGAGGCAGGGGATGAAAAAGATAACCTTCGCGCTCGTCCTCGCCGTCGTTCTCCTCGGTTCCTGCGCCATGCAGAGCGGGGAGCCCGGAACCGTCCGGATGGGCTTCAACCTGGCCGCTTCAGCGAGAGCGGGCGGCGAATCGCTCACCTACGTGCGGGTCTGGGTGTATTCCGACAACGTCCTCGTCAAGGCTTCGGTCGACGCCGATTTCCACGGCGCCCCGCTCGTTTCCGGCGCGGGCACGGTGACCATTTCCGACCTGCCCCCGGGAAACGCCTACCGGTTGGTCGCCGCCGCGGGCGACGATAACGGTTCAAGCTCCCGCTTCAGGACCCTCCGCTACGGTATGTCTCCGGTCTTCGCGGTCAACGGCGGCGCGGAAACGGGCGTCGCCATGACCTTGACCGATATCGCGACCGACTACAATGAAGTTCCCGGTGGCCTCAAGGGCGTCGTCGTCGCGAACGACGACACGATCTATGCGGCGTCCGCGGGAAATCTGTATTCGGGCACTTCATTGGAGCCGGATACCGCCACCGTTTGGTCCGCGGGCACGATCAACTCCCTGTCGCTCGGGTACGACTCGCTCTCGGTCGGGGATTTCCCCCTGGTCAACACCACCAACGGCGTCTACGACGCGACGGTGCCGGCCGTGCCGGTACTGATCGGAGGCCCGCTGGCCGCGCCGGGAGCCCTACAGTCCGGTTCCTTCGACGACGTCTACTTCTTCCAGGGCGAGGGCCAGTTCGGCGGACTCGCCGGCGAGGATCTTACGTGGACGACCATCGACCTTGATATCCAAGGCCTCACGGGCAAGCCGGTCATGGATTTCTTCGTGATCGAGAACGCCGGGGTCGTATCCGGATTCTTCGCGACCAAGATCATCGGCGCTTTCCGCATGGGACAAGATTTCCTGGATAGCGACCCGGATTTCGCGGACATCAACAAGGACAACCCGAACCTCACCTTCTTCGGCGAGAAGCTGCCGCTCATCCAGGCCTTCGGCTATACGGGCGACGCGAGCGGGACCCTCTACCTCGGCACCAAGAACGGGGCCTACCGCACGGCCACGTCCGGCCTCGGCACCGTGAAGCTCGTCGACGGAACGAAGGGCATCAACATCACGAAGCTCGCGGTGGGCGGCGGAGCGGTGGCCATGCTCTCTGCTAAGGAGCTCATCCTCCTCAAGAATAGCCGTGTATTCCGCATGCCGTACGTCGTGGGCCTGGTTGGCGACCTGACCGATCTCGCGTGGCGCGGCACCAAGGTGATCGTCACGGGTTCCGCCGGTATCGGCGAGATCGAGACGTCCGGCATCGGAAACTAGTTCGATAGACCGAGCTTCGGAGGGGATCCTCAGGACGAACCTGAGCGATCCCGCGGACGGAGGCTGTCGGGGACACGGTTCCCCGACAGCCTTTTTTTGGCCCGACGGCAGCAGCCTGAAGCCGCCGCGCGTCGCTTACGGCAGCCGCCGCAGCGCACGCCACCCCTCGTTACCCGTCTGCCCGGCCCCTCCGTTCTCGTTCCGCAATGCGCACCTCACGCGGCGCCAGCCGCCGGCGCCGCGCGAGGAGGCTCCCGTTTGGTAGTCGCTGCGATATCCCTCGCCGGGAGCGAGCCGGGTACTTCGGGAGTGGATGCAGCCTGTCCCCTGAGCCATGAAAAAGGCCCCTGGAAGCGTCCGCTTCCAGGGGCCTTCTAAAGCCAACTATTCTGGTGACCGCGCGGCCACGGGAACTGATCAGAACTGGAAGCGGGCCGCGATCTCGCCGCCGTAGCTCGAGGTCCCGAGGTTATAGGTCGCGGTGGTGCAGAGCCGGAACACGAAGAGGTTCAGGTCCAATCCGCCGGATAGGATCACCGCCATGTCGTTGATGGCCACCTCGGCGGAGGGCGCGAGTTCGCTCTCCGTACCGGTTCCCACCTTGGCCGTAAAATCGCCGTCAGCCTCGAAAGAGGCGCGCTGGTACCACACGGCGGTCTTCATGAAGGGCGTGAAGATGGAGAACGTCTTGGAGATACCGAGATCGAGGCCGAAGGAATGCACCTTGGTGTCGAGCTGGAAATCTCCGTTGATAACCATATCCTGCCCCGAATAATCCTGGGTGAAATCGCTCAGCGTGTATTGGAGATGGACCCCGGAATAGACGTAGCCGAGCCCCAACGAGACGGTGGGGAGCCACCCGGTCTCTTTCAGGACCGGCTTGCGCACCCGGAGGCCGACGTTCAGGAGATTCGCGGAGATGTCGCTGGAGAGCGTATCGGCGAGCACGGAGGGAACCATGATGCCGGACAGGATGAAATCCAGGTCGAAGAGGCGCATCCCCACCGCGGCCTTGAAGGTCGGGTACGGGAACATGTCCTTCGATCGGTCGTAGAGGTCGGCGGCGAGGCCGGACCCGATGTTATCGTCGATCATCCCGTTCACGTCCAGGACCGTGAAATGGGAATTGTCCTCATCCACGAATTTGAGGATTCCGTCGGAAACCACCGCCCCGCCCGTGAAGGAGAAGAAGAAGTGCGATTTTCCCATCGAGGCTTGGCCGATGCCCGTGCCCGCGAGGTCGTTCTGCTGGATCTCGGGAAGTATCTCCCGCCCGAGGAGCAGCATGAATTGGGAAAAGTCCGTTTCCAGTTGGGCGAATTGGGCGTTCGCGCTAACGACGGTACCTGCGATCAAAACGGCAAGAATCGGCAGCTTCTTCATTACCTCATTCCTCCGGAGCGTTGCGAAGACCTTCTTCCCCAATTATAGCCAATTTCGGAGCGACTTCCAGCGTTTTCGCGCGCGGAACGGAAAGCCCGGCCTTGAGGGCTTCCTTGGGGTCGCCCCGCCCTTTGGCCGCGGCCGCCGCGCGCTCGATGAAGAGGCGCAAATCGCCTCCGCACGCGGCAGCGAGATAGTCCTCATAGAGGCGCGGCTCCCCCTCGTAGAGCGCGTATAGGTCGATGAAGGCGTTGTTGATCTTCCCCATCGGGAATTCCCTACGGCCTTCCGAGGAGAAGCCGGACGCTAAGGTAGCCCGGTACGCCTCAGCCCGGACGGCGATGATCCGCGCCTTTTCCAGCCGTTTCTCGGCGGGGTCGGCGGCCGATCGGTAGACGGCGTCCAGTTCGGCGGCGGTCTCCGCGACGAAGGCGGCGAAGGCCGCTTCCTCGGACCGCGCGGACCGGTACGCGGCGAGCGCGTCGGCGGCCCCTCTCCGCCCGAGATAGGCCTCGGCTCCCTTCCTCCCCACGAAGGTGGCCAGCTCCTCGTTGAAGGGCCCTTCCCGCTTGGAGAACGCCGTGGCGTGGGTCATCTCGTGGAGGACCAGCTCGGCGAGCTCCGCTTCGCCGTACGATTCCATGAAGGAGAAGAGCGGATCCGAGAACCAACCGAGGGTGCTGAAGGAATCCACCCCGCGGACGATCACGTCCCAGCCCTCCGCCTTGAGCCGCGCGGCTTCCCGATTCGCCCCCTCGCTCTCGAAAAATCCCTTGTACGGGAGCCGTCCGACCACCGGATAATTCCAGAGGTACCGGTCGAAGGACAGCTCCGCGCACGCCTGGACCACCGTCGCGATCCGGTCTCCCTCGATCTCCACGAGGGTCGTATAGTTCTTCGTATCCTTGAGGCCGAGCACCTCTATCCCGAACTTCCGCACGTCGAGCACGCGCTCAAGGAAGGCGCGGCGGGAAGGAGCGATGGCCGGGTCCTCGAGGAGGCGCGATACGGGCGTCGCCTTGGCGAGCAGGGAAAGATAGGCGCTCCCCTCGCCGAGGACGTAGCAGCCGGACAAGAGGAAGGCGGCGAGGAGGCCAAGGGCGGCCGCGGAAGCGCGCGCGGGGAGGGGCGCAGCCCCGGAAGGGCGCGTCGGGGAGGTTTCGGCGGCGAGCGACGCGTTCGATCGGTTCACGCCCCGACTCTACCGACAGCGGCCCGACAACTCAAGGGCCGACTCCGCGAGCCGGCGTCTCGCTTACGCGAGGCGGCGCCTCGCTTAGGCCAGCCGGCGGCGCACGGCGGCCGAGAGTTGGTCCACCGCGATGACGAGCACGATCATGGCGGCGAGGGTCACGCCCACCTTCTCCCAGGCGTAGAGCTGGATGGAGTAGATGAGGGTGGCGCCGATGCCTCCCGCGCCGATGATGCCGAGGATGGCGGCGCCGCGCGTGTTGATCTCCAGGCGGTAGAAGAAGATCGAAAGGAATTCCGCGGCGATCTGGGGGATGGCGACGTAGCGGAGCCGCTGCCGGGGGCTTCCCCCGATGGAGGCGAGGGCCTCGAAGGGGCGCTCGTCCATGGCGTCCACGGCCTCGGCGAAGAGCTTCCCGAGCATGCCCACGGAGTGGATGCCCATGGCGAGGGCGCCCGCCGCGGCCCCCGGCCCGAACGCCTTCACGAGGAGGATGGCCAGGATGATTTCGGGGAAGGCGAGGATCAGGGCGATGAAGTTCTTCCCCGTCCGGGCGACTCGCGGACCCGTGAACCTCCGGCTCGCGAAGAGGCTGAGCGGCAAGGACAGCACCATGCCGATGAAGGTCCCGAAGAAGGCGATGAAGAAGGTCTGGACGAGCTGCACGAGCACCTCGCGCGCCAAGAAGCCGAAATCCGGCTTGAAGAGCCCTTCGACGATGGAGAGGGCGATGCCGAAGCCGTCGGAGCGGAGGCCGTGCCGTTCGGTCGTGAGCACGGAGGCGACGAAGGCCGCCCCGAGCAGGACGAGGGCGGAGGTCCGGCGCTTCAGGCCCCGCTTCCGCAGGCCGTAGGTCGCGCGGAGTTTCGTCTTGCTCATAGCACCTTCCTCCGGATGTAGTTGGACGCGTTGTCCATGGCGAAGACCACGAGGAGGGTGAGGATGATGATGGACCCGACCCGCGGATAGCGGCCGAAGGCGAGCGCGAGATTATACTCGGCGCCGATGCCGCCGGCCCCGACGTAGCCGATGATCGCGGCGCTCCGCACGTTCATCTCGAAGGCGTAAGAAGTATAGGACACGAGATTGGGCGACGAGAGCGGCAGGACGGCGTACGCCATCTTTTCCAAGAGGCCGCCGCCCGTAGCGCGAACGAGCGCGGCCGCCTGATCGTTTTGCCTCCGGAGAGGACGTATTCGGAAGGTCTAGGCATAGATGGAGTCCACGACCTCTCGGCCGCACGCGTCCGGCGGGCCGTCGAATACGATCTTACCCTTGTTCAGGCCGATGAGCCGGGTGGAATAGGCCTTGGCCGCATCCAACTGATGGAGGTTGGCGATGACCGTGATACCCCTCTTGTTGACCGAGGCCAGGTCGTCCATGACCGTCTTCGTCATGACCGGGTCGAGCGGGCTGATCGGCTCGTCCGCGAGGAACACCTTCGGCTTCTGGACGAAGGCCCGGGCTATGGCCACGCGCTGCTGCTGGCCGATGGAGAGCGTATCGGCCCGGTCGAAGGCCTTGTCCACGATGCCGAGCCGGTCCAGGGCCTCCAAGGCGTCCTTCTCCTCATAGTAGGAAAAGCGCCTGAAGACGTTCCGCAACCCCGACCGGGAGGCGACGATTGCGATGGATTTGTTCACGCATCGTTCCGTATGGAACAAGGATGAGTACGCGTCGTCATAGTAGCCGGTTATGAATTTTTAGAAAAGCGAGGTTAACGCGTCCGCGCGCGCGCCCCGCGTCAGTCACGCGCGCTGGACCGACGTTCGTTCGCCACCGTGTTTCTTCTTGTATTCCTTCGGCGTCATCCCGTATTTCTGCACGAACAGCGTGTTGAAGCTGCTCTTGGAGTTGAAGCCGTTCGCGAAGGCCGTTTCCAGGATCGATCGATCGGGGCAATCCAGAAGGGCTTTGCCGACCGCCTCCAGGCGCCGTTCGTTCACGTAGGCGCGGAACGAGGTAGAAAGGTTCGCGTGGAGATGATAGGAGAGCCGCTTCGGGTCCACCTCCACCAATCGAGCGAGCTTCTGTAGCGTCAGGTCGGGATCCCGGTACGGGGCGCTGGTCTCCATCAGGGCGGCGAGCCGGGAGGTCAGGAGGGCGGCGGTTTCCTCCCATTCGGGCCTTACGTAGGCGGGCCGGATGGTCACCGCGTACGCCTGGGTGGCGTAGAAGACGGTCGTGCGCGTGAAGCTGAACGCGATGGCCACCGCGCCCGCACCCGCGAAGGCGCCCTGTATGAGACGCTCGCTCCGGAGAGCCAGGGCGGTCCAGAGGAAGAGCGTCGCGGCGAGGTAACAGGCCAAGAAAGCGACTTGGCCGAAAAACTCGCCCCGATGGCGCACGAGGCCGGATTTATAGATACGGTGCGCCTGAACGAGGTCGCCGCAGATGGCTGAGGTCATCGCGAGGACGGAGAGGAAGATCAGGACCGTCGACGCTCGGGTCGAGAAATGGCCCGGAAAGGCACGGAGAGCCGCCGCGGCCGGCATCAGCGTCAGGACGTGGTAGAGGCTCGAAGCGATGGCGAGGAAGACGGGCGGAGCGAAATAAACGGCGTACTTCCGGACGGGCCGCTGGCCCTCCCGCAGGATCGAGAGCGATGCGAGGTAGAACGCCGGCGATGTCAGGAATAAGAGCGACACGTCGCTCCCATGAACGCCGGGTAGCGCAGGATGACTCCGGACGCCGTCGCCCAGGCGTACAGGAGCGCGCAACCAAGGCCGAAGCTCGCGAAAAAGATCAAACGGTGGGTTGGGATTTTGTTTTTCGAGAGCAACTGCATGACCGCAAAAAAGAGGACTATGACTCCTTCCGCGAACAGCAGGCCCGCCATATCGGTTATTTTACGGCAAGAATACCCGCCTGAGTAGACCGATCCCACCTTTTTCGCAAGGTCCAAGTTTTTCTTGAACGCGCCGTTCGGTTTACCCTCCGCCGCGAGGCGATTTTTCACCGGCTCCGCCGGGCGACCGCGGCGGCTCGATCGGAGTTCAAGTTTTTTCTTGGACGATTTATCCTCCAAAGGCCAATACGATTGAGCCCGTGAAGATAAAAGTCCGTCGATCCGTAACCATCGCGATCCGCGCCGCGGCGTTCGCGGCGCTGGCCCTCGCATCCTGCCGCGGGCCGTTCCAATGGAGCGCCGACATCAAGAAGTTCGTGGACGACGGCCGGTCCACCCTGAAGTTGAGTTCCTTCACCGCGGGCAACGGGGGGACGACGAAGGCGGTTATCCCTTCTGCGTCGGAGACCGTCGTCACGCTCACCATCGATAATCCCCGGTCCATAGAGATCGCCTGCGAGGTCGGCTGCGCCGACGAGTCCCTCTTCGAAGCGCTTCCGCTGGTGTCGGTACCTACCCCGACTACCGTATCCTTCGCGTTCACGCCGTCGCTCCGGGCGGAACGACGGGACCTCGTCTTCACCGTGCAGCTGTCGTCGCCCGAGATCGACCACGCGTACGATCCCGCGACGCTCGTCATCCACTGCAACACGCCGCCGCGGAGCGTGGCGGACAGCCTGAACGCCGCACTGGACGCAAGCGGCTGCGCCTTCGCGGCCTTCAAGTTGCCCGCATCCCCCACCGACGACGACCTCGCGCAGGTCAGGATCACGTACGCTCACGCCGAAGACGCGGCCCGAACGGAATCGGCCACGTTCGCCGTGGACGAAGCCTGCCTCTGCGGCCGGGTAATGTCGGTCGCCGGGATCGACCTTCTCGGCTCGGCCGACACCCTCAATCGGTATTTCCGCCCCGCGGGCCTGGAGTCGGGGGAAAACTACGTCTTCAGCGTCGTGCTCATCGATTCCGAGGGATTGGAATCGGAAGCCGCCTCGATATCGAGCGACGCGGCCGCCTACGCGGTGATCTACGACGGGAACGACAATTCGGGAGGCATCCCCCCGACAGACCCGATGACCTATCGGCACACCAAGAGCGTGACCGTCCTCGGAAGGGGGACCTTGGAGCGGACGGGCTTCACCTTCGCGGGCTGGAACACCGCGGCGGACGGTTCGGGAACGGCCTACGCCGTCGGGGATTCCTTCCCGATGGGGACCGCCGACGTCAGCCTCTACGCGCAGTGGACGGTGAACGAGGCCGTCGTAGTCACCTTCACCATGAATCCCGACTACGAATCGATCGTCTTCTCACCTTCGACCGTGACCATAACGCGCGGCGCCGCGCTCACCCTCTCCACCTCGCTCGCGGGCGCTTCTCAATGGCACTGGTACGTGGACGACGCGCTGCAAGCGGGGCAGACCTCATCCACCTTCATCTGGGACAGCACGGGCGCGCAGCCCGGCCAATACATAGTCAACGTAGACGCGGTATACGGCGGATTCACCTGTACGGGTTCCATCCGCGTGACCGTTTCCTATTGAGAGGGTAGCCCTATGAAACGAAGTCTCGTCCTGTTTTTGGCGGCGCTGACCGCGCTGACCGCGCTGACCGCGATCTCCTGCCGGAGTCCGCTCGAGACCGAGGAAGCGGCCAAGTCCACGGTCATGATCGCCTTCTCGTTTCCCGGATCGAGTTCCTCGCGGACCGTCGTGCCCGATTACCGGCTCGAATTCGACCGGATCGAGGTGAGCATGACGAGCAATAACGGCTACCCCGCCCCGCCCCCGGTCGTCCTCACCGCCGCGCCGTGGCAAGCGAGTTTCGATGTGCCGGTGGGCAATTGGGACATCGAGGTAATCACGCGGAAAGGCGGAGTACAGACCGGCACCGGCACCGCGAATTGCAACCCAATCGTCGGGGTCCCCCTCAGCATAACCATCAATATCGACTTCGCGATCACCGCGACGACCGGCGGCGTCAACTTCAACCTAAGCTTCCCCGACGCGACGGGCATCGATTACGTTTCGGGCAGCGTCGCGGGACAGCCGGACCAAACGCCGACGCCGAGCTCGGACGGTACGCGGTCCACGGTCAATTTCGCGTATCCCGCGCTCTCGCCGGGCAACCATTCCCTCGTGCTCACCTTCAGGCGCGGCGGGGCGGGCGGAACCGTCGCGGGCATCTTCCGCGAGAAGCTCCTCGTGGCGGCCGGTTTTACGAGCGCATCCTGGGTGTCCGCGGACGGGGACCTCGAGGCCGAACGGGCGTTCGCGACGGACGAGTTCTTCGAAAGCAACGACGACCTCTCCGACCTGCAGATGGCGGATATCCTCGGCATCGACGAATTCGAATCCGGTAAAAACGCTTACCCAAAGGGCATCATACCGGACTTGGGCACCTCCGTAAGCTTTACGCCGTTACAATCCATCGATGGCCAGTACATCCAATACATCTGGAACACCGGAAGCCTCACCGAGATCCGCTCGGGGGTCTCTTCCGATCCGCTCGGTCTCATGGAAGACAATTCGCTCACCGTGCGGGTGACCGCGCCGGACAAGGCGACGACGAACGACTACGTCGTGACGTTCAGCAAGGGGTACCGCCTGACGTATAACGGCAATACGAACACGGGGGGCACCGCTCCGACGGATCCGGGCATTTACCGCTCCACGGAAGCGGCTACGGCCGCTCTCCAGGGAACTCTCGTGAAGACCGGATGGACCTTCATCGACTGGGCCGAAGACGCCGGCGGCGGCGGCGCCAAGTACAAACCCGGCGATCCCATCCCCATGAACACGGGAAACCGCATCCTCTACGCGCGCTGGATCCAGAACGGCACCGTGAAAATCGGCTTCACCTTCAATCCGGAGTACGGAGCCATCGTCTTCAGTCCGACCACGCAAATCGTGGCGCGCGGGACGACGCTCACGCTCGACCCCTCGGTCATCACCCCCACGGGCACCTCCGCGGCCACGGGATGGCAATGGTACCGCGAGAACGTGTTGGACGCGACGCAGACGACCGCGACCTACAATTGGGCGATTCCGGCGAACCAACAGCCCGGCCAGTACATCATCAACGTGGACGCCCTCTACGACGGACGGCCGTGCACGGGCTCGATACGGGTGACCGTCACCTACTGAGGACATTCGATGAAGCGATGCGGGCCCCTGCTGCTGATCACCGTGCTGTGTCTCTCCTGCCGGAGCCCCCTCCATCACGACGACTTGAGGCGCGCCGCGCTCACCGTGGGCGCCGACTTCGGGGTAACCGATGAGGCCTCCGGCCGCACCGTGGTCCCCGACTTCGCCGGCGCGACGGTGACGATAGCGGGAAATTCGGGCGGTCTCTACCGTGCGGGCGGGTACGGATTCTCGGGCTGGACCGCGAATCCGGACGGGTCGGGCACGCTCTACGTGCCGGGCAAGACCATCACGATGGGATCCGCGAACGTCGACCTCTACGCCCGGTGGCGGCTGATTCCCGGCGCGTCCTGGACCGAGCGCACGGTTACCGGAGATATGGGCGGGATGAATTGGCAGGGCATCACGAGCGCGGCGGACGGCGCGCGCATCGCGGCCTTCTCCAATTACCCCTGCGGTATTTATGCCTCGCTCGACGGGGGTGCGACCTGGACCAAAGGCTCTCCCGCCGGTACGGGCGATAACACGTATTGGTACGACATCGGGTGTTCCTCCGACGGGAACCGCATCCTCGCCGGTTGCGAGAACATGGCGAACCTGCTGACGAGCCCTTGAGCGGCTCCGCCCTTCCCCGCCGTTCGGCCTCATTGCGCTTTCTCCGCTCCATTACGTGAGGATACCGTAAAAAAAAGGTTCAAGTTTTTACTTGAACGACAGCTTCGCCCCTCCACGCTACGATCATCGGATGGGGAACGTACACGGTAGAATGCGGATGGGCCCGATGCGCATGCCCGTCACCTTGTAAGGAGAGCCTTCCGATGAAGCGATTCGGGGCGTCGATCCTCATCGCGAGCCTCCTCTGCCTCTCCTGCCGGAGCCCTCTCCATGACGACGAGGTGAAGCGCGCCGCGCTCACCGTGAGCGCGGACTTCGGGGCCTCGGGCGCCGGCCGCACCGTGGTTCCCGTATTGCCGGAAATTCCCGCCGATCTCGCTTCGATTACGGTAAGCCTCGCGAGCGGCGACGGCTATACCGCGCCCGAACCCCAGACCGACAGCGACGGCCCGCCCTGGGCGGTGACCTTCGATGCCGTCGCCGAGGGAAGCTGGACCGTATCCGTCACGGCGAAGAACCCAGCCGGCGTCACCATCGGTACGGGGAGCGCGACCTGCGCGGTGACGGCGGATACGCCCCTGACCCTTGTCGTTCCCATGGTCTTCTCCGACGTCGGAACCACCGGCGACGTGAGCTTCAAGATCAGTATCCCCGATTCGATGGGCATAGATTACGTGAACGGCGTGTTGGACGGAAGCGCGACCCCGCAGACGCCTGCCCTCACCGCGGCGCCTCCGAGGAGCGAGACCGTCTTCGCGTACTCGGGACTAACTACGGGCACCCATACTCTCGTGCTGACCTTCAAACGGGGCGGAGCGGACGGAACGGTCGCGGGGATCTTCCGGGAGAAGATCGTCGTGGTCGGCGGCTACGAGAGCGCGTCGTGGATCGCCGCGGACGGAACCCTCGCGGACGAGCGGGCGTTCGCTGCGGATGAATTCTACAGCCCGGACGCCGCGCTCCTCAGCCTTGCCGTCTCCGCCGACGGAGTAGATATCTTCCCGACGGTCGCGATCCCCTTCGATTCCGCCTGCCTCTCCTATAGCCTTAGCCCCCTCGCGAGCTTGCCCGTCAGCGTCACCGTCTCGGCAATTGAAAAGTATACCGGTCAGTACCTCGAATATTCCTTGAACGGATCAGCCTTCGCGGAGATCACGTCCAACGCGGCTACATCGAACACGGTCGCCCCGATCAACGCCCTCGCCCTGCGCGTGACCGCGGCCGACCGAGCGACGCAGAACACCTACTGGGTTCACTTCAGCGTCGCCCTTCCCGAGGGGCTGGGTTCATACTCGGTGCCGGGAGGAACGGTCACGTTCACCGTAAGTAATGGAAAAATCAACATTACGGGCCGCACCGGGAACCCGACGAGCGTGGATATCCCCGCGACCATCGGCGGCATACCGGTGTTGGCGCTGAGCGACGACGCCTTCGCGAACTGCACCAGCCTAAAAACGGTGACGATCCCGGACTCGGTCACCTCCATCGGGACCAGGGCGTTCTGCCAATGCTCCGGTCTGACTTCGGTAATAATCCCGGACTCGGTCACCTCCATCGGTATGTATGCGTTCCACTCCTGCTCCGGCCTGAAAACGATTACGATCCCGAACTCGGTCACCTCCATCGGCGACTATTCCTTCTACGGTTGCTCAGGACTGTCTGAAATAATCGCCGATCCGGCGAATACCATTTACAGCTCAGCCGACGGGGTGCTCTTCAACAAGGCAAAGACCGCCCTGATAGTATGCCCAAGAAAAAAAACCGGTTATTACGCGATCCCGAACTCGGTCACCGCCATCGTTAGCGAGGCGTTCAACGGCTGCACCGGTCTGACTTCGGTCACGATCCCGGAATCGGTCAAAAGCATCGGAAACTATGCGTTCCGCGACTGCTCAGGCTTGACTTCGGCGCCGATCCCTTCGTCGGTCACCAACATCGGCTCTTCTGCGTTCGCAGGTTGCTCCAGCCTGACTTCGGTGACGATCCCGTACAATGTCGCCACTATCGGTCAGTATGCATTTCACGGTTGCCCCGGCCTGACCGAAATATCGGTAGATCCGACGAACGCGACCTACAGCTCAGCCGAAGGGGTGCTTTTCAACAAGGCCAAGACCACCCTGATTCGGTATCCCGGGAAAAAAAGCGGCGGCTATGAGATCCCCTCGTCCGTCCTCTATATCAGTGAAACGGCGTTCGACTTCTGCTCAGGACTGACTTCGGTGACGATTCCGAACTCGGTCACTTCCATCTTTGGCCATGCGTTCGAAGGCTGCTCCGGCCTGATTTCGGTGACGATTCCGGACTCGGTTACCGCAATCGCCGGCTTCGCGTTCAACGGCTGCTCCGGCTTGACCACCATCGTCATCCACGAATCGGTCGCGGACATCGGCATCGCCGCATTCCAAGGCTGCGTAGGCACCCAATATATTCGCTTCATGCGAGCGACGCCGCCGAGCCTCGCATCGAACGCATTCTACAGCTACGCCCATTCTAAGATCTTCTACGTTCCCTCGGGTTCCCTCCCCGCGTATCAAGCCGCCGCGGCAGTCGCAGGCTCGGAGTGGAGCAAATACGGGGCCTCCCTTCAAGAGTGGCCGTACTGAGCGATCCCCCGAATAAACGTTCAAGTTTTTTCTTGGACGACCTCCTCCCCGCTCCCTGCTAGCATGGCGTCATCGGGATCGCGCGGGGCCGCTCGACGGAACAGCGGCCCCGGCGACCGGATCGCATAAAGTAAGGAGCTGTCCTCATGGCGCCGAATTCCGCAGAAAAGCCTAGGTCACCCGCGGGCGCGCTTACGCGGGTCCGCATCCCCCTCGTCGTCAAGATGATCGGGATCATCTCCGCCATCGTGGTCGTGTCCACGGTCACGGTCGCCGGCCTTTCCGCGTGGTTCTTCTCGGAGGACTCGCGGGCGCGGGCGGAGGACAACGCCCTGACGCTCAGCCAGGTCGTCGCGTCCCAGATGGAGAGCGAGATCGGCGCGGTGTATTCCGGCGCCCTCTCGCTCTTCGACATGCTCAGGCAGAGCGGCGGCAACCGGGCCCTGGCGCGGGTGGCAGTGTCGAATTACCTGGACCGTAATCCGTCCATCGCCTTCATCCGCCTACCCGGCGAACGCGACATAGCGAACGCCAAGTTCTTCATCGCGAACGAACTGGACGAGGGCGTGATCGGGCCCTACCTCGCTTCCAAGGCGGAAGTCATCGAACGCGCGAAGGAGGGGGAGAGCGTCGTCGCGAACGCGAGCACCGCCTTCGGCGTGCCCGCGGCCATGCTCGTCTTCCCCTACCGGGACATGGGGACGAAGAACGCGATGATCGTGCTCTTCTCCACCGAGGCCCTCCAGGCCATCGTCCAGACCGGCGCGGCGAGCCTCACCTACGCCGTGGGCTACGACGGCGAACTCATCGCGCACCCCGACTTCGACCAGGTCAAGGTGGGCGCGAATTACAGCGGGTCCGAGCTCGTCGCCAAGCTCCTTTCGAGCCCCCTGGACAACATGCAGATCCGCTACGTGGACGCCGACGGCGTCGCGAACCTCGGCGCCTTCCGCAAGCTCACCCGGGGACAGGTGAGCGTGACCACGAGCATCCCCGTAGCCGTCGTCTATCGGGCCGCCCTGACCGTGACCCGGCAGAACCTGTACCTCGGGGGCGTGGTCCTCCTCTTCTCCATCCTCGCCGTATGGTTCTTCTCGCGGTCCATGACCATGCCCGTGATGAGCCTCGTGTCGGCCTCCCGCAGGATCGAGGCGGGCGAGTTCGAGCTGGACCTCGTGCCCACCACCCGCGACGAGCTCGGCCTGCTCACCGCGAGCTTCGTGCACATGGGCAGGGGCCTGGCCGAGCGCGAGCGCGTGAAGGAAACCTTCGGGAAGTTCGTCAACAAGGAGATCGCCGAGCGGGCCCTCAAGGGCAGCCTGGAGCTCGGCGGCACGCGGAAGATCGCCACGATCATGTTCTGCGACATCAGGTCGTTCACCGCCATCTCGGAGAACCTCGCGCCGGAGGCGGTGGTCGAATTCCTCAACGCGTACATGACGCGCATGGTGGCCTGTATCGAGGCGACCGGCGGCGTGGTGGACAAGTTCATCGGGGACGCGATCATGGCGGTGTGGGGCGCGCCCGTGTCGGCCGGCTCGCCCGAGGACGACGCCTTCCAGGCGGTGCGCGCCATGCTCATGATGCGCGAGTCGCTCATCGAGTTCAACAAGGACCGCGGCGGTCAGGACAAACCGATCATCCGCATCGGCTGCGGCGTGAACACCGGCCCCTGCCTGGCCGGCCAGATCGGGTCACTGCAGCGCATGGAGTACACGGTCATCGGCGATGCCGTGAACCTCGCGAGCCGCATCGAGGCGCTCAACAAGCCCTTCGGCACCGACATCCTCGTGTCGGAAAACACCTACGGACACTTGAAAGGGAAGCTCACGGTCAAGAAGATGCCCGCCATCACCGTCAAGGGCAAGACCGGCCCGCTCTCCATCTACGGCGTGATAAACCTCAAGGACGCCGCCGGCCCCAGGACCCTGAGCGAGGTCCGCAAGCTCCTCGGCATACCCGTTCCCGATTCTCACGTCGACGTGGACAAGGAAGAGACCAAGTATGCGATTGTCGGCTCGTCGTGACGTCGCGGTGACGGCAATAGTCTGCGTCCTCTCGTCGATCCTCATCTACCTATATCTGGACGAGCGGGGCCGAAGCACCGTGAAAAGCGGAGAGCGGGCCCTCGGCACGATCGTCTTCAAGAAGCGCAACGCCACCCGGAGGGTCAGGAGCGGCCTCGTGTGGGAGCGCATGCGCAACGACTCCCCGATCTACGAGGCCGACACCTTGCGGACCGCCGACCTCTCCGAGGCCACGCTCCGCTTCGACGACGGCATCGACCTGGACATGTACGAAAACAGCATGATCACGCTGGAGTTCAGGGGCCGGGAACGGACCTTGGAATTCTTCGGGGGCAACATAGCCATATCGAGCGGCGCGGGCGCCGGCGGCTCCGGCCCCGCCGCTCTCGCGGAACCGGGCACGGCCGCCGCGGGCTACAAGATCGTCTCGGGCGGCAAGACCATCGAGTTCGCGGAAGACTCCAGCGCGGTCCTCTCCCGGGCCGGGGATAGCCTTTCGGTGGAGGTTTCCGCCGGGGAGGTCGACGTGAAGGGGGCCGACGGAACGGTCGAGACCGTCGACCGAACCGCGACGCTGGAGGTCGATCTGGCCACGGGCACCACGCAGTCGGTGCGGCGCGCCGTCCTGCCGCTCTTCCCCGCGCAGAACGCGCGGCTCCTTTTTGAAGGATCGGGCCCCGCCCCGATTTCCTTCTCCTGGGAAGCCGAGGGCGAGACCGTGCTGGAGGTGTCCCAGAACGCGGATTTCGGTTCGATCGCGGCGACGGAAACGGCGCGGGAGGCCGGGCGCAGCATCCCGCTGGAGAGCGGCTCCTGGTATTGGCGCGTGCGGGCGGCGGACGGGACGGTCTCCGCGCCGCGGCGCTTCGCGGTGTACGTCGAGGAGCCGCCGCGGCCCATCCTGCCGGCCTCCGGCGCCGAGGCCTGGTTCCGGACGAAACCGCCCGCGATCCGTTTTTCCTGGACGCGGATGGAGACCGCCACGGCGTACCTCTTTGAGGTGGCGGAGGATAAAGATTTCACGAAACCCGTCCGCAGGGACCGTACGCACCTGGAAAGCATCACGGTGAACGACCTCGCCGAAGGCACGTGGTACTGGCGGGTGACGCCGCTGTACGCCATGAGCCTGCTCGGAGAGCCGCCGCAGCGCGAGACGCGGACGGTCGTCGTGCGGCGGCGGCCCGAGATGGCCGCTCCCACGGCCGTCGTGCCCGTCGCGAATTCCCTGTACCTCGTCCAGGAGGCCGCCGGACAGGGAATGGGATTCTCCTGGCTGCCCCAGGGCGAAGCCGTCGAATACGAGACCTGCGTGAGCCGCACTCCCGACATGGGCGACGCCGTCATTCGGCGCGCCTCGAGCCGTCCCTGGCTGACGTTGACCGGGAGCGAAGCGGCGCCCCTCGCGTCCCCCGAGGTCTGGTATTGGGCGGTACGGTGGAAGGATCAGGAGGGCGCCTTTTCCCCCTATTCCGAACCGCGCGCCCTGCGGGGCGTGGACGGTGCCCTGGCGGTCAAACTCTCCTTCCCCCCCGACGGCTACGTGATCGCCGACTCGCTCGTCGCGAGCACCCGCTTCGCCTGGAAATCGAACCTCGATACCGAAACCGTCTTCCAGCTCTCCTCCGACCCGTCCTTCTCCTCCGTGGACTGGGAAGAGCGCTCCGGGGCGGGCACGCTCATCGGCCGGCAGTGGAAGACCGGCAGGTGGTTTTGGCGGATCAAGACGCTCAACGCCGACGGCTCGGACCTGCACGCGACCGAAGCGCGTATGTTCCGGGTGGCCGATCCCTTGAACCCGCCCCGGCTCGCCCCCCCGGCGAACGGCGGCGACCTCCACCTCCGGGGCGAGGATGCCTATACGTTCCGCTGGGAGGCGGTGCCGGCCGCCGATTATTATCAGTTCGAGCTGCGCTTCCTTCCGGAGCAGGGCGCGGAGGTTTCCCGTTTTACCGCCGCCACGGAAGGGACGCAAGTCGAACTCCCCCTGGGCGGCTTCAAGCGGGGGGCCTATTCGGTCCGGCTGCAGGCCTTCGGCCTGGACAAAGAGCAGTCCACGCGGCTCATCGGGTACCTCGGACGGACGGATTTCTCCTTCAAGCCCGTCGCGCATCTCGATTTGGTTTCCCCCGCGGAGGGAGCGTCCATCGCGGGCCTCGACGCGCGGAGGACCGGCGTCGATTTCGGTTGGCGGCACGAGGAAGCGCCGGAGAGCGCGGAACTGATCGTCGCCCGCGATCCCGATTTCCGCTCGCTCGCGGCGCGGCGAAGCGCTGTCTCCGGCTCCGCCCGCGTCGTTCGGCTCGATCCGGGGGAATACTGGTGGACCGTGCGGGCCGCGCTCTACGGACTGGACATCTCCGCCGAGCGCCCTCGGCGGTTCTCGGTCCCTCCCATACCGCCGCTTCCCCCGCCCGCCCTGCGGGCTCCCGAGGAAGGACACCGCTTCGGCCCCGACGAGCTGCGCGCGCTCGATTCGATCCGCTTCGCGTGGGACGCGGTGCGCGACGCGACGGTCTACGAATTCGCCCTCTACAAGGGCGCCGAATCCCTCCCCGTGGCGAAATCGAACTCCCTCACGGAAGGCGCGTTCGACCTGGGGGATTTCTCCGTACTCGACGTCGGGGAGTATCGATGGACGGTGACCGCGAGGGCCTACGACGGCAAGGGTGAGCTCGAACAGGGCGGCACGACCGCGACCTCCTCCTTCCGCATCGAGCTGCCTCCGCTGCGTTCTCCCTCCCCGAAGGGAAAGGAGAAATTCTACGGACGGTAAACGGATCCCCGGCCCGTGCCGAAGCGCGCCCCGCCGTAACGCGCCCCGCCGCGGCAGCACTCGTAGCCCGGCGCCGGCGGGGGCCGGGGGGGCGCGCCCCGGGGG
>JAEXTK010000238.1 GCA_023406985.1 Spirochaetota bacterium | reverse complement strand
CCCGGACTCGAACCGGGGACCCCAAGTCCCCCAGACTTGTACGCTAACCACCTGCGCTAATGCCCGACTAAAAAATCTTCATGGTTGTGCGCGGCGACGCTAACCACCTGCGCTAATGCCCGTACGCCGCCTCGCGGCGGCAGCTTGGAGAGGCTACCATTTTAGCCGGAGGCTGTCAACGGGAGGTGATTCGTAGAGAGGGCATTCGGCGCGGAGGGCGAAATGCGCGCGGTTCGTTCGGGGCGGTTGATTTGGATAGATTCCGGGATGGGCGCGTAGTACTATGAATGCATGCCCGCCCAGATACTGCACGTCCTTTTCGGCCAGGATGCCCTCGCGCGCGCCGCCGGGAGGGAAGCCGACCCCGCGCTGGCCTCGTTCGTAGAGGCGCTTCTCGCGGAGCACGGAAGCGCGTTCGCGCTCGGCTGCCAGGGTCCGGATGTCTTTTACCACAGCCAACATTCGCGGCCCGTGGCCATCCAGTACGGCACGCTCCTCCACCGCCGGTCGTACGGCACGTTCTGCGCGGCTCTTTTCGAGCGGGTCCTCCTGGGAAAGGATCGGGGCCGGCCCGCTTTCTCGGAGCTTCTCTCGGCGGAGGGCGCCTACGCGCTCGGTTTCGCGACGCACGCGTTCCTGGATCGGGAGACGCACCCCTACATCGTGTCGAAGGCGGGGTGGGTGGCGCCGTCGCGGCCGGAGACGGCGCGGTATGCCCGCTGCCACGCGTTCTTCGAACGGATCATCGACGCGCTCATGCTCGAGCGGCTGCGGGGCGTTTCCGCGGCGGCGTGGGACCAGGCTGCGATACTCGCCTCTGCCTGCGCGTCCCCCGCGGAGGGGATCAAGAGCGCGATCGTGGAGGCCCTCATAGACGCGTTCCCCGAGCGAGCCGCTCCGGACGCCTCCTTGGCCCTCCGCGTCGACAACGCCTTCAAGGATGCGGGGGCCTTCTACCGGGTCACGGACCCGGCGCGCACTTCGCTCAATCTCCGCCTGATCGACGGGTTCGACTACCTGAGTTCGGCGGTGGGACGCTCGTCCGTCGCGCTCGTATATCCGGAGCGCTTTACGCTCGGCCTGGACTACCTCAATCTGGCGCGCGGCGAATGGCTGAACCCGTGCCCCGATTGCGGAAGCGACCGACGGTCGTTCCCCGACCTCTACGAGGCGGCTCTGGAGGCCGCCTCCGCGTTTCTGCAGGCGTTCCTCACCCATTTCCGTGACGCGAATTGGATCATGGAGGGGGCGGCGGCGCGGATCGGGGACGGCGGCCTCTCCATCGTGGACCGCGAAGGAAACCCCTGCGCGCCCGCGCGGGCCGATCCGCTGCCTCTGGACGAGGTGCTCGAGTCCCAGTACCGGCTGAGGCTCGCGTGGATGGCGCGGCACAAGGCGGAGAAGGCGCGCCTAATTCGTTGACCGCCTCTCGCGCGACCGGTATTATTGAGGGATGACGACGCCGAACGATCCGCGCGGCGCGCGCCGCCTCGCGGCGTACGCGAAGACGATGGGCAAGAATGACGCTCAACGCGAGCCGCCTCCCGAGAAGGTCGAAGGCGCGGCGGGCCCCGAGCGGACTCCGCCTGCCGCGGGCCTCCTCAAGACCGGCGCCGAGAGCAACTATCGCAAGGTCGCCAAGTTCCTCGTGCTCGTCGGCGTGGCCGAAGCGTCCCGCATCCTGGCGAAGCTGTCGCCCGACCAGGTGGAGAAGGTTTCCCGGGAGATCGCGACCATCCGCCGCATCGAGGACGCGGAGGCCGAGTCCCTCCTCGCCGAGTTCCGTTCCCTGCTCTCCGGGGGAGGACGCGCCGGCGCGGCGGGCCGTCCGTCCGGCGGGGTGGAAACGGCCAGGGAGGTGCTCCGCGCGGCGTTCGGAAACGAGAAAGGCGACGCGCTGCTCGTCCGGGCGGTGCCGGAGGCCGCGGAGAACCCCTTCGCGTTCTTGGAAGATTTCCAAGGGGATCAGGTTTCCCTTCTCCTCAAGGACGAATCGAGCGCCACCGCGGCCCTCGTGCTCTCCCGCGTATCGCCCAAGACCGCGGCCGCGGCTTTGGCTGCGATGGAGCCGGCGAAGCGGCTCGATACGCTGCGGCGCATCGGGCGACTCGGCAAGGTCGACGCCGACGTCATCGACCGGGTATCGGCGGCGCTCCGGGACAAGGCCCGGCAGGTGGGCAGGAACGAAGGGGCGGCGGTGGACGGACGCGCCGCGCTCGCGGAGATCCTGAAGCGCGCGGATTCGTCGCTCGGGGAGCGCCTGCTCGACGAACTCGAAGCGAACGACCCGGAGCTCGGCAAGGACCTCAAGGAACGCCTCTATACCCTCGACGACGTGATCAAGGCGGAAGACCGCGCGGTACAGGAACGGCTCCGGTCGATGGAAGACCGGGATATCGCGCTGCTCCTCAAAGGGCGGCGTCCCGCGTTCATCGAGAAGATCCTCTCCAATCTTTCCACGACCCGGCGGGCCCTCGTGGAGGAAGAGCGGACCCTGCTCGGCGCGGTGCCCCGGAAGGAAGCCGATAAAGTGGCGAAAGAATTCCTCGCCTGGTTCCGGCTGGGTAGGGAAGAAGGCAGAATACTCCTCGTCGACGACGAGGATGTCGTGATATAGGCACCGCCCGACCGGGCGGTTACGGAAATCCCCTCAAGGCGGAATCGATGGTGAGCGCTGTTCTCAAGGTTGGGAAAGTTATATCCGGATTCGAGATAACGGACATCCGTCCGCTCGAGGAACTCAAGGCGACGGGCGTGCGCGCGGTGCACTCGGCTACGGGCGCCGAGGTCTTCCATATCGTGAACGACGACGAGGAGAACCTCTTCGCGTTCGCCTTCGCGACGCCGAGCGTGGACTCCACGGGGGTCGCCCATATCCTGGAGCATTCGGTCCTCTGCGGTTCGGAGCGGCATCCGCTCAAGGACGCCTTCCTCGTCCTCGCCCAGGGCAGCCTCCAGACCTTCCTCAACGCGATGACCTATCCGGACAAGACGGTGTACCCGGCGAGCTCCACCAACGAGCGGGACTACTTCAACCTCATGTCCGTCTACGGAGACGCGGTCTTCCGCCCCCTGCTGGCCGAGTGGACCTTCCTCCAAGAAGGCCGGCGGTTCGAATTCGCGCCGGCTCCCGCGGCGTCCGGCGCAGGCTCCGCGGCCGCCGGCGAGTCCGCCTCCGGCCCCAACGCCGCGGCCGGCCGGACGCTGACCGTCACCGGCGTCGTCTACAACGAGATGAAGGGCGCCTATTCCTCCATGGATTCCATCGCGGGCGATTGGGCCTTCCGTTCGGTCCTGGCGGGGACCCCCTACGAGCACGACTCCGGCGGCGACCCGGACGAGATACCCTCGCTGGAGTGGAGCGACCTGGTCGCGTTCCACCGGGAACGGTACGCGCCGGCGAACTGCCGTATCTTCCTCTGCGGGAACATCCCGACGGAGAAGCAGCTCGCCTTCTTGGATGAGCGTTTCCTATCCACCCTGAGCGCGGGGCGCAAGGTGCCCCCGATCCCGCGGGCCGACCGCTGGGCCGAACCGCGCAGTTTCCGGGTGCCGTATCCGGCGTCGGCCGACGCCAAGTCCACGGTCCTCCTCTCCTGGCTGCTCTCGGACTCCACCGACGGAAAGGAGTCCCTGGCCCTCGCCGCGCTCACCGAGGCGCTCCTCGGGCACGACGGCTCGCCGCTCGCCCGCGCGCTCGTGGATTCGCACCTCGGGGAAGACCTGGCGCCGGCTTCCGGCCTGGAAGGGGAGCTCCGCGAGACCGTCTTCTCGGTGGGACTCCGCGGCGTGGAAAGCCGGGACGCGGCCAAGGTTGAGGCCCTCGTGCTGGAGACGCTGCGCAACCTCGCCGAGAAGGGCATACCGGCGGAGGAAGTCGAAGCCGCGCTCCTCTCCCTGGAGTTCTCCAACCGGGAGATCCGGCGTTCGGGCGGCCCCTTCTCCTTGACCTGGCTCCGCCGCTCGCTCCGCGGGTGGCTCCACGGGGCCGAGCCCACCGAGACCCTGCTCTTCGTTCCCGCGTTCTCCTCCCTCAAAGCCTCCCTCGCCGCGGACCCGCGCTACCTCGAGGGGCTCATCGAGCGCTACCTCCTCAATAATCCCCACTGGGCCCTCGTAACGGTGGAACCCGAAGAGGGGCTTACCGAGCGGAAGGAGGCCGAGCTCGCGGCGGAGCTGGAACGGAAGGCCGCCGGCCTGACGGCGGCCGAGGCCGAGGAGCTGCGCTCCAAGGCGGCCGAACTCGCGCGGATCCAGGCCGCCCCCGATACGCCGGAGTCCCTCGCCACGATTCCGCACATCGCGCGGACCGACCTCGCGAAAGAGGTCGAGATAATCCCCCGCGCCCTCCACGACGCCGCGGGCGTACCCGTGGTCTCCCACGACCTGTTCACGAACGGCATCGCCTACGTCGATCTGGCCTTCCCCGCCGACGTCCTGGAACCCGAAGATTATCCGTACCTGCCGCTGCTCGCGCGCGCCTCGGTGGCCTCCGGCCTGCCCGGCCTGGACTACGGGGAGGTCTCCAGCCTCCTCGCGCGGACCGTGGGGGCCTTCCACGCGGTGCTCCAGACGAGCTCGCCGGTGCCGGCCGCGGCCGCGACGGTCGCTACCCCGGTGGGCACCCTCGACCTCGTGGGCCGCGATTGGGTCGTCTTCCGCCTCAAGGCGCTGGACGAGAAGCTCGGCGATGCCCTCGCGCTCGTGCGGCGCATGATCACCGAAGCCGATTTCTCCGATCGACGCCGGCTCACGGACCTGGTGCTGGAACTCCGCAACGACCTGGATTCGTCCATCGCCCCCGGCGGCCATTCCTACGCGACGAGCCGGGCCGGCCGTCGGTATTCCCGCGCGCGCGCGGTGGACGAACTCTGGAGCGGCGCGAGCCAGATCGTCCTCGCCCACGAACTGGCGGAGGCTGACATCGCCGAGACGGCCGCCCGGCTCGTCGCGATCAGGGAAAAGCTCGTCGGCCGCGGCGGGCTCATCGCGAACGTCACCGGCTCCGCCGGAGCCGTCGATGCGGCCTTGACCCGGATCGGCGGGCTCTACGGTTCCTTCGGCGCCCCCCGGCCGCGGAATCCGGCCGCCGCCGACGCCGAACGGTTCTTCTTCCTCGCCGACGCGGGCGCGGCGGGCGCGGAGGTCCTCTCGTCGGCCTCGCTCCAGATCGGCTTCGCCGCCCTCGCGTTGGACGCGGCCCCCTTCGCCTCGCGGGAACAGGCCGCCGAGCTCGTGTTGGCCCATCGGCTTTCCACGGGCGCACTCTGGGAGGATATCCGCATGAAGGGCGGCGCGTACGGCGCCTTCGCGTTCCCCGACGGACTCGAGCCCGTGTTCGCCCTCGCGACGTACCGCGATCCCGATCCCGCGCGTTCCCTCGGGAGCTTCGCCGAGGCCTTGCGCTCCGCGGCCGCCGAGCGGGTGGGGGAGGACGAGCTCGAGAAAGCCGTCATCGGCACCTACGCCAAGGAGACCCGTCCGCGGACGAGCGCCGAGAAGGGCATGTCCGATTTCTTCCGGCTGCTCTGCGGCATCGAGGATACTCAGCGGAGGAACAAGCTCGCCGGGATCGTGGACCTCACGGCGGAGGAACTCGCGGCCGCCGCCGCGCGGCTCGCCGCGGGGCTGGAG
>JAEXTK010000177.1 GCA_023406985.1 Spirochaetota bacterium | reverse complement strand
GGCCACGCTTCGACCGCGGCCGACTGGACGCCTTACGGCGCGGCCGCCGAGTCGGGGGAATGCCGACGCGTCACGGGATCCGATCGGCACGAGCCGGTCGGCGTCTTCGTGATCCAGTTGTCGATGGGCTCCGTCTCCCGCATCGCGCGCCAGACGTCCTCGCTCCTGATCGGCATGTGCAGGAGTTCCGCGCCGACGGCGTGTTGGATGGCGTTGCCGAGCGCCGGCGCCACCGAAATCATCGGGTGTTCGCCGACGCCGCGCGCGCCGTAGGGCCCGTCGATCTGCGGCGTCTCGACCACGCAGGTCTCGATCTCGTCGGGCAGGTCCTTCGAAGTCGGAATCTTGTTGTCGGTAAACGACGGGTTGAGGAGATGGCCGGCCTGGTCGTAGATGTAGCCTTCGCAGATCGCCGTCCCCAGTCCCTGCACCATGCCGCCGATGCACTGGCCGCGCACGAGTTCCGGATTGATCGCCTTACCCACATCGAATACGGATGCGATCTTGAGTATGCGGAACTCGCCCGTGACCGGATCCACCTCCGCGACGATGCCGTGCGCGCCGTAGGTCCAATCGAGGGCCGGATTCCCCTGCCCGGTCTCCTTGTTCAGGTTCGAGAGCCCCTGCGCGACGTAGCGACCGACGCCGATGAGCGGGCCGCCGATCGTGTTGCCGTCCGGGTAGGCGTAACCGACCGACATGCTCGCGAACGTCACTCCGTGGTCCGGATGGTGGCGGATGAAGACCTTCGTATCGTCGTGGTCCAGGTCCGCGACGTTGGCGCGCAGCACCTGGGCCGCCACCTCGTACGCATGCTTCAAGAGGTCGTCGCACGCGAGGATGCAGGCGTTGCCGGTAAGGATGATGCCCTTTGAGGCCACCGTCTGCCAGTCGTAGGGGTCGCGGTCCGTGTCCTTGTCCACCACGACCTTCACCTGGTCGAGTCGGAACTTGAGCCGCTCGGCGACGATCTGGCTGAAGGCCGTGGCCGACCCCTGACCGATCTCGGTCAACGCGAAATTGACGTTCACCGACCCGTCGCTGTTCATCTTGATGATGGCCGCCGTGCCCGTGAAGGACGGCATGGCCGGCGCCTTGTGGAGGGCGGCGATGCCCTTACCGATCTTCCGCCCCGTCTTCTTCTCACGCGCTTTTTCGGCCGCGCTGAGCTCGCCGTACCCAATGGCTTTGGCCGCCTCATCCAGGCACTTGAGCACGTTGCCCGTGTTCTCGGTGATCACCTCGCCGGTGAGGGAGACCGATCCCGTGCGCACCGCGTTCTTGCGTCGGAATTCCAACGGGTCCATGCCGATCGCCTGGGCGACGAGCTCCATGTGGCGCTCCAGTCCCCAGAAGAACTCCACGTGGCCGAAGCCGCGGTAGGCGGTCCCGTAGGGCTTGTTCGTGTAGATCGTGTAGGCGTCGATCCACGCGTTCGGGATCTCGTAGGGCCCCGCCGCGGAATAGCCCGAGGCGCGCGTGACGTTCACGGCGTAGTCGGCGTAGGCGCCGGCGTCCCAGAACATCTCCATCTTCTGGGCGATGATCTTCCCGTCGCTCCGTACGCCCGTCTTGATCCGGTAGGTGAGCGCCGAGCGGCACGGCAGGAGGCTGAATTCCTCCTCGCGCGTGGCCTGGAACTTCACGGGCAGGCCGCCCGCCTTGCGCGACAGGCAGGCGACGAGGGGTTCGATGTGGATGCCCGCCTTGCCGCCGAAGCCGCCGCCGACGTGCGGGACGATCACGCGGACCTTGTTGTGGGGCAGCTTGAACGTGTAGCAGAAGAGGTTCCGCACGGTGAACGGCGACTGGGCGCTCGTCCAGATCGTCACGTCGTCGCCCGTCTTCCACTGGACGATGGCCACGTGGGTCTCCATCGGGACGTGCTGGACCGAGGGGTTCGTGTATTCCCGCTCGACGATCCACTCCGCCTCGGCGAAGCCCTTCTCGACGTCGCCCTTCCTGAGCTTCGTCAGGTTGGCGATGTTGGTTCCCCCGATCGGAGTGAACGCCGCCTTCATGTAGTCGTAGTTGCCGAGGTCCGGGTGCACGAGGGCCGCGTCCTTCTTGAGCGCGTCCATGTGGTTGAGGATGGGCGGCAGGACCTCGTAGTCCACCTCGATGAGGTCCACCGCGGCTTTCGCGATCTCCAGGGTGTCCGCGGCGACCGCCGCCACCGCCTCGCCGTAGTGGCGGACCTCGCCCTTCGCGAGGATGTCCTTGTCCACCACGTAGAGGCCGAGCTTGTAATCGAGCTCTGTCCCCACGAGGACCGCGCGCACGCCGACGAGGGCCTCGGCCTTCGAAACGTCGATCTTCTTGATCCGCGCCCGGGCGTGGGGGCTCTTCTTGACCTGGGCGTAGAGCATGCCCGGTTGAATCATGTCGCTCGCGTAGACGGCTTGGCCGGTGAGCTTCTCGACGCCCTCGGTGCGCTTCGCGCCCTTGCCGACGTGTTTCAGGGTGGCTGGATCTTGGTTCTCAAGCATGTCTCAGTTCCCCCTTTCCTTCGAGCTGGCCGGAGACGTCGAGGACCGCCTCGATGATCTGCTGGTAGCCCGTACAGCGGCAGAAATTCCCCTCGATCCCCTCCTTGATTTCGTCCACGGAAGGTTTTGGGTTCCGCTGCAGCAGCTCGCGGACCGACATGACCATGCCGGCGGTGCAGAAACCGCACTGGACGGCCTGATGCTTTTCGAAGGCGGCTTGGATCTTGGAGAGCTTGCCGCCTACGGCCTCGCCTTCGATGGTCTCCACCGACCTTCCGTCGGCCTCCACGGCGAGCACCATGCAGGAGTTCACGGTGAGGCCGTCCAGGAAGACCGTGCAGGCGCCGCATTCGCCGGCCCCGCAGCCTTCCTTCGTCCCGATGAGACCGAGGTCTTCGCGGAGAAAGTGGAGGAGGGTTCGATTGTCGGCTACGTCGCGTTCGTAGATTTTGCCGTTGATGGTGAGGCGTATCCTCTTCATTTCAACTCCTCCATGAGGCGGCGGACGAAGGTCTCGATCATGAAAAGCCGGTATTCCTTCGTGCAGCGGACGTCGCTGATCGGGCTGACCGCCGCGAGGGTCGCGGCGACGGCTTCGGAGGCGGTCGCGGAGATCGGCAGCGAGTCGACGAGGACCGGCGTCGGTGCCGCGGAACTGACGGCGATGCGGAGCTTCTTGCCGACGTGGGCTACCGCGACGCCGACGATACCGAGGTCATGGCCGTTGATCCGCTTCAGCTTACGGTACTCGCCGCGGGCTCCGGCGGACGCGGCCGGCACGATGATCCGCTCCAGGATCTCGTCGCTCTTGAGGACCGTCTTCTTGACGCCGGTGAAGAACGCGGAAAAGGGCACGGTCCGCGTCCCCGCTGCGGAGGCGATCGACGCGCTCGCGCCGAGGCAGAGGAGCGCGGGAGCCATATCCGAACAAGGCGACGCGTTCACGACGTTCCCGATCACCGTGGCCCGGTTCCGGATCTGGTAAGAAGCTAGGTCGTGGGCGCAGGCTGCCAAGAGGGGGTAATCCTCGCGTACCCGCTTCTCGCGGAGGACGTCGTTGATCGTCGTCGCGGGGTGGAAGGAGAGACCTTCGGCGGGATCCCAGGCGATGCCGGAATACCCTTGGACCCGCTTGGCGTCAAGGACGAAGTCGGGCTTGAGGAGACCGCCGCGGATGTTGACGAGGAGGTCCGTACCGCCGGCAAGGACCTTCGCGCGGGATCCGTACTCCGCGAGCAGACCGAGGAATTCCGTGCGCGTCTGCGGTGCGGTGTAGTTGAACGGATGGAGCATACTACCTCCCTTTATTCTCGAAATGCGTCCCGGTTTCTCCCCGGAGAGCGCGCGCCAGGTTCTCGCTATTCGTCACGATCGCGCGCCGGCCGCCCCGCGAGAGGTAACCGAGCACCGCTCGAATCTT
Organism: Spirochaetota bacterium; assembly: GCA_023406985.1. Taxonomy (GTDB): domain Bacteria; phylum Spirochaetota; class Spirochaetia; order Treponematales; family Breznakiellaceae; genus JAEXTK01. Next base: position 4,938 of record JAEXTK010000177.1, on the reverse strand, counting down.
GGGCTCCATGCTCCCTTTCCCGAACTGTCCGTCCGCGAGGGCCTTCTCCGCTTCTTCTACGGTCATCGAATTTAGTTCGATCTGATCGGGCTTCTTGAAATTGAGGCAGACCTTCTCCACCTCGGTGGAAATGACGAAGAGTTCCGCGCCGATGGAGGAGGCCAGGAGGGCCGAAGCCAGGTCCTTATCGATGACCGCCTCTATGCCCGAGAGGCTGCCGTCCGCCTCCTCGATGACGGGGATTCCGCCGCCGCCCGCGCCGATGACCGTGAGGCCGGCGTCCGCGAGCATCCGTATGGTCTCCTCCTGTACGATGCGGAGCGGCGCGGGAGAAGGCACCACGCGGCGCCATCCGCGGCCCGAGTCCTCCACGACCGTCCAGCCGTTCTCGTCGCGGTGCTTGAGCGCCTCGGCCTCGGTCATGAAGGAACCGATCGGCTTGGTCGGCGCCGAGAAGGCCGAGTCAGCCCGGTCCACCACGGTTTGGCAGATGAGCGCGATGGCCTTGTTGTCCATACCGCGGCGACGGAATTCGTTGTGGAGGGCCACCTCGAACATGTAGCCGATCGATCCCTGCGTATTGGAACCGCAGTAATCCAAGGGCGCCGGCGGCAGCTCGTTGCGGCTCAGCTCGGACTTCCGGAGGAGGAAACCGACCTGGGGACCGTTGCCGTGGGTGAGTACGACGCTCCAGCCTTCCTGGATCAGGTCGACCACGTAGGGGACCGTGAGGCAGACCGCCTCGTATTGGTCGTAGAGGGAGGTTTTTTTGGGGTCCCGGATCAGGGCGTTCCCGCCCACCGCGACCACCGCAGTTCTACGCTTCGTCATCGTGTTCTTCCACTCCCCTTTGAAGTCCGTACAAGAATCCTTCGGCGGCATCCAGCCCCGAGCCATGACCAATGAACGAGAGGGCGGTGACCGCGGCCGCCAAGGCCATCCGATCGCCGCGCCCCTCCGCCTCCGCCGCGATCGCGCGGCCGAAAGTGACGAGGGCCGTCGAGAAACGCCCCGCCGCCGCGCTCGCGAGGAAAGCCGCCGAGATCTCATTCGTTCGGGACAAAGCTCTGTCCCCATCGGCGGCCAAGCTCTGTCCCCACGAATCCAAGAAGCGAGTCCCCCGCCCGTTTTCGGCGCTGATCGAACGACGCGCGGCGAGGAAGCCGCACAGGAAGTCGTCGCCCGAGGGCGTGAGCCCGGTGCCGAGGCCGACCATCCGCTCCGCGGCGCCGAGCGCGGCCTCCACGGACCGCGCGGAAAAGGCTTCGGCGAGGTCGGAGGCCGCTGAGCGGAGGCAAACGGTGAAAAAATCGTCCCGCAGCGGAAGCTCTGTCCCCAACGGTGTCCCCGCCGGGGCTCCCGCGGCGAGCTCTGTCCCTCCCTTCGCCCGCGTCGAACCGAGCTCTGTCCCCACGAGGATCGCCCGCGAGCCGCGTTCGGCGCGCGCTGCGGCGACGAGCCCTGCGGCGCGGCCGAGGCAGGCGACGAGGCCCGGCGACCGCGCGATGGCAGGGGCGCGTTCGTCGGCGTCTGCCCGCTCAGGGGCGACCAGAACGCGGGGAGCGTCGGCGTCGGCGAACGAAAGACGGGAGCCGTCGAAATAGCCGGACGAGCCGCGCTCAATTGTCCACTCGTCGAAGCGGGCGCCGAGGATGACGGCTCCGCGCGGATGCGCGTGCCGCGGATCGGCGATGAGCGAAACGAGATGCGGGTCGGTGGAGATTTTCAGGTTCAGGGCTGATCGGAAAACGCTCTGTACGATGCAGGAGAAAGGCAGGAGGGGAAAAAGCGAACCCGCGGCGTCGGCGGTGAATACGAGCCGGCCCGGCGGCCGGTCTCCGGAAACGCGAGGAGGTTTGCCCGGCGGCGCTTCGGCCGCGACGGCATCCAAGCCCATAATCGCCCCGCCGCACCTATACGGAGAGGTGCGCACGTACCAAGGCGTCCCGTATCGCCGCTTCCACGTTCTTCTTCCCCCATTCGATATTGCGTCTGAGCGATGCGGTCGCCGCTACGGCGTCGCGTCGGCGAAGCGCTTCGATGATTTCCAGGTGATCGGTACAGGTGGTCTTGAGCCGCTCGGGGTCGGTGATGTCCGCGATCCGCACGAAGTGGATGCGGCTGTCGATCTTGCCGAGGAGGCTGCAGAGGACTCCGTTGCCGCACGCCTTGGCCAGGGCTCGATGGAAATCCTCGTCCTCCGTGGCGGCATCGGGAGCCAGTTCCGGCAAGCCGTCCCGGAGCGTGGCCCAGCGCTTCTCGAGCGCATCCAAGGCCGCCGCGTCCATGCCTTCCCGACACAGTTTTTCCACGGCCGCCACCTCAAGGATCAGGCGGACGTCGTAATACTCGTTGATCTCTTTGAGGTCGAGGCGCCGGACGCTGTAGCCCAGTCGTGCTTTCTTGTCCACGAGGCCCCGCTCGGCGAGCATGCCGAGCGCCTCGCGGACGGGGCTCCTGCTGACGGAAAACTCGGTGCAGAGCGCCTCTTCGGTGAGGCGATGGCCCGGCGGATACTCCCATTTGAGTATCCGCTCGCTGAGTCGCGTGTACACGTCGAAGCTCAGGTTTTCGTCGGCCATCGCCACCCTTCCGTTACTTAAATACGAACACTTTTACCGGCTTGCCCGGACGCTCGTCCGATTCCTCGACCGTCGCCGTCAACTTCATGCCGGACTTCGGATTCTCCACTTCCACGCGGCCGGAAGCGCGCAGTCCGTTCTCGAACTGGACGATACCGAACTGCAGGAACTTCTTAGTGTAGCCCTCGGGAAGGTTCCAGACGCGCGTCCAGGTCAGGAGCGTGCACGGGCCTTCCAGATCGAAGGTGGACCAGCCCTTCCCCGTCACGGGGTCCCGCCGGGCATCGCACTTGCCGCAGACCATCGGCGCGGGATAGTAGACGGCCCCGCACTTGTCGCATTTCCAGGCGCTGATCTTGGGAGCGACGACATCGTACATGCTGAAATCGATCATGGCGTCCTCCTTAATCCTTCGCGCAGATCACCGCTGCGACGTTGTTGCCGAATCCTCCGAAGTTGACGGACATGCCGTACTTCGGATCCTTCACCTGGCGCCCTTCCTCCGCCTCGCCGCGCAGTTGCCGGACGAGCTCCACCACTTGCGAAACGCCCGTGGCGCCCACCGGATGGCCCTTCGACTTGAGGCCGCCCGAGGTGTTGATCGGGAGCTTGCCGTCGATGCGGGTTTCTCCCTTCCGCACCGCCTCGAAGGCCTTGCCGCGCGGGAAGAAGCCGAGCTCCTCGCTGATCGCGAGTTCCAGGATGACGAAGGCGTCGTGGAGTTCGGCGAAGGAGATGTCGGAGGGCCTGAGCCCCGCCATCTTGAACGCCTTCTCCCCCGCGATGCGGACCGCGTTGAGCTGCAGCGGATCCGCGCGGTTGTGCACGCAGTGGGTGTCCGTCGCGCTCGCCACGCCCGCGATGCGGATGGGCTTCTTGGCGAACTGCTTCGCCTTGGGCGAATCCATGTTCACGAGAAGCAGGGCCGCCGCGCCGTCGGTGACCGGGCAGGTGGAGTACATGCGGAGCGGCTCGGCGATGTAGTTGTTGACGACGTCGGCTTCGGGGCCGTCGGCGATCGCCTCTATCGTGCACGTCGCCTGGACGTGCGCGTACTTGTTCTTCGCGCCGTTGTCGTGATCCTTGACCGCCACGAGCGCGAGGTCGCGCTCGGTGAGGCCGTACTTCTCCATGTACAGGCGCGTGAACATGCCGCCGAAGCCCGGCAGCGTGAGGCCCATGTTGTACTCGGCCTCGGTATGCAACATCGATGCGACGATGTCCGTGGCGTTCCAGCCCGTCACCTTCCGCATGATCTCGCCGCCCACCACGAGCACGACGTCGGCCAAGCCGGAGGCTACGGCCATGTAGCCGACCTTCACCGCGCTCGCGCCGGAAGCCGGCCCGTTCTCGATGAGCTCGGCGGGCACGGGCTCCATATCCATCCTGCTCACGAGCGCGGAGGCCACCGCGCTCTGATGGCAGAACATGCCGGAGGCCATGTTCGCCACGAAGACCTGGTCGATCTCCTTCCGTTTCTCCAAGAAACCCGCATCCAGCAGGGCGTCGGTGGCCGCGTAGGCCATGACGTCCGCCAGATCGTATTCCGAAGAATTCCCGAAGCGGGTATGCCCGATACCCACTATTCCGACCCTGGGGGCCATACGCTACCTCTTGAAACCGGGGAGCTGTGAATACTCCTTCGGCATGATCAATTTCTCGGCGGACTTGAGGTCTTCCGCTGAAACGGGGCGGCTGCCCGTGCACTTCACGGCCTTGACCGCGTCCCAAAGCTTGCGGGTGAGCACGAAGGTCGGCACGCCGCCGAGCTCGTGGCGCACCTCGGGGAACTGGCTGGAGCGGTCCTCGAGCTGGTACTCGATCATCCAGCGTTTGAAGCCGTTCGGGCTCTCGGCGACGATGTACACTTCGTCCTCGCCGAGGATTTCGATGTGGTGCTCCATCTTCGCGGCGAAGAGCTGGGCGCCGACGCGGAGACCGCGCTTGATCGTGAGCGTGTGGAGGCTCATGCCGAGCTTCGGCGAGACGTGGCGGCTCGTGACGATGCCGGCGATGACGCCGTCGATGACGCCCACGAGGACGAACTCGTTCGCGACGCGGTAACGGTACCAGCCGAGGATCTCGGAGTACATGCGCACCGCGACGATGTCGTAGAAATCCGAGGGGACGCCGATGAGCGGATGCACCGTGCCGAGCAGGGCGCCGACTTCCTCGCGCCGCGCTTCACGGACTACCATCTTCTCGCCGGAAGCCAGGGTGATCACCTTCGGGGGATAGGGTTTCAGCTCGATCTCCGGCGGCCGGAGTTTCTTTTCCATCTCGTCTATTGCCATACGCTTCTCCTTGTGTGCTGCTCGCGGCCGCGTGTCCCGCGGCCGCGGCGCGCGACCGCGTA